>CADBDE010000031.1 GCA_902793375.1 uncultured Erysipelotrichaceae bacterium | reverse complement strand
GCTTTATTAAGAAAAGTTGGTTATAATCTTAATGATGTTCAAATTAAAGTTTTGAAAGGATTTATAAAAAAGACTATAGATGAAAGCGATAGTGGAGGTAGTGGTGACGGAGGTGATGGAAGTAATATTACTGAAATTACTGAGCAAAATGTAGAAGAAGCTGTTAATGCAACTGCTTTTATTGTTGTTAAGATTGGAATAGATCCTTATTTAAAAGAAGAAATTAATGAAAATGAGTATGGACGTGGTCTATTGTTTGGTTATGGTATGCCTTCTCGTTATTATCTTTTTTATGCTGTAACAAATAATAATATTGTACCTTTACCTATAAGTTTACTCCATCATTTTATTATAAAAGGTAAACCTATTATAGGTACTAAGAATTATTATAAAGTTGCTAATTACTATAATGATAGAGATAAAAATTTTAATAAAATAATAAGTCTTGTAAATGTTAATGAAAAAACATTTACAGTAGACGAAGGAAATGGTGATTTTTCAGATGCAGTTTATATTAATTCAGAAATTATTTCTTTAAGTATAGAACTATCTAATTTTCCAAAATTTAATAATGATGATGGCAACTTTATTGAATCTAACTTTTATAATTATCGACTTGTATCTAATGATTTTGAAGGGAAATCAGAAGCGATTTCAATTAATGAAAAAATACTTTATTTAGATAATGAATATATTAGAAGTGAAAGACTTAATAACGGATTGGTTGGAATTAATGATGGTATAACTAAATCACTTTTAAATATTAATACTAGCTTTATAAATATTGGAAATATAAATTATGTAAAATATAGAGGGATTGACTTTACTAATAACAATTCGTCTGAATATTTTGATTTTGAAACATACAGTTCACTTAAAGGTCATAATATAAAAGGTGGCTATACAGTAGCTAACCAATTCCCTTTAATGCTTTATTCAATGAATCCAGGACTTAATTATAATTTTGATAATTGGGCAATTACTAAAGATAATATATTCGATTTCATTAATCTGATGGTTACTAATAAAGTAATAAGTGATTTAGGATATGGTGCATCCCAATATTATAATTTTCAACTTATACGAAGTGTCTCGAACTCTTATAATGGTTATCATGTTATTGATAATAAAGGTAATTTATTAAACATAACTAATTCTCAAGGTAGCTATTATTTTACATCATGCGGAAATACTATTGAGCCTTCTGATTCTATATATGAATTAGTTTTCATTAATATTGAAAATGAAACATTTGAAAACGGAGAATTATTGTTTATACCTATACTTATTTTACACAGAAAAAAACAAGAAAATAACTAAAATATTTTAAATTTATGAAAACAATTAAAACAATTAAAGAAAAAGCAAAAGAATATTCTCTTAAAGAGGGTAATGAAAATGCTGATGTTAAATACACAGCTTATGTAGATGGTGCTCTTGAAACTCTTCAAAGTGTTTTAGACCATGTTAAGAAAAGAAAGCAGTTTGAAATGATACGAATGGATGAATTTGCTCAAGTAGTTAGAGAATTAAATGGTACTGCACAATAACATATTACCCTTTGGTAAATTTAAAGCTATTAATATTTTTGGTATAATTTTTTATAAAGGCTCTTATCCTAGAATAGATAGAATTAATCATGAGAATATACATACTGCTCAAATGAAAGAAATGCTATATATCTTTTTCTATATATGGTAAATGCTTATTTAAATATTTCTTTTGAAAGAGAAGCTAATGTATATAGATATGATACAACTTATTTAGATACTAGAAAACATTATAGTTGGTTTAAATTCATTTAATATGGAATATTATTCAGAAATAATTAGTCAGATTATAAATAATTATGATTTTGCTTTTATGATAAGTGCTAATGTGCTAACATATACAATAATTAAAATATTAGAATGGCTTAATAAAAATTGTGGAGAATGGCAAAAAAGAATTGTATTAGGTATAGTTATAATTACATTATCTATAATATATTATTTTGTAGGAGATTTATCTTATACAACTTTAATTAATTCTGCTATTGCTGCACCTGTATTTTATAGTTGGATTATGAAACCTATTCTTAAAAAATTTGGATTAGGTTATGAAAATATTATTAATTAAAAACTTAAAGTTATGAAAGATTTAAAAGAAACAGTTGCACTTATGAATAGTGCAGATTACAAAGAAAGATTTATTGCAGAGTATCATCAAGTTGAAACCAGATTTCTAAAACTTAAAGCTATGACTGAGAAATGGGATAACAATGAACTTGATTTTACTCCTACTTGTTCTCGTAAAATTTATGATGTTCAATTAAGTGCTATGCTTTCTTATTTGCTTATTTTGCTAGAACGAGCTGTTGCTGAAAAGGTTGAAATTGATATTGATGAAAAAATGAAAAAGTATATATTTGATTATACAGGAAATCAAGTAATTATGAGTAAGCAAACTCGTATAAATATTGATTCGATTATAACATATGTTAAAACTATGCAGCCTTGTAGAGAAGTAAGTATTGTTATTACTAAATTACAAGAAGCTGTTATGTGGATGGGTATGAATCTTAAAAGATTAAATGAAAAAGATCCTTATCCAAATAGTAGAAATACTAATAACGATATTATTGAACCAACTGCTGATAGATTAAATTTTTAAAATTATGGATGGAACAGTTGTTAAATTGGTTAAAGATTATGTTTTAGAACATCTAGACAAAAGTGAAGAAACTCCAAACTTTGAAATATATATTGTTTGGAAATGTAAAATTCTTCAAAATTGGAAATATCTTCTAAGTACTACTCTTCCTGATGGTATGTATTATGAACTTACTTATGACGGTGATAATAAGCGTTGGTATTTAGATGCGTATAAAAAGTTTGAAAATAAATGTATTTGTGTAGGTAAATTAGTTGATTAATTAAAACTTAAAGTTATGGCAAAAAGAGGTGGAAGAAGTGGGGCAGTTCTAGGAAATGCTTCAGTTAAAGGTCCTAAAAAACCTTGTGGAGGTAAAGTAAATGTTAAGAAATAACATTCAAATGTTAAATAAGCTGCTGTTAGTGTTGATACGAATAATACCAATGCTAATGGCAGCTTGTTTTATAGCTGGTAGTCTAGGCTATTTTTATGGATATAATTTAGTTATAGCTAATTATATCGGAGGAAGTTCTATACTAACAATTATATTTTTATATGTTGCTAGTTATAGATTAAAGTTCTGTTCTTATCATAGAGTTCCTCTACATTATCTAGTAATAGGTAATTGTGTTGGCTTTTATGATGATTATGTGGGTCTCCCCGTAGGAGATGTATATTATGCTTTTATTCAACTGACAATACTTATGGTATTTGTGTTGTTGTATATCTATTTACGATTTAGATTGTGAAACCAATTTTAATTAAACTTGTTGTAAAAGAATTAAGAGAAACTGCTAATAAACTTGAAGCTGGTACATCATTTTTAAGTGAAGAAGAATGTACTGATATTCTAGAAACTTTAACACATACAGCATTAAGTAAAGATGAAGCCTGTAGTTATCTTCGTATATCTAGAGCAACTTTTGATAATAGAGTAGCTGCTGGCGAATATCCTAAAGGTAGAAAACTTCGAGGTAGAAAAGAACTAATTTGGTTTAAAGACGAATTAGTAATAAGTTAAGCCGTTAAACGATTGAGTTTGACGGCTTTTCTTTTTTATTTAGTATTGTTTACTATCCCCATACCTATATAATATCTTTGTATTGTTATCGATAACAAATGTATTCTAATTATTAACAATTAAAAAGGTATTATTACTATGGCAGATAGTAAATTTTTTATGTTTGATAATCCTAATAGAGGTTCTTCTATTGACCCAGGATTACTTGCTCTTATGAATAATAATGGCGGCTTTGGTGGTGGCAATGCTATGTGGTTGATGTTCTTGTGGTTCTTATACCCGATGATGTTTGCTAATGGCGGATTTGGCGGTTGGGGTAATGGTGCTAATGGTAATGCTATTGGCACAGGTTATCTTGCTAATCTTATTAATAACAATCAAGGTCGTGATTTACTTTCAGAAATTATAAGTGGTAGATTTGATGCTGCTTCTCAGCTTTCTCAGATTACTCATACTAGTGTTGAAAATGTTCGTAGTGCTGTTGGTATGTTGCAGAGTTCTATTCAGGATTTAACTGCTCAGAATGGTATGAGTGCTTTGCAGATTCAGAACGCTATTCAGAGTGGTGATGCTGCTCTTAGTCGTCAGCTGTGTGAGTGCTGCTGTGAAAATCGTCTTGCTATTGCTAATCAGACTGCTGCTCTTCAAGCAGATTCTGCTCGTAATTTTGCTGCTCAGCAATTACAGATGGCACAGAATCATGCTGATGATAGACTTGATGTATGTCTGCAAACTAATGAACTTAAAACTCAAAGTATTCAGAATACGCAGGGTATTAAAGATGCCATTGCTGCTCAGAGTATTATGATTAATGATAAGTTCTGTGATTTGGAAAAACGAGAGTTGCAAGCTAAGATTAATACTCAGGGTGATATTATTACTCAGCTTCGTGGTCAGCTTGATAATGACCGTCAGACTGCTCAGTTCTATAATCTTATTGCTCCTTTGCAGGCTAAAGTTAATGAAATTGCTGCTAAACAGCCTAATACTGTTCCTGTTCAATATCCTAATCTTATAGCTGTAAATCAGACTCCTTATGGTCCTGGTGTCGGTTATGGTTATGGTTATCCAGGTTTTGGTGGTGGTGTAGTTCTCTAAAATAAGGATAAGGAGGTGAAAGTATGAATTGTTGTAATCCTATTATAGCAACTAATGCAGGGGGTATTCCTTATTTTAGTTCAACTAATGTTAACATTGGTACAGATAATATAAATATTAATTTAGGTTCTCGTAGAATACCCTCTGCTGGGTATCTAACAATTATTGTAAGCGATGTTATTCCTGCTACTGCAACTACAACTTTACCTATCAGTCTTACGCTTAATGGAATAACAAAGGCTTTAACTTTGCCTAACGGAACTCCTGTTACGGCTGCTGAACTTGTTGGAGTTAAAGCTATACAAGTTCTTAATAGCGCGCCTGAAGGTATATTATTATTAATGTCTAGAACTACAGTATAAATTTAAAAAGTAATAATTATGTTTTCAGCTTTAAGACAAGGTAGTATTTTACATGTTCTTGATAAAGGTGATAATAAGCTAAATTATAGAACAGTTAATGTAGAAAGTATTAGTCAGCCACGACCAAAATATAATACATCTCCTTACGGGGGAACTGCAAAAATGGTTATTGATATTATTACTCGTGATAAAGACGGTACACAAGATTTTCGTGATATTCCCGCAGATGTAAGTTATGCTGAATTTAACAACGGAACTATTGTTATTAGCGAAACTCGTGAACCGTTAGCGAATATTGTTACTACAAGACTTTCTAATGATGAACAAATAGTTAATAATTTTGACTTTTATAAAGAAGATATTATTAGCTGTAAAAATGTTCTTAAACAAATAAATCCAGATTTTGCTAAACGAGAAGAACAAGATGAGAAAATCAATAAACTTAGTAAAGAGATAAATGATATTAAAGAAGGTTTTGGTGGTATGCAAAGTGATATTAAACAATTACTAACTCTTGTTGGTAAGTCAGGAAACTCTTAAAAATTTAGTATTATGATTGGTGTAGAATTTCGTGATGAAGAATATCAGCAACTGATTGAAGAAGCACATGAACTTGTTAAGGGTATGAACAAGATGAAAAGAAAGGCTTGTAAATTGATTAAAGCTCTTGCTGGTTTAGGTGAAGAAGAGGAAGAAGGATTTGAAGAAGAAGATCCTGCTTATGATGAAGATGTTAAAGAATCTGAAATGGCTGTGCGTTCTGCATATCGTCGTGGAGGTTCTAGGATGAGAGGTGGTAATCGTGATGGTAGTAACTATCGCAGCGGTGGTCGCTATGATTATTAATTACATTTGAGCGATAGAGGAATTAGAGCTTCTATCGCTCTTTTTGTTTAAAATTATATTATTATGCATAAAACAGATTTTAGTCAATATGAAGATATTCCTCGCGCTATGAGAAAATATCTTAGTTATTATGGACCTCATTTTAGCAAAAAACTTTGTGAATTTGCTGTTAGCAAAATGACAAAAGAAAACGATAAACCTATAACTCCTTATACTAAAAAAGAAGTTGAAGATATGCTAAATGCTTATAGTGTTAAGATAAAAAATCTTGAAGGCTATGACCATGTATTTGTTGCTAATATGGGTAAAGCTGATTATCTTGATTCTAGTATTCCTGATGAGGCTCATTTAGCTAAATATATTAAAAATGTTCTTGATGACCCTGATGGCTATGATGGAATAGCATTTAATAGATGGTATGCTGATACTGTTAAAAAAGGTGTTCCTATTATTTGGGAAGATATGCTATGATTAAACAAGAAATAATAATAGGAAAAAATAAGTGGAAAGTAGTGATATTATACACTCCCTTACGGGGTGACTTAGGCGAGGTAGTTAAAATGCTATCTCGCCTTAATTGTCCTAAAAAAGATGTTGTTAAAATAAAGAAAATAATTAAGTATAATATTAAAAATACAGGTTTCACTTTTTCTGCGATTCCCCGTAAGGAATCTATTGTAGCTATTTGCTCTGC
>CADBDE010000030.1 GCA_902793375.1 uncultured Erysipelotrichaceae bacterium | reverse complement strand
CAATCCTGATTCATTATCTGTAATCATTTCTTTTATTCCAGTATTAGAACTTGCCACAATTGGCAATTCAGTTAATAATTCTTCCATAGCTACATATGGTAGATTATCAAATAATGATGGTATTATCCCTATTCTTGCTTTATTAAAATATTCATTTAACTCTTTATTATCTATTGGGCCAGTAAATTCTATATATTTATGGTATTTTTCAGGTATTGATTCTAATAGTTCTTCTTTTTGATTTATTCCATTTTTATTATTAGTTGAATAATTACCTATTAATTGAAATTTTATCTTTTTGTCTTTTAATTTATCTATAACAATTGGAATTGCTTTGGCTAGTATAAAAATGCCTTTTCTTCTCTCCACACTACCGCAGAATAAAATTGTATTGGATTCATGATTATTCTTTGTTGGATAGAAATCATATATATTTGCTGGATTACCTATTACTTCAATCTTCTCATTATTTTCTATTTCATGATATCTTGGCATAAGCTCTTTCAGCAAATTGGAACAACATGTTATTTTATCTGCATTCTTTAATACAGAATTTTCAGTTTTTATTATTAAATTATGTAATTTTAATGGTAACTTTATATTATTTAAAGATGACCATATTTTATATGAAGTGTGTAGTTTTACTACTACTGGTATTTTTCTTTCTTTTAAGAATTCAATTATTTCGCCTGAAAATTCTGGTGTCTCAATTATATCTATCCTGTTTGTCTTATCTATTTCATAAATTATTTCTTTCACTTTCTTTCTATATGATAAAAAAGTGTCTATTGTTTCTGTATCCCTCTTTGTGTGTAGTCTTATAACGTGAATATCATTCTCATAATAATCATAATCATCTTTATCTGTTCCACATATTACAGTTACTTTATTATTTAATTTAGCAAGTGATTTTGCTAATAAAAATTGATAAGTTGAAATGCCTCCAAAGTTTGTATCTATAGGATATTCAATCCCTACTAAACATATATGCATATTATCCCTCATTTTATTTAGATTAATTACTTTTAATTCTTGTTAAAACTTTTTGGTAAGTTTCAATTTCATTGTTCTCATCTGTATATATTAAACAATCACTATTGTTCTTTACTATTTCGAAATACTTATTATGATCATCTAGTGCTGCTCGTATTCTTATTAATAATTCTTCATAGGATTGTTGTCTGTTTTTTTCTAAATAATATCTATTTTTCATTGAATCCTCTATGTTTCTATAAGTCAAAGTTATTAATATTTTTTCATATTCTAATAATAGATATTTATATATATCCTTATATGAAATACTTAATATTACATTATCCGCTTTATTATAACAATCGTTAAAGTCTTCTTTTAAGATTCCATACATTCTATCATGCATTCCCGAAGATATTAATAATTCATCATGATTTAATAATGTATTATATTCATATATTGACACATATCTATAAAATCCTGGTTCATCATCTATTCTTTTTTTTCTAGTGGTAATATGTCTTGGAGTAACATAATTATGATCTTCTTTAATATGATTTATAAGCGTAGTTTTACCAGAATATGCTGGCCCTGTAATTGCTATTAAGTTTGACATTATTATTCCTTTATTACTTTTGCTAATGGAGATAAGTCTTTCATTTTCAAACTTTCTGGTTTATACCAATTAGCTCCTAATGAATCTAATCCATCGGCATCCTTTTTTATTTTCTTAAAGTCTGATTTTTTAATTTTTACATCATATATAATTGCGATGTGTTGTAAATCTTCTTTGTGTGTTTCATCTAAATCCCAAACAACATAATTTGTTACTATTTGTTTTAATTTAAATCTATTAATTCTTAATCCAATTTCTTCCTCAAACTCTCTTTTTAGTGTTTCTTCTGCACTTTCACCATACTCAATTCCGCCACCAGGTAAATCAAGTTGTCCTTTATATGCTCCTCTTGCCTTTTTTATTAATAATACTTCTCCTTCATCATTGCATACAACACCATAACATCCAACATGTTTACTTTTGAAAATTTCCATTATACTCACTCCTTTTTCTTAATGTATATTATCATATATTATTAAAATAATAAATATATTTACTTATTGTTTTTTGCTTTGATTGCGGCTTGTACTGCTGTGGATTTACTTGGTCGAAATGGCATATCGCTGCGATGTTTCAAGGTCATAACCCATAGTCGCTGTATCGTTACGTGGGCGAATCTTAATACCGCCGTAACGTTGCGTGGTCTTTAGCTTTATAGCCACCATCAAGTTACGTGGGCGATACTTTTAACTATATTTGTCATCTCTCCATATTTGTTTTACAATGTCATCGTGATATCTTAATCTTACGATCATTTCATAATATAATTTTTCTTCCTTTTGAATATAATATATGTAATAGAACTTATAATTAACATAAATATTATTATAAAAGAAATCCCAGTTCTGGTATTTGGATTTTTTACTGTATTGGGTACATTAATTGATTCTATTTTTTTATATATTGGAGTTATTGTTACATTGGTATCTGGCATCACAAACTCATACTCATTCTCTTTATTTGTTTTCTTATACTCTATCTTGTTACCTTCTTCATCCTTTATTTCAATGATATCTACTTCATACCATTCTTCTGGAGTAATCGTAAACTTAACAGTATCTTCGTATACTACGGCTTTCGCATCTTCTACTTCAATCACAATGACTTTCGTGTGTGTATTCTCTTCTACTTCTACACTACTCTTTACTCTTTCATAACTTGGAACAATTGTAACATCTGAAGATGGCATTACAAAAGTATATTCATTTTTATTACCTGTTTCAGAATATTCTATTTCACTTTCTTCTTCATCTAATATTCTTATACTATTTACTTTATACCCTTTTATAGGTGTTACCTTAAATTTAACGGATTCATTTTCATTAACTTGTGTAATATCTTCAATGTCAATATTAAGTTCTTTTGTCTCATCAATTAGTGCTACTTTTACTTCATAAATATCACTCGAATTTATCATAAAAGGTGTTTCCAAACTTCCATTGCCATCTATATACTTCGTTTTTTCTTTAAGTGAAATTACTGGTCGAACAGCATAATATGATGAAAAATAACTGTCCGTTTTATTTCCAAGTGCAGTAACTACTCTTACAGATGCATCTTCTGTAGCATAATATGCTGGTGACATCAACCAATATATTTCTCCTGTTTTCATTACATTAAAATTGTTTATTAGATTATATTCAGGTAATGTCATTAATCCTATTGGATAATCAAGTTTAGCAAGTTCATTGGAAAGACTAAATTTATCTGTTTCCTTAGAGCACACTAGATTAGTATTGTTTAAATCTTTATTTGTGAATTCCAATAATGATGATATTTTTCCATCATTTGGATTCCAGCCTCCCAAATTCGTAATATTTCTATCGCTACAATAAATTGTATCTTCTAATTTTGATGAATAATTTAGTATATTATTTAAATACCATGAATCTATAGTTGTTTTAATAGTTGAATTATTCTTATTTATATCATTACTATAAAACATATCATTAATTACATCATTTACTTTCTTTCCACTATCTAATTCAATATACGCATTATTATAATAATAATACCTTACGGTTGCACATGAACCTGATGTGTTGTTACAAGTATAATGATGACTTTTATCATAATTATTTGAAGTGTTAATCAGTGAATAGAAATTATCTTGATAAACAACATCATTTCCAAAGATGCTTCCTGTTGATGGTGATGAGTTTTCTTTAGTAGTAATCATTTTATTAGAGTTAAACATATAACCAACGTAGGATGGTGAATTTTTTTCCGAATTAAATCTAACTTGTGCAATTCGTTTATTAGTATTATTATTACATGAATTGTTATTCTGAATTCCATTATATATTATCTTTACACCACCAGTATCAGTAGTTCTTATCATCTGCCAACAAAATCCTGCAAATATGACATTATTTTTTTCAAGAATTTGATTTCCGTCCGTATCATTTTCTGCATACCAGTGATATATCTTTTTAGATGGCTCTTCTGTAAAAGAATCATGATGTTCTCCTGTATATTCTTTGGCTAGTCCACCACTCTCCGCCTCATTTTTTAATACATCATATAAATATTTTGATTTAGCATCTACAATAAAAGGTATAAACATCAAGGATAATATAATTAGTAATATAAATTTCTTCATACTTTACACATCCAATTCTTTATCTATTCTACTTTAATTATATATATGTATATATATGAAAATCAACTTTTCTATATAGAATGTACTTTGAGGAGTGTAAAGTAAATCATCGTAAGATTACTATTTTACGAACAAAAAAAGACTAGATTACTGAAATGCACCCTTCTGGGTAGACATTAATAAAAAAACTAGTTTTATGATAAAATACACTTTCGAAAGGAGGTGTATTTTCTTATGGCTAAAAAAGGACAAAAATTTTTAAAATATAACGATAATAAGAAAGAAGAAATAATTAATAGATATATTAAGGGTGAATCAGGATATCAATTGGCAAAAGAATATAATATTCCAGTAAGTACCATTAAAACTTGGAAAATGAAAATAGATCATCCTGATAAATATCTTGGAAATGGTCAAAAACGTGGCAGACCTAAAGAAAAAGAATTGACTAAAGAAGATTGGAAAGAAAGATATGAAATACTAAAAAAATACCAGGCCTTCCTCAAGGTACAACGAGAGAGAAAGTAACATTTATAAATTTATATAAAGATAATTATAAACTTACTAATATGTGTGCCGTACTTAATATAAGCCCTAAAACTTATTATAAATATAGAAATAAGGAAGACCCTGATTATTATGATTACTTAATAATAAAAGAAATATTTGATGATTCTAAAGGCACATATGGTTATCGTAGAATTGTGGAAGGCCTAAAAATCAAATATGGAGTTGTGATGAATGGAAAGAAGGTTTTAAGAATAATGAAAAAATATCATTTAATTTCTGAATACATAAGAAGAGCTAAAGTAAAACACAAAAACAAACGAATTGAAGATAATGTTAAACCAAATTTATTAAACAGAAATTTTAATACTGATTCACCAAATAAAGTATGGGATACAGATGTAACTTATTTAATATTTAAATGTTCCAGAGCATATTTATCTACAATAATTGATTTATATGATAGGCATGTCGTTGCATATGTCATATCTAAAAGGAATGATTTAAAATTAGTAATAGATACTTTAAACCAAGCTTTATTAAAAGAAAAAGATGTATATGGATTAATCATTCACAGTGATCAAGGATTCCAATATACATCTTATGAGTACAAAGCAATATGTGAATCAAACGGAATACAAATTTCTATGTCGAGAAAAGGAACTCCAATTGATGACTCTCCAATAGAGAGTTGGCACTCACTTCTTAAAAAAGAAACTTTGTACAATAATAATATTACATCTTTACAAGAATATATTCAACTTGTAGAAGAATGGATATTATTTTATAACACAACTAGATTAAAGTCAAAAAAAAAAAATATCCGATAGTGTAAAATTATTTGGGGCACATAAAAAGAAAGACCTAAAATGCGTTATAATAAACTTGTACAAAAA
>CADBDE010000029.1 GCA_902793375.1 uncultured Erysipelotrichaceae bacterium | reverse complement strand
CTTTAGGTCTTCCCATAAAATCATCTCCTTAATTTAATTATAACAAAAGAAAAGCAGATCACATTCTTTTTATGTGTCTACTTTTACTTTATCACTTCATAAAAAGTAATTTATCTTCTTTTATTTTATTGATTAACTTTCTTTTTATATCTATTCTTTAAAGCATTCATTGCTTCTTCTTCATCATTAAAGTAAATTGTCTTATCTTTTAATTTTTCATAAGTTTCATTACCTTTTCCAAGTATTAAGACTATATCTTTTTCACCAGCTATATTTATTGCTCTTTCTATTGCTTTTCTTCTATCTACAACTATTTCATATTTTGATTTGTCTTCTATTTCACTAACCATCATTTTAATAATGTTTTCTGGATCTTCACTTCTTGGATCTTCATAAGTAAATATTGCATAGCTAGCATTGTTTACTACTGTTTTACCCATCAAAGGTCTTTTTAAGAAATCACGTTCTCCAGCTGAACCTATTACTACTATACTTCTATTAACATCTAATGTATGTACAAACTTTAAAATATTTTCTATTCCATTTGGTGTATGTGCATAATCTACCATAACAGTAAAGTTTTGACCAACATTAGGAAGTACATCTATTCTTCCCTTAACAGAACATTTATTAATATTAGGAATAATTTCTTCCATAGTCTTTCCACTTGCTAATGCTACTAATATGGCACACGCAAGATTATAAACATTGAATTCTCCTAGTAAAGGACTATCTATTTTATATTCTTTATTATTAATTTTATAAGTAATATGAGTAATACTTGGAGTAATTTCGTAATTAACAATTTGTAATGTATCAGTATCATGCTTACCATATGTCCAAATATTTTTAGATACACAAGCATTTTTTATAGTTTCATAAAATTCATCATCACTATTTAATATAGAATAACCATCTTTTTTTATTTGCTTAAACAACTTTGATTTACATTCAATATAGTTTTCAAATGAACCATGAATATTTAAATGTTCTCTTGTAATATTTGTTATAGCTCCAATATCAAAGGTTATATGTTCAAGTCTATTCCTAAAAAACGCTTCGCTAGATGCTTCCATACATACTGAATCACACCCTGCTTCTAAAAATTCATTAAAATACTCATATAATTTGTCAGAGTCAGGAGTTGTATTATTAGTATCTTTATCAAATTTAGCACAACTTCTTCCATTGGTTCCAATATATCCACAAGTTTCTTTTCCAATTAAAGTTTGAACAATAGTTGCTGTACTTGTTTTTCCATCAGTTCCTGTTATTCCATAAATATTTAATTTTTCATCTGGATTATCATAAAATTTTCTACATAATAATGGAACTTCTTTATTAGTATCTTCTACATAAACAACTGGGACTTTTGATTCAACTTTTTTGCTTGCTATAATTGCAGAAGCACCACGAGCAATAGCATCAGGAACAAAATCATGACGATCAGCAGTAACTCCCTTTGTACAAATAAATAAATCTCCTGGTTCAACTTCTTTAGAATTAATCTTTATTCCATATATTTCTGTATCATAATCACATTTAATTAGTTCATTTAACTTTTTCATATCTTACCTCTTTAAATACAAAATAAGTATATCATAAAAAAAGATATTTTACGTAAAATATCTAATTATATTTGTAATAAAATGATTTTTATATTATATTTATTAAGGAGGCTTTTATGATAACAGTAGTAAATGCATGTTCTGATTTAGGAGTTCATGTAGATGGTTCTGATAAAGGGCCACTTGCTCTTAATAAATTTGAGAATATTGTAGATAAAGTAATTACAATTAAAAAAGAAAATGTAGAAAAAGAAAGAGAAAAAGATAATAAAAAGAAAAATATTAAATATGTTAATAAATTTAACGAAGAATTATATAATGCAATTAAACAAGAAAATAACTTTGTAATAACTGTTGGTGGAGATCACTCTATTGCAATAGGATCAGACCTAGCATCAAAAAAGAAACATGATAATATTGGTTTAATTTGGATAGATGCTCATTCTGACTTTCATACTATGAATTCAACAATATCAGGAAATATTCATGGAATGCCATTTGCTACAATAACAGGTCAAAATGGTATAGATTTATCTTACTTCTTTGATGGAGAATATTATAAACCAGAAAATGTTGTATTAGTTGGTGGACGTGATATAGAAACACCTGAATATGAAAACTTAAAAAAAGCAGGTGTAAAAATATTTACAACTGAAGATATTAAAAAACTAGGTGTTAAACAAGTAATGGATGAAGCTTTCTTAATCGCTTGTGATGAAACAGATGGTCTTCATATAAGTTACGACTTGGATGTAATTGATCCTTCTGTTGCACCAGGAGTAAGTGTTAAAGCAAAAGATGGGATAAATGAAAAAGAAGCATTTGAAATAGTAGATGAAATAATTGATAAATCTACTCTTCTTAAATCATTTGATTTAGTAGAATATAACCCAGATAATGATATTGACAATAAAACTTTAAATATAGGACTAAAAATATTAGAAAGAATAATTAATGCAAAAAAATAGCACATTAGTGCTATTTTATTTTTGACATTTAGGACAATAATAAGTACCTCTTCCACCAACTTTTATTTTAATAATTGTACTATTACAAATTCTACAAGATTCTTTTTCTCTTTGATGAACAAATAGATTATTTTGAAACATTCCTGTTACACCTTCTTCAGAAGTATAACTTCTAATAGTAGTTCCACCTTCTTCTATTGCTTTATCAAGTACTTCTATTGTATTTTTTATTATATCTTTTCTATTTTTATCAGTTAAATCTTTTGCTTTTGTTAATGGATTTATTCTTGATAAGAATAATATCTCATCTGCATAAATATTTCCAATTCCAGTTATTATTGATTGATCAAGTAAAACACTTTTAATTGGTAATGATTTTTTACTATATTTTTCTTTTAAATACTCACTCGTAAGATTTTTATCCCATGGTTCTAATCCAAGTTCAGTATATGGTTTCATATTATTAATCTTATCTTTTTCAATAAGCATTACTTTTCCAAATTTCCTTACATCTGCAAATCTTAATTGTGTATCATCATCTAAATCAAATATAACATGTTCATGTTTATTTTTTTCATCTTCTTTAGTCCTAAAGAAAAACTTTCCTTCCATTCTTAAGTGAAATAATAAATAATAATCATCAAGAGTCATAACTATCCACTTACCTCTTGTTGTAATATTATATATTTTTTGATTCTTAATATTCTTTTTAAAATCACTTACAGTTGGATAATCAATCATATTATTATAAAATACTTCTACACCAAGTATTTTTTTATTTATTAATTTAGTTTCTAATTTTCTTGCTACTGTTATAACTTCTGGTTTTTCAGGCATAATACCTCCTACTTCGCATCGTACCAATCTATTCCTTTATTAATATCAACAATCAATGGAACAGATAATTTGTAAGTGTTTTCCATTATTTCTTTTACTATTTTTTCAACACGCTCTTCTTCATTTTTTAATACATTAAATACAAGTTCATCATGTACTTGAATTAACATTTTACTCCTTAATCCTTGTTTATTAAACTCTTTATATATTTCTACCATAGCTTTCTTTAGTATATCTGCACTAGTACCTTGGATTGGAGTATTAAGAGCCATTCTTTCTCCACTCGATCTAATCATATAGTTTTTATTATTTAACTCTTCTATTACTCTTTTTCTATTCATAAGAGTTTTAACATATCCTAGACTATGAGCATTTTCAATAGTTTCTTTCATATATTCAGATATTCTTGGATAAGTTTTTAAATAATTATCAATAAAATTCTTAGCTTTATAAACATCTATATTTAAATCTTCTGAAAGGCCAAAACTGCTTATTCCATAAAGAATTCCAAAGTTAACTGCTTTAGCTTGTCTTCTTTGATCTTTTGTAACTTCATTAAGTGGAACATTAAATATGTCACTTGCAGTTTTAGCATGTATGTCATTTCCATCAATAAAAGCTTCAATTAAATTATCAGCATTAGACATAGCTGCAAAAACTCTTAATTCTATTTGAGAATAGTCACTTGATAATATTATTGAATCTTTTTCAGGTAAGAATGCTTTTCTTATTAATTTTCCATATTCAAGTCTTGCAGGAATATTTTGTAAATTTGGTTCACTTGATGATAGTCTTCCAGTTCTTGTTAAAGTTTGATTAAAGATTGTATGAATTTTACCATCAGGTTTTATTTCATTTATAAGTCCCACTACATAGTTATTATATAATTTTGATAATGTTCTATAATCAAGTATTAAATCAATAATTGGACTATATGGAGCTACTTTATCAAGTATGTCTTTACTTGTTGAATAATTATTATCTTTTATCTTTTTAGGATACGGAAGTCCCATCTTAACAAATAGAACTTCTCCAAGTTGCTTTGGTGATGAAATATTAAATTCACAATCTGCAAGAACATATATTTCTTTTTCAATAGATTCTAGCTTTTCTTTTATTTCCTCACCCATTTTTTCTAGATAATCTTTACTTACATTAATCCCAGTAAATTCCATATCAGTTAATACTTCTACAAGAGGCATCTCAATTTCTTTAAATAAATAAGTTTCTTCTTCTTTTTCTAAATTATTTAAATATTCTTCTCTTGTGTCGTAAATAAATTTAGCCTTCTTACATGATTCCTCTATAATAATACTTTCTTCTGGCTCATGAAGTTTTGAAAGGGTTCCAAACTCTTCTTCATAAAACATAACATCTATTCTATTATTTCTCATTAAATAACTAATATCATCTTTTACATTCATGTTTAATAAATATGCTGCAATCATTTGATCATAATTACAATTATTTATTTCTAAATTATTTTTCTTTAATACATATAATAGTTTTTTCAAATCATAAGTATATTTTTCATAATTATTTTCAAGTATTAATCTAGGATTTTCTAAAACAATTTCAAATGGAACATAATAACTATTTGTTCCATCATAGATAGATACTCCAAGTGGCTTACCATCATGATAATTGTATCCCAATAATTCTAAATAAATAGAAAAATTAGAATTTATTTTTAAATCTTTTATATCTTTTATAACTTTAATGTCTTGTTTTTCCCCTATTTTTATTTCTTCTTTTATTTCTTCTTTTTTAATATCCAATTTTTTTAACAATGAATAGAATTCAAATTCTTCTAATAATTCAATAAATTTTAATGAATCATATCCTTTATATCTAATTTTTTCAAAATCTGTATCTATTGGAACTTCAGTATAAATTGTTGCAAGATCATAACTTTGATAAGCAGATTCTTTTCCATCAATTAATTTATCTTTAAGTTTTCCTTTAATATTATCTATATTTTCATAAATATTATCTAATGTTTTATATTCTTGTAAAAGTCCAAGTGCTGTTTTTTCTCCTACTCCTTTTACTCCTGGAATATTATCTGATGAGTCCCCCATTAAAGATTTTAAATCAACCATTCTAGGTGGTTCAATTCCATAAGTATTTAAAAATTCTTGATGCGTCATACGAATAGATCCAACTTGTTTAAGAAGTTTTACTTCCACTTCATCAGTTATTAACTGAAGCAAATCTTTATCACTACTAATTATTACAGCATCATAATCTTTATTATTGTTACATTTTTTTGCAAAAGTACCTATGATATCATCTGCTTCATAATTATCTATTTCAAAATAGTTTATTCCCATAGCTTCAACTAGTTCTCTTGCTTTTGGAAATTGTTGTTTTAACTCATCAGGAGTTGCAGCTCTTCCACCCTTATAATCAGCATATTTTTCATGTCTAAAAGTTTTTCCTTTATCAAAAGCACACATTATATAAGTAGGTTTCTCTTCTTCTATTATTTTGTTCATTGTATTAACAAGTCCATATAAAGCATTTGTAGGAAATCCTTTTGAGTTTTTCATAACATTTCCATTATATGCCGTTGCATAATAACTTCTAAATAGAATATTATTACCATCAATTAATATTACTTTTTCCATAAAAAAATCACCATTTATATTATACCAAAATCAAAAGAAGTAATAAAGATTTACTTTATTTTTGAAAATCGAATAGAACAAAGTAATGTTCTAAATATTAATTTTACTAAATCATGAAAAAAGAAAGATTAAATCTTTCTTTATTTATTTATAGTTTTGAAACACTATAAGAGAAATTAACACTACCTGTTCCTCCGCCAGAATATCCAACAGTA
>CADBDE010000028.1:1866-9901 GCA_902793375.1 uncultured Erysipelotrichaceae bacterium | reverse complement strand
GTTCTCCTTGTTTAATATATTCTGATAATTCTAAATTCCATTTTTCTTTACTCATAAGTTTCTCCTCTATATATATTATACTACAATTATGTAAATTAATCTAGTTCAAAGTGCAAAATTTGCACTTTGAAAATAATTTTTGCACTTTGAATTTGCACTTAACAACTATCTTGTATGTTTTTCTATATGTTTTCTTGTATACTAGCAAATGTATTTTCTATGAGATATTTTAACATTATTTTGATTAACAAAAGCATAATGAAGCGTTGTATTTATTTTAGTATGTCCTAATAAATGTTGAACTAGCTCAATTGGCATCCCTTTATCTATTGCTTTAGTTGCAAGTGTCCTTCTAAATTTATGAGGATGTACTTTTTCTTCTCCTAGTTCTTTTCCAAGTTTTTGAAGCATTAATTCTATTCCTCTACTTTGTAGTCTATCATATTTTATTTTATGTATTCTTCTAATTGGACTTTTAACTATATAATCTTCTACTTCAAGAAAAGTAAAGAATCTAGATAATGATCTTCTTACTCCATCAATAGTTAAATTATTACAATTATTATTTGATTGATAATATGATAAAAAATCCCTAATATCATCAGTTTCAATAGTTCTTACATCTTTATCTAAATATGATAGCATCTTATAAATATGTATTTTATAATTTTTAATGGTTAATTCAGAACATCCTTCTAATCTTTTAGAATTGATGAACTTATTCACGTATTCCTCATTAGATATTTCTTTTTTTTCAACTTCAATTTTCTTATATAACACTTCCTGTAATTTAGACATTTGATAATTATTCAAATATTTATTCATTTCTGAACTTATAGTTCTAATAATATTCTCATTCATTAACCCATTCCCCTTCAAATAAGAATGGTTTTTATTATATATAAAAACTAGATGATAACAAAATCATCTAGTTTATGTGTACGGGAATATCTTAATCTTCCGAACTTTTTAATTCCACCAATTTGGTAATAATTTATCTAATATAATTGTATCTTCTTTTTCAAAATCTAATAATATTTCAGCGTTTTTGTTCTCTTTATTTAATTGCATCATAAACTCTCTACATACTCCACAAGGTAACATTATATTTCCTTTTGAACCAATACAAACTACTTTTTCAATTTGATTTTCTCCATTTGTAATCATTGTTGATAGTGCATTTCTTTCAGCGCACATTCCAATAGAACACGCTGTATCTATGCATACTCCAGTATAGATGTTGCCATTACTTGATAAAATAGCAGCAGCTACTCCACCTGCTTCAATACTATCAGATACTTTCCTTGGATTTTGTACTTTCTTTGCTTTATCTAATAATTCAGACCATATATGATTTTCATTATATAAATATTCAATATGTATAGCATATAAACCATATATTTTTATAGCATCAGCATAACCATTTAATTTATTAATATTAATTATAGCTTCTTCGTAGTCATTTGTACTTGAGGTAGTATATCGCGTACCTTCTAACATCAAAAGTTCTTCAACAGTTTTATAGTGATTTATTTCTATTATTTTACATACAATCTTTTCATCAAGTTCATCATTTTTGAAAATAATAATATCGTCTTTATTCATCTTTGAATAATCTGTATTCCCTGTAATTGTTCGTATTTCCACTCTTTTGGTTTTATTAATAATTGCTCTAAAAGCTCTTTCATTTAAATTTAAATTGTATTTCATAGAAACATCTCCTTATATTTATTATATCATAATTTTTCATAATTTAATTACATCCTAAGATTACTAAAAAAGATGAGATAATTTCTCATCTTAATATACAGGGAATATCTTAATCTTCCAATCATTTTTAAAGCTCCAAAACTGGAGCTTATTTGTTATTCTGATTGTGGTTCTTTACTTTCATTTATATTAATGAAATATGCTAATTTACCTTTATAAGTAAATAGGATATCATATTTACCTTCTGGATAATCCATATTAACGTATCCTTCACCAACATATTTATAATTGTCAGCTTCTGGTGTTTTATAATCTAAAACAAATCCACCATTTTCATTTGCTAACTCTTCTAATTTAGTTAGTGATAATTTTTCTAGTTCCTCAACTGTTTTATGTGGTGTAACTAAAATTTTAACATCATTAGCAGATCCATTATATTTTGTATCAATATAGAATTGAATATATTCATTTAGATAGAATGAAGAATTAATTCCTTCTTTTTTATATCCTTGTGAAACTAATTTTTCTATTATTTCTTCTGATTCAGCTTCTAAACCAGCATAACTATGTCTGTTACCTACAAGAATTATTCCATCAATAACAAAGTCAGTTTGTTTTGAATTTCCTTCTTCATCAACTATTTGAGTTAATTTTCCATCAAAATAATTATATTCATATGTATTATTTGATGGAGTAGTTCCATTGTTAGTATTTGAGTTTTCTTGTGTATTATTATTGTTGTTAGTATTGTTATTATTTGTAGTTCCTTTATCTCTTAATAAGAAGAACCATACTGCAAATAATAGTAATAGGATTATGATAATTATTACAATTATTAATCCAACATTTGATTTTTTCTTTTCGTTATTTTCCATTTTTTCCTCCATTACCTTAATCTTCTTCAGGTTTTTCTACATCTTTTCCTAAAAGGATATCTCTTAAATGATAAGCGGAATCATTATCGTTTATGTCATTAAAACCAACTGTTATACCATAATCTTTTACGGTTTCAACAGCTTTTTCTCCAAAACCAAACATGTAATGATTACAAATATATCCATGTTTTTCAACTTCTTGTGGTTTCTTACCAACTGTCTTGTCTTGATAAAAATATGCTCTGTCAACAATCATTTTCATTGTTGCTCCACTTTCCACTGATTTATATTCAAGTTTGCTACCTTTTTTTGTATAGAACTTATCTGTCCATGCACCATTTTCATAAGTTCCTACATAGTATTCCTGTTTCTTTCCATTGTAATCAATCAAATACCAATACTTGTTTCCTTGACCACCAATACTATGATCTACAAAATCCTTATAACCTATAACAAATTCAAATCCACCATTCTCATTAACGAGATTCATAAATGATTCTGCACTCATATTTTTTAAGATTTGCCTCCTTTCAACTCACTCTTAAATGTTTAAGACTCAGCCAATAAAATTATATCATTAAATTGTCAATTTACGAATACTTTTTCATCAAAATTGTTGACTTTTTAATAGAAATGTAAGCAATGAAGTAAATCATCGAAATATTACTATTTTACGAACAAAAAAGACTAGATTTCTCTAGTCCTTTATTTATTTTACTACTTATTGTTTTTTGCTTTGATTGCAGCTTGTACTGCTACTTACATAAGGGGGTTATAGGAAAACTAAAGTTTCTAAACTATTTTATTTGCTTTATGTCTTTATTATTTACACTCGTTACTATTTTTTTACCCGTCTTTGCTTCAATCTGCTCTCTTGTGTTTTTTGCTATTGTACTTCCTTCTATTACTGATTCTCTTGCATTCTCTTTACTCTTAATATCATTTGATTTAGATATTTCAGTTGATGATACCTCTGCTAACATATTTAATACAAGTTCCATATTAGTCATATTATCTCTTAGATTTTCTTTGGTTAACCCTTTATATGATTTATATTCTTTTACTGAATAACCACTCCACGTTTTAGTAAGCAAATTTGTTAAATCAGCAAATTCTTTACTACTTTCTACTCCATTGTTTTTTAATTCATCTGTAAACTCTTTTCTAGCATCAATCGCTTTTAATCTTTGGTTAATCCAGTCATCTGAGTATCCTTTTCTTCTATAGGCTTCAAGTGCTCTATTAATCGTAATCTCTGGATCGTATTCTTCATCTATTCTTTCTTTTCCTAAACGAGCTAGCCATTGCTTTATTGGTTCTGCTTTCTTACTAGGAATGGATTCTATTATACGAAACATTCCTTCTAAATCAACGACATCAGTTAATCTATATTTACCGTCTTGAGCAATTAATTTCAACTGGTGACAATTTGTCACCGTTTCATTTCCTTCTTCTTTTAGCCTTTGTTTTAGCTTGTTCCAATATTTTCTACCATCAGTACTTTCCGATAAAATACCAACAATATCAACAACACTAATATAATATTTTTCTTCATCAGGATTCCATACTGTTCTTACTTTTTTATTTTCAAATGTTTTATTTAAAATTTGTAATTTATTATTCATTTTTCCCCTCCTTTTTTACAATATCTAATTCATATCCTAAAGCTGATAATAATTTACAAAAATTACCAACTGACATAGAGTGCATATTTTTTTCCATTCTAGCAATAGTAGACTGTGCTATTCCAATTCTATTTGCTAACTCTCTTTGACTTAAATTTGATTCATATCTAATTTTTAAGTATTTACATATTAAATCAAACTCTTCATTATTAATTGCTTCTTTATTGATATTTTCCATCATGTATCACCTCTAATTGCATAATAGCAAATATGCTATCATATTGTCAATAAAAAAGACTAGATTTCTCTAGTCTTTAATTTATTATTTAGATTTTTTTAACAGCTTTTTCAGCTTGTTTTTCTTTGATTGCAGCTTGTACAAAAACAAATATTTGAGGTCCTAAAGCATAGTCACAACAATGTTTGTGGGGAACTGTTATTATAATATACCTATTCTAAAAATCAAAATATCTTAATCTTTCGATGTTTTTATTTTTTTTTGACCTTTAATTATCATATAAATAGAAATACTTAAAGTTATTACAGATATTACTCCTCCTGTTACAGAATTCATTAATCTCATAAACTCTAATTCATTATCTCCAAATGTTGCTATCATAGTTGTTTGAAGCATTAAAATTGAAACACTTGCAGTTAATAAATTAATTACTTTTACCGAAGATAATATAGGACTATTGTATTTTTTATATATAAATACATTTATTATTGCACTTATAATTAGGTAAAAAGTATAAAAAGCTGTTAAGTATATAATATATTCCTCGTATACAACTGCTACATTATCATTAACCATTTGAATAATCATTATTACTAATGCTACATTCAATATCATTATAAAATAGCCAACATTTCTATATATCATATATTCTTTCTCTTTATTAAACTTCCTTATATTATTCAATAAAATAATTCTTACAATAGTTAATAAAAAATAGTATAAAGAAAGAGATACAAACCATATTGATCTATTTAATAATCCATCAGTAAACTTAATAAAAATGAAACTAAGATTTATTATTGATGAAAAGCATAGATTTATTAAGGTTTTAAAATTAATATCTTCAAAATATTTTCTAATTAGTATATTATTATATAGAATTTTTTTTATACTCTTAAATATATTAGAATCTACTATACAACTTTTTAAATATAAGTAAATTCTTTTGACATTAAATAAAAATACAATTAATGAAAATGTTGAGTAAAGGTAACTGAAATACTTTATTGGTTCAAGTGCATCTTTATAACCTAAACTATATATAAGTAAAATAATTGTACTTATTACAAAAAACAAAATTGTTATTGGTTTAAAATGAAACATATTATTCCTGTTCATATTATTTTACTCCTTCATTATAATTGAAATAAGGAAGATTTTGTCTTCCTTAATTATTTATTACTTTTTAAATAAGAATAAATTGGATAATTTAATACGCATATTATTAATCCTACTATTCCAATACTAGTTCCTAGTATAAATTGCACTGTACTTGGATTACCTACCAAAACAAGACTCATCCCAACACCCATAATAAGCGCACCAACTACTCCAACAGTCCAAGTTATAATTAAGCCTTTATCAATAGTTAATTTTTCTTTTTTGGGATGTGATTTCCTATAAACTGGAAATATACATAATAGAATTATTGCACCTATTATACCAGTAATAATTCCCGGAACAAGCAAATTCCATTCTTCTATTAGAGCCATACACATACCAAATGCAAATACAAGTCCACCAACTGTACCTAATATTATTTCAATTAAAGTATCTTTTTTCATTAGTCCTCCTTTATCTCAACACTTGTTGAGTAATTATATTTTTAGTATAATATTCATAGATTTTTAAAACAATCAACAATTATTAAAAAAATGTTGAGATAATGGAGTGATAAAATGAATACACCTAATAATAAAAGAAAAAAAGAATCTGTTGAAACAATTGAAAAAGTATTTGCTAATCTTATTCAAAAGAAGAATATATCAGAAATATCTGTAACTGAAATATGTAAATTATCTAAATTAAATCGAACAACATTTTATGCTAACTTCCTAGATGTATATGATCTTGCAGATAAGTTTAGATTAAGATTAGAAGAACAATTAAAAGATGTGTATAAAGATGAACACAGAAAGCAAGAAAATTCAAACGATTTTCTTAAACTATTTAAACACATAAAAAACAATCAACTATTTTATAAAACTTACTTTAAATTGGAACCACAATCTATTCCAATGTATCAGTATGATATTAATTTATCTAAATTACTATATAATGATGAATTTATTGATTATCATATAGAATTTTTTAAAGCCGGACTTAATGCAGTTATTAAAAAATGGCTAGATAATAATTGTAATGAATCTCCTGAAGAAATAATGCATATAATTGAAACAGAATACAAAAATAAGAGTATTTTTGATTAAAACTGCAAACAAAAAGACTAGAGAAATCTAGTCTTTTATATTATTACTTTTTTGAATTTCTTTGCTTCTTTTTCAGCTTGTTTTTCTTTGACTGCAAATTGTACTTTAGTTGTATCATGAAAACAATTAAACAAAGCTTATAGTTTTTTTAAGTCTCTAAGAACAAGAACCACCAATACTTTTATAATATTCATTTACTGATTGAAAAAATGTTTCTTCACTTGTAGTATCAATTTCTGCTGAAGGTATGTCATTATCATGATCAGCAGTAGACCAACCTTCTCCTGAATAATATTTATACTTATAAGTATTTTTATTAACATGGCATTCGAAGACTGCAATTGGTTTTGCTGATTTTTCCTCATTCCAATCTACAATAAATAAGAAATAATGTGCTACACAAAGTAAACAAATAACAGTAGGAATAAAAAATAATAATTTCATTTTCTTATTTTTTAAATCAACAAATATATATGCCAGTAAATTAATTATTAAAAGAGGTATTATTAAAATTATTAAGACATATCCAAAACCAAGCCAATCATTTGAAGAAAATGCACCAGTTATATCAAAAATATTAATGTTATGAAGTATATATGGAATTGCAAAGTATAATAAACATAATATTCCAAATATATATAATGCTATTATGAATGATCTAATTATGTTATAGTTCTTTTGCTTTTTTGTTATATCTTTTATCATATTTTTATCCCCTTTTAATAATTCATCAAGGGAAATATTAAAATCATTACTTATTTTAACAAGTGTTTCCAAGTCAGGATAACTTTTTCCATTTTCCCAATTAGAAATAGTTTGTCTAGTTATAAAATACTTATTTGCTAAATCATCTTGTGTTAAATTATTATTCTTCCTAATTTCAGCAATAATCTTACCTAATTCCATTTTATTCTCCTTTCAAATAAAATTATATTATTAAAAAAAAAATAAGTATAGCAAATATTCTTTGCAATATGTTTTATGGTAGATTATTTTTTTTACATTATAAAAATATATCATGAAAAAAAGTGCGTTTACATGCTAATCAATTCATAATATCTTAATCTTTAGATATATTTCTTTTTTTAGAGAATTTTACGTATCATAATTATAAAAAAACAAAAGGATTAAACCAATCCTTTTGCAATTCATTATTCGATTTCGATATACTTTTTATTATTGATTTGTTTGTTTTCTTTTTTAGGAACTTCAATCTTTAATGTTCCATCTTCAAATTTAGCTTTGATATCTTCTTCTGTAACTTCATCTCCAACATAAAAACTACGGGATGCTTCACCATAATATCTTTCGCGTCTAATATACTTACCATGTTTATCCTTTTCATCATTTTTACTTTCTTGTTTAGCATGAACTGTT
>CADBDE010000028.1:0-1775 GCA_902793375.1 uncultured Erysipelotrichaceae bacterium | reverse complement strand
CTAAATGTGTTGAGCCATTTGAGGTAAGCACATATCAAATATATAATTTTAATACCATAGTGAGTATCTTTTTCTCACTACAATTATAATTATACTCAATAATTAGCAGTTGTCAATACAGAGTGCTATTTTTTTTTATTCTTTTTGATATAAATTTAGAAATATTTAAATCCTAATATCTTAAAATTCAAAGCAATGAAAAGGCTTAAATCTTCATTCTAATCTTAACGTAATATCTTAATCTTCCAAATTAATTATTAATCATAAAAAGTTTGCTCTGTCTTTGCTATTGAAAAAGCAACTAAGAACACTAAATCAAGATCTTTTTCTTCACAAGTTACATCATAATATAAATCTGTTGTAATTAATGATTTTCCTTTTGGAGAACTTGTTGCAATTGTTGCTAATGGTTTTCCTTCAAAAGTTATATCATAAGTCATACCAACTTTATTTCCAGATAATTTAGAATCAATTCTTATTCCTAAATCATGTAAATAATCCCATATCTTTTTACCATCATATTTAAAATAAGATCTTTTAGATAAAAAGTCGATTATGTCAATTCCATTACTTTGCTCAATTGTTACTGTTTTACCAATTTTATGTTCTTCAGTTTTATTAGTAATATGATTTACTATTTCAAATGGTGATGCACCAAAAAATTTAAATTTAGTCATCTTTCCTTCATAAACCATATTTCCATTCTCATCTTCTAAATAGAAGGCTTGTTTAACTGTTGCTAATTTGGGTTTTAATAAATATTTATTCATTTGACCATTTCCTTTCTTGTTCTTTCATTTTCGTATGACGTTTAACTGCATTAACAGCACTAATTATTCCACCAGTTAATGATGCAACTCCTGCAACAATAATAACAATAGGTAAAATAAGGCTTTTCGATTGAGTTATTTGATTAGGGTCTTTTGGATTATAATAAATATCCATCTTATCCCCTATTTTGCACTTTGAAACATTATCAAGAGTTTGTGTATACTCTTTTCCACCTACTGTATAATTTACCGTAGCATTATATACAGTAGTGGTATTAGTTCCATCATCATCCACGTTAGTTTCTTGTGTTTCTTCTACATTAGTTACAGTTGCTTCTATTTTAATATAATTTTGATTATTTAATGTAATAACAAATACAACAATACCAAAAATAATTAATATTAATCCTGCTGGTATAAAAAATCTTGCTGTTTGCGATTCTCTCATAAATGCAAACATTTTGTTCATATAGATTCTCCTTTCATAAATAATTATAACATAAAAAATGCTATTTTATCATATTTATTATATACGTAAAATTACTATTTCCCGAACAAAAAAGACTAGATTTCTCTAGTCTTTAATATTATTATTTAGATTTCTTAGTTGTAGTCTTCTTAGTAGCTTTTTTTGCTTCTTTTTCAGCAGCTTTTTCTTTGATTGCAGCTTGTACGGTAGCTAGCTTAGGGGGGTTATACGTGAAGTTTGCATATTATAAATGCAAGTAGACTAATCCCTTATAAATCAAGACTTGTTAAATAATAAAGATTTAATTTTATAATTAAACAACATGAGAAATTTAGCGTTTTAAAAAGTAATTAATTCAAAAAACTGGATACTAGGAGTTACAGGGGGGTTATAGAAAATAAACATCATAATATCTTAATATTCCGATCATTTATTCTTAGATGATTGTCTTATTTTTTCATGATAAAAATAATTAATTATTATAGGTTTACCAGTTGGATTCTTTAAAAATGGTTCTTCATCTATAACATACATAA
>CADBDE010000027.1 GCA_902793375.1 uncultured Erysipelotrichaceae bacterium | reverse complement strand
TCTTGATGTTTAGGATCACCAATTGCACAACAAATATGTTCTTCATCAATATTCTTTTCATCTAAATTAATATACTCATTCATAGTTCACACCTCATATTAATTATATCACAAGAATATACTTTTTTATCTTCTTTTACTAATCGGAATATTACTATTTTCCGATTACTTCAAAGGATTCTTTAATTTATAGTTCAATTTCCATTCAATATACTCTTGATCTGTTATTTCGTGGTTTTCTCTTTTTTTTCTCATTTCTAACCATTCATTAATTCCATTTTGAACATTGAAGTTATAAGCTGAACCTCCAAATCTACATGAAGCTATGTCAAATTCATAATATGGAAATTGTTCTTCAAACCACATTGGATAATATATTTCATCTATTGGATCAATGAAATCGTAATTCTTTATCGCATCAATACTAACCCCATATGCTTCTGCTAATCTAGGTAAATTTCTTGCATCTGGACTCTTTACATTATTTTCCCATTCGCGAATTGGCTTATTACTTTTATAACCTAAATATTCAGCTATATCATTCAATTCTATACCTTTATTCTCCCTTATAAATTTTAGTCTTGCCCCTTGTGACATATTCTCTAAAAAAATTTTTTTGTAA
Organism: uncultured Erysipelotrichaceae bacterium; assembly: GCA_902793375.1. GTDB lineage: Bacteria > Bacillota_I > Bacilli_A > RF39 > UBA660 > RUG13868. The sequence continues at coordinate 10,216 of CADBDE010000027.1, read as the reverse complement.
AACATATTTTATCTCTCCTTTCGTTTTACATTTTTACTAATAAAAAATAGTCGTCCAAACCTTATGGCGACTACTTTTGTCTAAAATAAACAATTTAATAAATATTCAAAAATCTCTCCTTTCATTTAGTAAAACATATTTTAATACTAATTACTCTCCTTTTTATTGCAACAAAAAAGAACCTTTCGGTTCTTTCAGTATTTATTTTTATTGGAACGGCTTATCGCTCTATTTTTGGCTCGACTTTATGGCCGCTTGTGCAGCAGCAAGTCTTGCTATAGGTACTCTAAATGGTGAGCAAGATACATAAGTTAATCCAACTGAATTGAAGAATTCAACTGATGCTGGATCTCCACCATGTTCTCCACAAACACCTAATTTAAGATTTGGTCTTTCGCTTCTTCCAAGTTCTGCAGCCATTTTGATAAGTTTTCCAACACCTTTTTGGTCAACTTTAGCAAATGGATCTTGTTCATAAATCTTATTTTGATAATAAGATCCTAAGAACTTACCTGCATCATCTCTTGAGAATCCAAATGTCATTTGAGTTAAGTCATTTGTTCCAAATGAGAAGAATTCTGCTTCTTTTGCTATTTCATCAGCTAAAAGTGCAGCTCTTGGAATTTCAATCATTGTACCAATATGATATTCCATCTTAGATTTCTTTTCTTTCTTAACTTCTTCTGCTGTTTCAACAACTATATCTTTAACAAATTTTAATTCTTTTACTTCTCCAACAAGTGGAATCATGATTTCTGGAACGATATCGTATCCATCTTCTTTATTTACTTCGATTGCAGCTTCCATTAAAGCTCTAGTTTGCATTCTAGCTATTTCTGGATAAGTTACAGCAAGACGGCATCCTCTGTGTCCCATCATTGGGTTAAATTCATGAAGTTCATCACAAACTTTTTCAATATGTTCTACAGTCATTCCCATAGCTTTTGCTAAGTCTTTCATTTCTTTTTCAGTCTTAGGAACAAACTCATGTAGAGGTGGATCAATGTATCTAACAGTCATTGGTTTTCCTTTTAACTCTTTATACATTGCTTTGAAGTCACCTTTTTGATAAGGAATTAATAAGTTAAGATATTTTTCTCTATCTTCAACTGTTTCAGATAGAATCATTCTTCTTAAGTTAAAGATTCTTTCTTCATCGAAGAACATGTGTTCTGTACGGCAAAGTCCAATTCCTTCTGCTCCTAGTTCAATTGCTTTCTTAGTATCTCTTGGAGTATCTGCATTAGTTCTAACTCCTAATTTTCTATATTTGTCAGCCCATTCCATAACACGACCGAATTCTCCAGCAATTGTAGCATCAACTGTTTTAATTTCTCCATCATAGATATTACCAGTTGATCCATCGATTGAGATAACATCTCCTTCTTTGAATGTCTTACCAGCAAGTTCAAATTTCTTGTGTGCTTCATCCATTTTGATGTCACCACAACCTGATACACAACAAGTACCCATTCCACGAGCAACAACTGCAGCATGTGAAGTCATTCCTCCACGAACTGTTAAGATTCCTTGTGCAACTTTCATACCAGTGATATCTTCTGGTGATGTTTCAAGTCTAACTAAAACAACTTTCTTCTTTTGTGCAGCCCATTTTTCTGCGTCTTCTGCTGAGAATACGATTTGTCCACAAGCAGCTCCAGGTGAAGCTCCTAAACCTTTACCAATTGGTTTTGCTTCTTTAAGTGCTTTAGTATCAAATTGAGGGTGTAATAATGTATCTAAGTTTCTTGGATCTATCATTAATACAGCTTCTTCTTCTGTACGCATTCCTTCATCTACTAAATCACAAGCAATTTTTAAAGCAGCTTTAGCAGTTCTTTTTCCATTTCTTGTTTGTAACATATAAAGTTTACCATGTTCAACAGTAAATTCCATATCTTGCATATCTCTGTAATGTTCTTCTAGAGTCTTACAAACTTGTTTAAATTCTTTAAATGCTTCAGGGAATTTTTCTTCCATTTCAGCAATCTTCATTGGAGTTCTAACACCTGCAACAACATCTTCTCCTTGTGCATTAGTTAAGAATTCTCCAAATAATCCTTTTTCTCCAGTAGCTGGGTCACGAGTAAATGCAACACCTGTTCCACAATCATCTCCCATGTTACCAAAAGCCATTGATTGAACGTTTACAGCATCATTATCTCTTCTATAAACATTAGCTCTTGGATTATCCCATGATCTAAATACAGCTTTAATAGCTCCCATTAATTGTTCTTTTGGATCAGTTGGGAAATCTTTTCCTATTTTAGATTTATATTCTTTTTTGAATTGATTAGCTAATTCTTTTAAATCATCTGCAGTTAATTCTACATCTTGTTTAACTTTCTTCTTAGCTTTCATTTTATCGATTAATTCTTCAAAATATTTTTTTCCAACTTCCATAACTACGTCAGAATACATTTGAATAAATCTTCTATAACAATCCCATGCCCATCTTGGATTATTACTCTTCTTAGCTAAAACTTCTACAACTTCTTCGTTAAGTCCTAAGTTAAGAATTGTATCCATCATTCCTGGCATTGAAGCTCTTGCTCCACTTCTTACTGAAACTAAAAGTGGATTTTCTTTATCTCCAAATTTCTTTCCAGTTTCTTTTTCCATTTTTACAATGTACTCATTTATTTGTTTTTGGATTTCTTCATTTATTTCTCTTCCATCTTCATAATATTTAGTACATGCTTCTGTTGTGATAGTAAACCCTTGAGGTACTGGTAACCCTATATTAGTCATTTCTGCTAAGTTAGCACCCTTACCACCAAGTAAGTTTCTCATATCAGCATTTCCTTCTTTAAAAGTATAAACATATTTCATTATATATACTCCATCCTTTCCTACGTGTTATATTATACAAAAAAAAATATAGTAAAATCAACAGTTATTTAATAAAAAAAGAAACTTCATCACTTTGATGAAGTATTCTTTACATCTTTTGATACTTGATTGATAGGTTCTTTTACAATTACTAGTTTAGTTACTTTCTTTCCATCTATAATTGTATTAAGAAATTTAATAGGTCTTACAAATAAATTACTATATAATTGTTTTAAATCTACATCTTTACCTTTTTCAATTTGTTTTTGAGTTTGTTGCATTTTCTTTTCATCTTTTTCATCTAAGCTTTTCTTTATTGCTTTTATTCTATCCACTATATTTATATTGTTTTCTTGATAATTAGCTTCTTTAATCTCATATTCTTCAGTATTTTCACTTTCTTTTACAATTAATTCAAATAATTGTTTTTTTCTTCTTTCTAATATTTTAAACTCTTCTTTTGATAGTGGAATTCCCATTGATAATTTTAATCCTTGTCTATATGATTCATATAACAATTTTCTCTTTGTATCAAAAAATTTAATATTTGCTAGTGCTTCTTTTTGATTTTCAAATCCTGTAGAAATTGAAACTAGGCTTTTTACACTAAAACTTTTTTCAAGTATTTCAGGAATATTTGCTATCATATAATCATTATGTGCAAGTAATGCTCTATTATCATTTTCTTTTGGAATTGCTTTTCTTCTTTCTTTGGCAGTTCTTATAATAGCATCTCTTAATTCTAACAAATTAATATTACTCTTATCTACAACACTTGGATCAAAAGAAATACCTAATACTTGTTTTACTTCCAAACTAATTGCAGTAACATCAATTTTTAATCCACTTTTATTAAGTGGTTCTAATAATGCTTTCTTTTTTAATTCTTTATCTAAAATATATGAAGAGATTATTCCATCTGTAACATCTTCAATCATTGATTGAATTACTTTTTCAGTATCTACTTGATTACAAATAATTTTTCTTCTTTTTTCTCTATATTCTTCAATTAATTTAGTAGAATAATTATTCAATTGTTGAGAATCTTTTATTCTTTCTTTTATTTCGTTTTCTTTTGTTTTTTGAATTGTTTCTATTTTTTCAACAATTGCATTATAAGATTTTTCATCTATTTCTAACTTTCCATCTGGATTTCTTTTAAATTTACTTAAAGTATCTTCTAAAGAATCTTTAAAATTAAATGATGAAATCCCCATTCTTTTTAAATCTTCTGGATAAGCATATCTCTCACATACCCCAGATATTCCATTTCTTCCCGTTCTTCCTTCAAGTTGCCTATCAACTCTTTTCATATCGAAGAATCCACTAGATATTACTTTTAATCCTAATTTATCTAAATACTTTCTATTAGTTTCTTCTTCTTGAATTGTCCACAACTTATTACTTAAAGCCTTTTCAACTTTTTCTCTTAAGAATACTCTATCTGATGGAGAAAGATTTAATACAACACCTTGTTTTTGTTCAAGCATTCTTATATGTCTTTCTGTAGCTATATCAATTATAGTATCTCTATCTCCTCCTACTTTAATGTCCGTTCCACGTCCAGCCATTTCAGTAGAAATAGTAATAGCACCAGGAAGTCCTGCTTGAGCAATAATTAATGCTTCGTCTTCTTTTGAAGTAGTAGCAGTTAATGTATTAAAATCCATATTTCTTTTTTTCAACGCTTCTTCAAAAAGCTTTATTTCACTATAATCAGATACTACAAGTAAAACAGGTTGATTAGGCTTACTTCTTTGAGAATCAATTATAGAATTTATAATTAAATTAACTTTATCATCTAAGTTTAATGAGAAAACAGTATCTTTTTTCTCTACTCCTAATGGTTCTTTTGCATCTTTTATTTTTCTTCTACCATAAAAGCTATAGAAGGCATGCTTTGGAACTTCAACAGTTCCCTTTCCAAATATTTCACCAAAAAGACTCTTTGAAGATGTTCCTGTCATTCCGCTAAATAAATCATATCTAGAATAAAACTCTTTTTGAGTAATAGAAGAAGATGTTGTAGTCTCTTTTGTTCTATTTTCTGGAATAATACCTTCTTTTAACTCAAGCGCTTGATGTAGTCCATTTGAATATGTTGAGCCTTCCTGAATTCTTCCATTTTTTAATACTTTTATTTTTCCATCTTCTACAATATAATCTTCTCCAGGTTTCATAAGTAAATGAGCAGTTACAGCTTGATTAAAATAATGAAAAACTGTTGCAGATTCACTTTTAACTGAAGACATATATCTATTGTAATCATCCACAAAATCTGGATAATTTGGATCATTTAATATTCTATTTGCCCCTTTAGTAGTTAATCTTAAATATTTTCCTACAGGAGTAACGTAATAATCTCTACCAAATTCGTAATTCTTATCAGTTCTTATTTGTTTATAATATTTAACTAATTGTGAATTAATATGAAATGAAAAATAACAATATTTTAAGAATTCTTCATAACATTTATCAGATATTTTATAATCTTGTAATTCACTACAATATATAATTCCATATTTACTTCTTATTGCTTGAGCATCATATACATCTTCATCAAGTAATGCTCTATATACATCTTTTGATGTTTTAAACCCAAACATGTTATCTTTAGTAACATATACTTTTTTTAATCTAAAGAATCTATCAGCTGCTTCTTGATATTTTGAAGGATCAGCAAGTAAATCGTGATTACCATACATATTAGAAATATACCTTGCTTCTTCATAAGTTAAATGTTCTGCATCTGTAATAAATGTATTAACTTTTTGTAATGTATCTTCATAAGAAAGACCTTGTGTAACACATAAATCTTTTAATGACATATTTGGTTTATACATTGGAGTAGCAACTGCTATCCTATATGGTATTTGTGCATCATCTATTAATGCATCATCTATTTCATCAATTAAGGCAAAACCAGGTTTATCTTCTCTTTGAAGTAAGTCTTCTTTTTTCTTTATTAAACTATCTCTTAAATAATCAAAAGCAAATGTTTCTTTTGATCCAAAAGAAATATCTTTTCTATATGACTCTTGTTTAATAGTTTTTAATCTATTACTTAAATCTATTATACCTTTTTGATCTAATTTACTTATATCTTTTCCTTCCAAATCAGCTAGTTCTTCTTCATTACTTGGAATATAACCAGAACTAACTCCTAATCCCTCATATATAGGAAGAGTCTCTTCATAATCTCTTTTTGATAAATAACCATTTGATGTAATTACATGAACTCCTTTACCTCTTAATGATTGTAAGAAAACTGGAAGTACTGCAGATAATGTTTTTCCTTCTCCTGCAGATAATTCAGCAATATCCCCCTCACTAATGACTATTCCAGTCATTTTTTGTACATCTCTTAAAATCATTCTTGGTTTTTTGTGAAAAGATGTTAAAGCAAGAGATGCTAAAGCATAAGTTGGCGCTGTAATTCTTATTAAATCAGGATAAGAATCTTTGTCTACTATAGCACTTTTTAATTGTTCAGTTTTACTACTAAACCATTTTTTTAATCTTCTTTCATATTCATTTCTAAGATCAGGATCACTTATATATGACTTATGAAAATCTTGTAAAATATTATATGGCACAACAAACTTTTGGCCATCTACTAATAAAGTCCTCGTTTTTATAGATTCTAAATTGGGTGTTTTTGCTATTTCATCAAAAATAGGTATTAAACTATTTCCAAATATCTTAGATAGATTATCATTAAACTCTTTAATTAAAGCTTCTTCATATCTATCTATACTATCAAGAATTGGTTCAAGACGCTTAACACTATGCTTATTAACTTTTTCAATTTCCCTATCTTTTACTCTCATCATAATCACCCATATTAATATAATAATATCACAAATCTATCTTCTTAGCAATTTCATTTTCTCTTTTCCATAACATTTTGCACACATAGATTTGTAGGTTACTTCGTTTTCACCATCAATAGCAACTTGGTCTCCACTTGTAGTAAACTCGCCATTAGTATATCTTCCAACAAAAATTGCTTTTGATCCGCATGGGCAAATTGTCTTCATTTCTTCTAAAGAATGTGCAATAGCTAATAATCTTGCTGATCCAGGAAAAGCTTTAGTCTGAAAATCAGTTCTAAGACCATAACATATAACTGGAATATTTAAATTTACTACTATATCCATACAATTATCTACTTGTTCTTTATCTAAAAACTGTGCTTCATCAACCAATACACAGTTAACATCACTATATTTTTCTTTAACAATTTCATAAAGATTATCTTCCTTATCAAGTAATAAATCAACTTTTCTTTCTACCCCTATTCTTGATACTACTTTATTATTTCCTTTAGTATCAACCATAGGTTTAACAATTATTATTTTCATATTATTTTCTTCATAATTATGTGCAGTTTGTAATAGTAATGTTGATTTACCACTATTCATTGCTCCATATCTAAAATATAATTTTGCCATAAAACCTCCCTATTTTCTAGCTCTTGGATGTGTTTTAAAATACACATCTTTTAATCTATCTGTTGTAACATGAGTATATATTGCAGTAGCAGTTAAACTCTCATGTCCTAATAATTCTTGTACTGATAATATATCGCATCCTTCATTTAACAAATGTGTTGCAAAAGAATGTCTTAACATATGTGGAGATATTTTTTTATTAACATTTGTATTTTTAATTACTTGATCAAGAATATATCTTATTCCTCTTGTTGTTAATTGATCTCCATCTTTATTTAAAAATAAATATTCACTATTTTTTCTATTTAATTCTTTATAACCATCACTTAAATATAAATCAAGAACTTCTCTTGCATAATCACCAATTCTTGTAATTCGTTCTTTATTTCCTTTTCCAAGTACTTTAATTTCCTCATCATTTATATCTTTTACTTTTATATTAACAAGTTCAGAAACACGTACACCTGATGCATACAAGACTTCAAGAATTAATCTATTTCTTTGTCCGAGTGCATTTGATATATCAATTGAATCAAACATTTCTTCAAGTTCATTATAATAGAAAAATCTTGGAAGTTTCTTTTCTTTTCTAGGTGTCTTAATAAGAGTAAAAGGATTAACTTCAATATAATCTTTATTTATTAAAAATTTATAAAATCCTCTTAAAGAACTAAGTTTTCTTGATACCGTAGTTGCTTTATTTTTTTTCTCATCAAGTCCTTTTAAAAATTCTCTTATATTTTCATATTTAATTTTTAATACATCGATATTATGATTATCTAAGAATTCAAAAAACTCTACTAAATCTTCTTCATAACTATTAATTGTTTCTTCTGAATAATTCTTTTGATATCTTAAGTACTTTAAATATTCTTCTAAATATTTCATACTATCACCTATAAACATTTTAACACAAATTAAAAGTATAAGAAATAATCTTATACTTTTTAAACATTTATTTTACTAATCTATAATTTAATAATATTCTTTTATCAAAGCCATATAGTCTTACATTTTTTACACTAATATTATTAATTAATTCTTTATAACAATCAATTAATAATCTTAATTCTCTATTAAAGTAATAAATTGTACTATTATCTTTTTCAGTTATTCTTTTTTTAAGAATATTTAACATATCATGATAAGCATTTCTTAAATAACCTAATTTTTTATTATTTATTCTATAAACTAATAATGATTTAAAACTAACAAAATATCTTTTATTTATATATTTAACTTCAATATCATTAATAGTTGCAAACCTTACTTCTTCTTCATTAAGATCAATATATCTATTTAATTCTTCTTTAAAAATATTACTTTTTAAAATAATTCTTGCAAATATTTGATTTTTACTGTTAAAAAGTAGTTTTCTTGCTTTTTCAAGTTCAGAATAATTATTGTTATATAAATCTTCTTTAATAACAATATCCTTTATGTCATATAATGGTTTTAATTCTTCTTTTTCATATACATCTTTTTTATAATCAATTACTACATTTCCTTTAGTATTTCCATTATCTTTAATAAAATTTAAAATACGTTCTTTATTGTAATAATGATTAATAAAATCATCATCATTTTTAAAATTAGAAGTAATTTTATCAATTAAATATAATGGTTGATTCTCAAGTTTTAATTCTTTAGAACTATTATTATATTGTATTTTATATATTAAAGTTGCATTATTCATAACAACACCTCTTTCTAAGGCAAGGTATTAAAATAACATTTTATAAGAACTTTGTCAACATAAAACAATTGTTTGACTATATAATTTTACTATGTTATTATATATTTGAGGTGTTAGATATGGAAAAACTTACTGATAAACAAAAACAAATGTTAGATACTTTAAAAAAATTTATTGCAAAGAACGGATATCCTCCAACTGTTAGAGAACTTGGAAAAGAGCTTGACTTAAGTTCTCCTGCAACTACTCATTTTCATTTAAGTAAACTTGAAAGTAAAGGATACATTACTAAAGGAAAAGGGAAAAATAGAACACTTGAGTTATTAGTGCCTAATGAATACTTAGAAAGTAATGAATCTGTAGTAGATGTTGCATTAATTGGAACAATAACAGCAGGTAGTCCAATTGAGGCAATTGAAAACCCTGATGAATACTTCTCTGTTCCAGTAAACTTAATACCTAAGAAGAAAGAAATATTTGCTCTTAATGTTAAAGGAACATCGATGATTAATAAAGGAATAAGAGATGGGGATATAGTTTTAATTGAAAAACAAAAAACTGCTAACAATGGTGAAATTGTTGCAGCAATGACAGGAGAAAACGAAGTAACATTAAAGACATTTTATAAAGAACAAAATCATATAAGACTTCAACCAGAAAATGACACAATGGCTCCAATAATATTAGATAATGTTACAATACTAGGAAAAGCAGTAGGATTATATAGAAAGATATAAAAAAGGCAATCAAACGATTGCCTTTTAAAATACTCTCAATTATTAAATCTAATAACATTTATATTTTGTAAAATATTAGATTATTATATATTTTACTATCATATAAATTGTTATTAAAAATATGGTTTTCTTTGTCGACTTTATTATAAACACTCTTCTTTTAATATAATATAGTCTTGCCGACCATAGGTCTATCGCCTCGGTCGACAAGATTTATTACTTTTCTAATTTTATATTTCAGTCATATTTTTTTTACTTTTCTCTTTTTCTATCTAGTTTGAGATATTAGACGTTAGAACTGTAATGGCCGGGCGGACCCCATAGATGCTCGCATTGCCGGCGTCGCTGCTGACCACGCTGCGGTAGCTACCACCCACGCGCCAAACGCTGCTAGTGTAGGAAGAGCGCGGAGTCTCTAACCAGTATCCGTATGCTCCTGATGATCCTTCATATTGTCCTAAGTTCTCCATCAACCATGTACAATTATTTAAGTATCC
>CADBDE010000026.1 GCA_902793375.1 uncultured Erysipelotrichaceae bacterium | reverse complement strand
TTAGCATGTTCATTAGATTATAAAACCCCAATTCAATATAAAACTGAATTAGGGTTCTAGAAATTCTTTTTTAGTGTCCACTTTTTGTTGACTTATTCATAAATTACTTTTTATCTTCTTTTTTAGTTTCCTTTTTAGTTTCTTTTTTCTCTTTTGATTGTTTTGCTTCATCTTTGTTGTTTGTTGGAGGTGTTGTTCCTTCAAAGATATCTATTATGTCATTATCAACAAATTTTTTCTTTTTAATATATTTCTTTTCTGCTTCTTCTTTAGCTTTTTCTTTAATCTTTGATAATTCTTTATTAGATATTTTCATATTTGAATTAGTAGTATCATATAAATCAATGATTTCAAGTTTTTCATTTTTATTTTTAAGTTTTTCTTGTTCTCTAACTTCTTTTCTAATGGATTTTTCTAAGTCGAAGTCGATATCAACAACTCTATACACTTCTTTAAATGTTGTATATCCTTCAACAACTTTTTGTAATGCATCTTGAAGTAGAGTGGTAGTATCTTCATCATATACGGCTTTTCTTAATTCTTCTTTTTCAGTTTCTTCATCATTTATTAATTCTCTTAATCTATCTGTTAAAAATAATACTTCATGAAGAGCAATTCTTCCACGGAAGCCTCTATTACATTTATCACATCCAACTGGTTCATAAACTTCTTTAACATCTTGACCTAACATTTTTTCAAAGATTTGTTTTTCATAGCTTGTAGTAGGTCTTAATCTTTTACAATCAGGACATAATGTTCTTGCAAGTTTTTGTGAAATGATTCCATTTAATGCTGTAGATAATAAGTATCTTTCAACATCCATATCTAGCAAACGTTCAATTGTACTTAATGCATTATTTGTATGGATTGTAGATAAAACCAAGTGACCAGTAATGGCAGCACGTACTGCTATTTGAGCTGTTTCACTATCACGAATTTCTCCGATTAGTATTACATCAGGGTCTTGACGTAAGATAGATCTTAGGGCACTAGCAAATGTCAATCCAATTTCAGCATTAACATAAACTTGGTTTATTCCTTCGATGTTCATTTCTACGGGGTCCTCAACAGTTATTATATTTCTATCTTCAGTATTAATAGCTGATAACATTGAATATGTTGTTGTAGATTTACCTGAACCTGTTGCACCTGTAACAAGAATAATACCATTTGGAATATCTAGTAAACGTTCAATTTTCTTTAAATTTTTTGGACTGAATCCTAAAGTTTCAATACCTTCCAAACTTTGAGAGTAGTCCAAAAGACGAACAACTATTTTTTCACCTTCATTGGTAGGAAGTGCAGATACACGCATGTCCAATTCTTTTCCATCAACAACACCTTTAATGGCACCATCTTGTGGAATACGAGTTTCAGTAATATTCATCTTTGAAATAAGCTTAACTCTGGTAGTTAAGTTCTTTTCATACATTTTTGGAACTTTTGAATGGTCTTTTAATCTACCATCCATTCTCATACGAATCATCATACAATCTTCTCTTGGATCGAAGTGTATATCACTGGCCTTATGTTGCGAAGCAAATATAATAATTCTATTAACTATGTCAACTATAGGCGTATTTACAAAATCATATTCTATCATACTATCATGCCCCTTATTTTAATATCATAAAAATATTATATAATAACTTCATTTTTTTATCAATATTTCAATTAATTTTTTAAATAATTGTGGTATTAATTTTTAATTTATTATATAATAAATATGATATGGAATAGTAGCTATAAGAGGTGGCTTATGAATAAAAAAGGATTTGTGTTAGTTGAAACAATTATTACTTCAGTTTTTGTTTTAGGTATTTTTGCATTTATTGTAGCAAATGTTTTGCCAATTATCGGAGAATATGAAAAAGCAGCTGATTATGATTCAGTTGATAGTATATATGATGCACATTTGATAAGAAAAATGATTTTAAAAAGTTCAGAAGATAGAGTTGTAAAACTATTAACTTTACCAGAAGGAGATGGAAAAAACTATTATTTGTTTGATAAAGATGACATATGTTTATTTTTATCTAATGAAAACTATTGTAAAGCTCTTTTATCAAGAGATTATTTAGATGTTAAGGAAATATTAATTACTAATTATGATATTAAAGATGGATTAGTTCAGGCTAGTAAAAACTTTGATAGAGGATTAAGAGAGTATATTGCACAAATGCAAAAGTATAATAGTAGAGTTCCTATGGAGTATAGTCATGCAAGGAGACTGATAATATATTTTAACGATGGAAGAATGGCTAATATTGAATTACTATTTGATGGGACTGGTGATGAAACATGTTAAAAAGTAATAAAGGTTTTACAGTTATTGAATTAATAATGAGTTTCGTATTTTCAAGTATATTAGCAATTTCTTTGTTTTCTATAATTGTAACGTATAAAAATAAACAAGTTGATTCATCAATAGAACAAGAATTGTTAGCATTTAAAGCTCATTTAGTTATGGATGTTCAAGATGACGTTCAATTAAAGGGAGTTAAAGAAATTGAAACTTGTAAGCAAATAGATAACGAAGGTCGTGAAACTATAGAACCAAGATGTATTTATATTACATTTAATGATAATACTAAGAAAGTATTTAGAGTTGATACAGAAATAAAAATTGATGAAATATATGATGATAACAATGAAAAAATAGCAGATTATTCATATGGGGTTCCATATATTATATATGGTGATATAAAATATGATATTCCAGATGGAGCAAATATTTTCATAGATGATGATTATATCTTGCATACAAAAAGTATAAATGATGGTATAGAGACTAGAACAAAATTATATAAAATTGGCTTTAATCTTAATCATGCTGATTTAGATACTGATATTGATATTTCAATAGTAATAAATGGAACTCAAGCCGATCCTGTACCTGCTGGAGAATATCAACAATACTCTAAGGGTGATAGAGTATCAGTTCAATTAAATGAAAAATATCAACAAGCATTTAGAGTAATAAAGGATTCTAGCAAAACTCAAGCTGATTTGATATTATTGTATGATCCTGAAACAAAAAAAGATGCAGCTTGTGGTAATGCAGGTGATCCATATGTTATATATAAAAGAATTACTGATCCATCATACATTCCAAATCCAAGAACAATTGATTTGAATTCTGTTGAATTTAATGCTATAAGAAACTATGCAAATAGATATGATGGAAGTATTATTAAAAATGTGGTTTATGAGTTAGGTTTAGAATGGAATAATGCAGATGAAGTAAGACTTATTACTACGGAAGAAATTGCAAGAATTTCTTCATCATGTCCTCAATTTAGAGGAGTTGATTCTCCAAATCTTTCTTTAGCAACTTCTCCAAGTTGGTTAACAAATAAAAGTTATTGGACAATGTCTGAAAAGATAGTTACTGGTAACAATAATGGTAAGTTGGTTTGGTATGTCGACTCATCTTCAAAATCAATGTTAGGTAGTTCAGTAGATGCACATTATGCATTAAGACCAGTAATTGTAATAAATAAAAGATATGTAACATTTAAAATTACAGATTCTGTTAATATTTGTCCTTATGGAATGGATCATTAAAAATAAATGATGTTAAAAAATAAAAATAATATAATAAAACATAATATAGAATGTAGTATTCTAGCATATAAATAATAATTATACTTTATTTTAGTGTTATCAATAATACTTTTAATTTGAAAGTGTACACTTAATCCATTAAAAGATATAATGGCACCAAGAATAGATACTTTAAGTCTTAGATTAATATTTAGTTTTGATACATAAATTACACCAGTAGTTAGTTCTATTAAAGGTTTAATTAATAAACTAAATAGTGTATTTGGTAAAAAAGTATCAATAATTGAAATAACTAATAAAAAGAATATTATGATACCTAGTATATTAATTAATGTAATAAATGATTCATTTATTGATTTCATTAAAATACTAGAGAATTCTTTTCTTGGATTATTATAATTATGATTGTTATTTGTAGTATACTTATTTTTAAATAAAAATGAGATTAATAAACCTGAAACGATATGAGATATATAGATAAATACTCCTAAATACTTATTTTTTAGAAGTGTTTCTCCTACAAATGAAATTATAAATATGGGATTAGCAAAGCTTGTAAAAGTAATTAATTTATTAGCTTCACTAATGCTAATCTTATTATTTTCTAATAGTTCTTTTGTTAATATTGCTCCAGTTGGAAATCCATTAAATATAGATGAAATAATTACAAAAGTTGAATTAATAGAAACATTAAATATATTTGATATATATTTACCAAAAGATTTTCCAAATAATTCCAAAACATTATAATAAAAAATAAGTTTTGTTATTAGTAAAAATGGAAATATTGATGGAAACAAATTATACATCCAAGTATTGATTCCATAAATAATAATTTGTTTTACATTATTTGAGTAAATAAATATATAAATAAAGATTATTATAAGAATAGAATCAATAAAAAAATTATTTAATTTTCTTGTCATAATAAATGTTCTTTCTATTATAATTTACAGGGAAGTGTTAAAATGGTTAAAAAAATAAAAGATTGGTTTAAATATTTTATTAAAGATTATTATAAAATGATTATTTTTCTAATAATTTTTTTCATTGTTGTAAATTATCCAGTACCATATTATGTTTTTACTTCAGGAGGTATTACTGATTTATCTGATAGATTTGAAATAACAGATGCTTACGAACAAAAGGGAAGCTATAATTTGTCTTATGTAAATCAATTAGATGGTAATGTTTTGACATATTTTTTATCAAATATTATTTCTGGATGGGATGCAGTTGAAGTAGAAAAATATCAGTATAACAGTGAAGAGTCATTAGAAGAATTGTTATTAAGAGATAAAATGTCATTATTAAATGCCAATCAAACTGCAGTAATGATAGCATATTATAAAGCAGATAAAGAAATAAAAATTAATAGTAAAACTACATATGTATATGCTTTATATGATTTTATTGAACCAGATGTAAAAATTAAAATTGGAGATATATTACATAGTATTGATGGTAATAGTGTAGAAAATATTTCTATTTTAAGAGAAATAATTCAAAATAAGAATGTTGGTGATACTGTAGAATTAGAATTTGAAAGAGGAGATTCAACATATAAAGCTAATATAAAAATAAAGGATATATCAGGAGTAAAAGCAATTGGATTAGCTTTTATTAATATTTATGATTATGAAGTAACTCCAGAAATTAGATTTAAATTTAGAGATTCTGAAAGTGGTTCTAGTGCAGGGCTTATGACAACTCTTGCTATTTACGATACTTTAATTCCTGAAGACTTAACAAATGGATTGAAAATTGCAGGAACTGGAACGATTGAAGAGGATGGTTCAGTTGGAGAAATTGGCGGAATAAAATATAAATTAGCTGGTGCTGAAAGAGATGATGCAGATGTTTTCTTTGCACCAACTGGAGAAAATTATGAAGAAGCAAAAAAAATAAAAAAAGAAAAAGGTTATAATGTAGAAGTAATAGAAGTAAAAACTTTAGATGACGCTATAAATTATTTAAAAAGTTTAAAGAAGAATTGATTTATCAAATTATAAATGGTATTATATTCTTATAATAAAGAGGGGAATAGATATGGAAGACTTAAAATCTTTATATTTACGTATTGAAAATCCAATGGACAACAAGATAAAGTGGAACAAATTGTTGAATATTTATTCTGCTTCTTTTGACTTTGAAGATTTTTATTCACGGGTAACAAAAAAAGACAAAAAAGATACAGCTTTAATGTTTGATAATGAAGATAAGAAGACATTTTGTCTAATAATGTGGTCAATTTGGAAAAATAAAGTATTGTCATTCTCTGAAGATAATCTAAGAGAACTAGTAGAGAACAAAAAATTTGATTATGATATTTATGATGTTATTAGCAAAGTTAGAAATTTAGAAAGTATAAAGACATATTCAGATTTACAACAAGTTTTAACTGATGCTAATATTAACAAATATTTTTCAGAATTATTTGATGATTATAATCACCAAGTATTTGTTTTTTCTGATTTTGATACTAGATCAAACTTGTCATACAATACAATTTTTACAATTAATATAGATGCAATAAAATTATATAAAATATTAAAAATATATATTAATGAGTGCATTAAAAGAGAAATGCCTTATTATATAAAATTCAATGAGTATGGAAATAGAGTATTGGTTAATTTTTATACTACAATTGAAAATTTTAAGAAAAATGAAGAAATTCTAAAAATAATAAAAAAAGAAAATTATATGTATTTTCATAGTAATTATGACTTATTATCAGGTAATTTAGATGATGCTATTTCATTAAGAAATAAAGATATTTTTAATACTTATCAATATGTAAAAGAAAGAAGTTTAATTTTCTTTAAATCGTTTGATAGTGTTACATACGAATATGTTGTTACACATTATAATACTTTAGTATCTTATAAAGATGGACGAATGAATATTATTGAGTATTTAGCAACTTATGTTATGGAAAAAGTGATTGGTCAAATGGTTGATAATACTATTAAATCAACTCAAGATTATTTTTATATAGCTAATAGTGAAGATCTATTGAACTTAAAAAAATATATCAAAGATAAATTAGTTCTTAATATGAGAGATATTTTAAAAGAAAGACTTTACTTAAAACCAGCGAAGACTGAGATACCTTTAAAACTAAATGATAATAAAACAATAAAAATACCTGTTGAAACAATTCTATGTGGTATTAGAAACTTAACAATGACTTTAGTTTCTAAAGATAGCAGTATTGAAAAATCATATAGAATTAGAATTAAAAATGAATGTCAATTCTATGGTGTTGACTATGATAAATTCTGTTTAGATTCAGGATTTGTTAAGAAACTTTTCTATAACAAGAGAATATATGATCATTATCAAAAAGAAATTCAAGAAATTCATAGTGATATTAAAAAAGTAGAGACACTTGAAAACTTGATTTCATCAGAAATTGATGAAGAAACAAGAACAAAGATTTATGATAGTATGAATGAATTAAATAAAATATTTAATGTTGAAGAAGGTCAATAAGAATTTTTATAGGTCTACAATTATGTAGACCTTTTTATTTTATAGTGATATAATATTAAGCGAAAGTTGGTGGATTATGCATAAATTAAAAATAATTTTAATAGTAATAGTAGCTATAAGTGGTTCAATACTTGCAGTACTATTCTTTCAAGATAGAACAAAAAAATTAGAAGATAGAGATTACAAAGATATAAAAGAAATTACTATAAAAACAGATAAGGCAAATATTAATTTTTATAAATCAGAAAATGAAAAAGTTAGGGTAGAGATTTATGGGTCATCTAAAGACTTAGCAGAAATTATTGAAGGATCTCAAAAACTTACTATTTCTAAAATGACAGGTAATACAACATGCTTTTTAAATTGTAAAAATCAAGTTAATATATATGTTCCAGAAGATTTTCCAAAAGTATTAATAAGTTCAGAAATAGGAAATATTAAAACAAATGTTGGTATAGTTGGTATGGATATTAATAGTGATAAAGGAAATATTACTATATCTAAAGCAAGTAATTTAACTATTAATTCTAATATGGGGAATATAGTAATAGATGAAATAAATGCTAGTAATAATTCATCTATAAAAACTGATTTAGGAAACATAACTATAAAGGAAATTGTTAATTTAAAAATAGACGCTAAATCAGAAAGTGGTAGTGTTGTTATTCCGGTTATTAAAGATTCTCAAGAATATACTCTTACAATAGAAACAAGTAAAGGAAATGTTGATATAGATCATCATGAAAATAAGAGTTAATGATAAAGACTACGAAGTTGTAGTAACTAGAAAAAGAGGTCAAAGAAATACTTATTTAAGAGTAAAAGAAGATTTAAAAATCTATGTAACAACAAATTTACTTACACCTATGTTTGAGATAGAAAGAATAATCAAAGAGAATCAAAAATCAATTATAAATATGATTTCTAAAATGGAAAAAAGAGTAGATAATAAATCAAAATTTTTGTATTTAGGAAAAGAATATGATGTAATATATACTTCTATTCCTGGAATATCTTTAGGAGAAGAAAAGGTATTTATGAATAAAAGTGTTGATGAAGAAGCTTTAGAAAAATGGTATAAAAAAGAAGCAACAAAGTTATTTCAAGAACATTTAGATGAATGTTATAACAAGTTTTCAAAAAAGATTCCATATCCTACACTTACAATAAGAAAAATGACAACTAGGTGGGGAGTATGTAATACAAAGGATCATCGAGTAACGCTAAATCTTGAATTAATGAAGAAACCAATATATTGTTTAGATTATGTAATAATGCATGAACTATCTCATTTAATTCATCCAGATCACTCAAAGGCTTTTTGGGAGTTAGTAGGAGAAAACTGTGAACAATATAAACAAATAAAGAAAATATTAAAAGAATAGGGGTGTCTTATGGTAATAACTAGTACAGATAATGATAGAATTAAAGGATATATAAAATTAAAAGAAAGAAAAAATAGAAAAAAGAATAATGAATTTTTAGTAGAAGGTGAACATTTAGTACTTGAAGCTTGTAAAAAAGGAATTGTTAAAGAAATAATATTAGAGCAAGATTCTTCATTTATAACTGATTTACCAACTATATATGTTTCAAAAGAAATAATTAATAAAATTAGTGAATTAGATACTCCAAGTAATATAATGGCAGTATGTAAGATGATTGATAATAAAATAATAGGAAATAGATTATTGTTACTTGATGATATTCAAGATCCAGGAAATCTTGGAACAATTATTAGAAGTGCATTGGCATTTAATGTAGACACAATTATATTAAGTCCTAATACAGTAGATCTTTATAATCCAAAAGTTGTACGTGCTACCCAAGGAATGATGTTTCATATAAATATTGTAACTTGTGATTTAAAAGAAGCAATTAATGATTTAAAAAAGGAAAATATTCCAGTATATGGAACTAGAGTAGATAGTGGAACTGATGTTAGAGTATTGAGAGAAGAAAAAACAGATAAATATGCACTTATTATGGGAAATGAAGGAAATGGAGTAAGCACTGATATTCTTGATATGTGTGATGAATACTTATATATAAAAATGAATGATAAAGTAGAAAGTTTAAATGTTGGAGTAGCAACAAGTATAATTCTTTATGAATTAAATAAATAATATTGAATAAACAAGTTAACTTGTAGTATAATATAAATGAAGGATGTGTTTGAAGTTCTAGTCAAGCACCTACCTTTTTGTGTGATGCCTGATATAGCTTAGGAGTTATATCAGGACTTTTTTTATTTTAAAAGTAATATAAATATTATTAAAAATAATAATAAGATTATGAAATATAAAGAAGATTCTCTATAAATCATAAAATCATCTCCTTTCATCCAAAACCCCTACCAAAACCCCTATTAAAGATGAAAGGCAAGTACCTGATAAACAAACACATCCAATTATATTATTATCTATAACTAAATATTTTTCTAAATAAATGTAAAGTAGATATTTAAATATCTATTTTTTTTATTAATAATTAAAATCTTATGTTATATTTATAATAGGTGATAATATGAAAAAGAAAAATGGATTTACTCTAATTGAATTATTGGCAGTAATAATAATTCTAGGAATATTAATGATTATTGCAATACCAAGTGTAACAAGATATATAAGTGATTCAAGAAAGAATGCTTATGTAGATACAGCAAAAGAAATAATTGGAGGAGCAAGAAACATTGTAAAT
>CADBDE010000025.1 GCA_902793375.1 uncultured Erysipelotrichaceae bacterium | reverse complement strand
CATTCTCTGTTTTAATATAACTTGATGGAATATAATAAGTTGCACTTGTATCAAACATACCTAACTTTCCATCATTTACTTTGTTTCTTGTTCCTGATATTATTTCTTTTGCTGTATCAACATAACTACTTTTTCTAGAATCACTTATGTACTTTGTTACACTTGGTATTGCTATTATCATTAATATTCCTAGAATTATGATAACTGCTAATAACTCTATTAACGTAAATCCGTTTTTCTTTTTATTCACATACATACCTCATTTCCCTTATTTTTCTATATTTCTATTATAAAACTGACCCCCAACCTGTCAATTTAATTATAAAAATATATATTATTTGTTTGTAAAAAATGTAAATTCTTTAGAACTTTTAATACTTATGGGTAATAATTACTTTAGGGAGTGATTATTATCAATTACTACGAGCAAATTAAAAGTCTTTTAATAATTAATGAAATATATAAAATGTTAAAGAATACTCTATAAATAGACATGATTTAATGACATATTATAATGTTGGCAAACTAATTGTTGAAGCTCAAGGCGGTAGAAAAAAAGCTAAATATGGAGATGGTTTAATTAAAGATTTTTTGAAAAAACTTATTGTAGAAGTAAATAAAAAATATTCTGAAAGAACATTAAAATATATAAGGGCATTTTATTTATTTCAAAAAAGCCAACCAGTGTTTGCCCAATTGTCATGGTCTCATTACATCCAATTATTATCTTTCAATAATAAGTCAAAATATTATATTGATGAAGTAATTAAAAGAAAATTATCAAAAAGACAATTACAAGAAAAATAAAAAATATAGAATATGAAAGATTACCAAATAAAGCTAAATTAAAGCTAGAAAATAATAATGATTTATCAATTGAGGATTATATTAAAGATCCAATTATTATTGATACTGATAAAGATATTGTTTCTGAAAAAGTATTAAAACAATTAATTCTTGAAGATTTAGAATCGTTCATGAATCAATTAGGATCTAGTTACTCTTTTATTGGTAGTGAATACAAGATTATGATTGATAATAGACTTAATTATATGGATATTATATTATTTAATATTAAATACAATTGTTATGTTGTTATTGAATTAAAAGTTACTGAAATTAAGAAAGAACACATTGGTCAAATACAAGTCTATATGAATTATATCAATAAAAACCTAAAGACAATTTATCAGGATAATACTATTGGAATTATAATTGCTAAGAAGAAAAACAAGTTTATTATTAGTTACTCCAGTGACGATAGAATCTATGAAACTACTTATATTACAAAACAAAAAGAATCTATTTAAAGATTCTTTTTAATTCATATTATAATAATTCATTGTTACAGTAGCACATAATTCTTCTTTTTCATTAAATATATCTGCTTTAAACAAACTAATTGTTTGTCCTTTCTTTATACATGTTGCTACTGCCTTTGCATATTTTTTTATTGGCCTTAAATAATTAATATTTGAATCAATTGTTACACATTCATGCCCATTTGCAAAACATAATACTCCAATTGCAATATCAGCAAGTCCAAAGATAAGCCCTCCATGCATTATTTTCCATGTATTAAGAGAGTAATCTTTAGCATCTACATGTGCTACTACCTCTTCTTTTGATACTTTATCAATTATTATTCCATTATGAAAATTATAATCATTATTTTTCTTAAACTCTTCATTTATCTCTTTTTCTGTCATTTTATATTTCTTCTATCTTCATAAAGTTTGTTTGTTTGATTGCTTTATTATGATGAATTCCTCCTGTAATTATTATTATATCACCTTCAACAAGTCCAAATACTTGTTTTGCAACTTCTCTTGCATTATTTACTGTATCATCCATGTCATCATCTTTTACTTTACTTGTAACAATTGGAAATACTCCATAATTAAGAAGTAATTTTCTTGCTACATCTTCACTTGGACATAAAGCTAAAATTGGTGATTTTGGTCTTAAATTACTTATTACTGTAGCACTATGACCTCCACTAGTTGGTACTACTACTGCTTTAACTTTTAAACTATCAGCAGAACTTAATACAGAACTTGCAAGTGTTTCTGTAATATCATTATTAGAAAAATGATTAAAGACTGTTGAATATAGATTACTTTTTTCAGCTTCTTCACATATTTTAGCCATATATTTAACGGCTTCAACTGGATGCTTTCCAACAGTAGATTCTCCACTTAACATAACTGCATCAGCTCCATCTAAAACAGCATTAGAAATATCTGTTACTTCTGCTCTTGTTGGACGACTTGCTTCATACATAGATGCAAGCATCTCTGTTGCAACAATTACAAATTTTTCTTTCTCACGACATTTACTAATCATGTTTTTTTGAATAATTGGTAACTTTTCAATAGCAACTTCAACTCCTAAGTCTCCTCTTGCTACCATTATTCCATCACTCTCATCAATTATTTCATCTAGATTTTTTACACCAGTTTCACTTTCAACTTTAGAAATAATTTTCATATCTTCTCTATTATATTGTTTTAATAATTCTTTAACTTCTAAAATATTTTCTCTTGATTCTACAAATGAAAGTGCAATAAAGTCTCCTTCATTTAAACAAGCAAACTCTATATCTTTTCTATCTTGTTCACTCATAAATGGAATATCAAGTTTAACACCTGGTACTGCTATTCCTTTTTTAGATTTTAATAATCCTCCATCTTTAACTATACAAGTTACTCCATCTTCTTCTTTAGAAATAACTTCAAGTCTCATTAAAGCGTCTTCCAAAAGAACAGTATTTCCAACATTAATTCTATCTATTACTTCAGGATGATTTACTGAAAAATAATTATCTCTTCCAATCATTTGATTTTTAATTATTCTTACAGTATTTCCCTTTTCTAAATTAATTCCTTCTTCTACTATTTCAAAACATCTAAAATCAGGTCCTTTTGTATCATAAAGTATTCCAATATATCTATTTGTTCTTAGTCTAGTTTCTTTTACTACATTTAAAATATCAGTATATTCTTGATAGTTCCCATGAGAAAAATTAACTCTTGCTACATTCATCCCATTTTCTACCATTTTACTCATTATTTCAACATTTTGACTAGCTGGTCCAATACTACAAATTATTTTTGTTTTTTTCATACTATCACCTATCCTACTAATAAAACTCCTTTTCTTCCACCACACATTGATTCTCTAACTAATTCTTCAATTGTTCCTCTTTCTTTACGACAATTTCCAATAACTAGTGTACCATTATCTTCTCCTAATAATGTTACAAAATGGTTATCTTTTGCATAAGGGCCTCCTGCAATAAGTGCAATAGCAGGTTTTCCTTTTGCTAAATGTTCTCTAATTTGATTAGATAATGCTTGAACACGGGATTCATTATTATCGTTAGAATTATAATAGAATGGTCCAGAATATGCTATTCCTTTAGATCTTAATGCTCCCATAATTCCATCAAATGATCTTGCTTTAACAAGCTTTGCTGCTTCATATGCTGTTATTGAATTATCAAATCCACTTGCTGCTGTTGCAAAAGCCATTGCAGAACATCCACATTGTGCTAAATTACAACCATCAAATGGAATATCTCCTAAAATTCTTTGTAAATAAACATCATAAGTTCTACATCCTATTGAAATTGTTTGATATGATCTTTTAGAATTATCTCCACTTTCAACTATTAAACCACAATCTTCATTATTTCCACCTTGCTGTTGTTGCTGTTTTTGTTTCTTTTTCTTTTCTTTTTCTTCCGCTTCAACTTGAGCTTTAGTTTTATTTACTTTAGTAAAACTTACTCCCCCATCATAACTTTGAGAGAAAAACAATTTATCTTTTGCTTCAGTTCCTGTAGCATTCATACACAAAGGATCATCACTAAGAAGTCCTTTTATACCATCCAAATTAAATATTGCTCTTACTATTGTTGGTACAAAAAATAAAAGTACTACTGCAATCATTCTTTTTGCAATTTTAGAATAATGTTCATTATTCTTTACATCTGGATTAAACACAACACTTGCAAAATCAAATGCTACAAGTATTATTAATAGAATTGGACCAAGTATTCTAACCCATCCAAGTATTTCTCTAATCAAATTTAATCCATCAGGAGTAAAAAGTGAATTACAAGAAGATACTTCATCAAGAATTAACATCTAAATCACCCCCAAAATCCTGTAAAATACGATTCAACGTATTGTTCATCTAACGAATAAATACTATAACTATATACATCATTATTTGATTTAGATAAAATAAGTTCATATTTATCATCTTTATCAATATCAACTATATATTGAAGTGAAAAAGTTGTATTTATAACTCTATTTCCATCATCATATCCTTGATCTTCATCTAACACTTCAATTTCTCCATTTAAATTAACAAATACTGTTGAATAAATATAATCATCATCAAGCTGATAATTAACACTATAAACAATATCATCTATTCCATTATTATCTAAATCAATAATTGCTTTTGTTGCCTCAGTAAATTCTTTAACACTTTTAAATTCGTTACCACTATATATACTATTTAATACTTTTAAATCTTCTTTATTAAATGTAACTTTTTCAAAATCAATATAATCTACGTTATCCTGTAAACCTAATAATTGATCAGTAAATACATAAGACTGATCATCTAATCTAAAAAATATATAATCACTTTCAGAATCATAATGATCAGTATAATAATTTCCTAAATAATTTCTATCTACAATTATTCTAAATAATCTATCTTTCCCATCTTCAAAAGAAACAGTATCATAAATACCATCTTCATATTTTACTATGTAATTATCAAGAATTATATATGTTGAACTACTCTTTGAATAATTAATAACAAAGATAGTTAATAATGAAATTACAACTATTAATATACTAATATAAATATACTTTTTAAAATTAGTATTTGTATCATTTTCCATATATCCTTCACCTTATTATAATTATAACAAAATAGATATTAAAAAACAATTATTACAATATAAACAAAATGTAAATAAGACATAAACTACTATAGGTGGTTTATGAAAAATAATAATTTTGTTTATAAAAAATATGGAAATAGTAAAAAAGTATTAATTATACTTCCTGGATGGGGAAATACTAGAGAAACTTTTAATTATTATATTAATAACTTAAAAAATAAATTTACTATTTATATTTTTGATTATCCTGGTTTTGGAAAAAGTGTATTTCCAAATTACGCTTTAACAATTGATGATTATGCTAAATATATTAAAAATTTTATAAAAAAGAATAATATAAATAATCCATATATTTTATGTCACTCTTTTGGATGTAGAATAGCTATTCTTTTACTTGGTAAATATAGATTATTAATAGATAGATTAATAATAATTGGAGGAGCTGGTATTAGAAGAAAAAGTATTAAAAGAAAAATAAATACATATAGATATAAAATATTAAAGAAATTAAAAATATTTATAAGAAAAGAAAAAAGAAAAGAATACTTAAGTAACTTAATTAAAAAATATGGATCTCTTGATTATCAAGAATTAAATGATTTACAAAGAATAACCTTTAAAAATATTATTAATAATGATTTAAGAAAGTATATTAAGTACATATACTCACCTACTATTCTTATATGGGGAGAAAAAGACTTATCTACTCCGTTAAAAGATGGAAAATATATGAATAGAAGAATAAAAGATAGTGCTTTAATTACATTAAAAAAAGGAACTCATTTTGTATATTTAGAGTATCCTTTCTATATTTTAAATATTATTAATAATTTCTTTATTTAAGTTTTAAACCTAATTCATTTAATTGTTTATCTGTTACAACACCAGGTGCTGAATTCATTAAGTCTTGTGCTGTAGCAGTTTTAGGAAATGCTACAACATCTTTTATATTCTCTGTTCCAGATAAAATCATTATTAATCTTTCAAGACCAATTCCTACACCACAATGAGGTGGAGCACCATATTTAAATGCTTCTAAGAAGAATCCAAATTTTGCTTCAGCTTCTTCTTGTGTCATATCAATTGCTTCAAATACTTTTGCTTGTGTAACAGAATCATGAATTCTAACTGATCCACTTAATAACTCGTAACCATTTAGAACTAAATCATATGCTCTAGAATAGCAATTTTCTTTATCAGTTAAAAGCTTATCAATATCTTCAACTTTTGGTGAAGTAAATGGATGATGCGCTGCAACAAATCTATTTTCTTCTTCAGAATACTCAAACATAGGAAATTCTGTAACCCATAAGAAATTATATTTATCTTCAGGAATTAAATGATTATCACGAGCAAGTTTAACTCTTAAAGCACCAAGAGCTGGTTTAACAATTTTCTTTTTATCTGCAATTATAAATACCATATCATTTTCTTGAAGATTTAACTCTTCAATTATTTTCTTCTTTTCTTCATCACTCATTATTTTAACAATTGAACCTGTTAATTCTTTATTATTATATTTTAAATATGATAATGCACTTGCTTTATAAACTTTTACAAATTCAGTTAATTTATCTATTTCTTTTCTTGAAATAGTTGATGCAAGACCTGGTAAAACAATAGCATTAATAATTCCTTTTTCTGCAATTATTTTACTAAATATTTCAAAATATGTATGACTAAATATATCAGTTATATCAGTAATTTCCATTCCAAATCTAGTATCTGGTTTATCACTTCCAAATCTATCCATGCATTCATTGTATGTAAGTCTTGGAAAATCTTCTAAATCAACATTTTTAATTTCTTTGAATATTCTTTTCATTAAACCTTCAGTAGTTGCCCATATGTCTTCTTCACTTGAAAAACTTTGTTCAATATCTATTTGAGTAAACTCAGGTTGTCTATCAGCTCTTAAATCTTCATCTCTAAAACATCTTGCTATTTGGAAGTATTTTTCCATTCCACCAATCATTAATAATTGTTTAAATATTTGAGGTGACTGTGGAAGTGCATAGAAATGTCCATTATTAATTCTTGAAGGTACTAAGTAGTCTCTTGCTCCTTCTGGAGTTGGAACGCAAAGAATTGGAGTTTCAACTTCAATAAATCCATTATCTGATAAATAGTTTCTAGTAATCATTGTAACTTTATGTCTTAACATTAAATTATTTTTAATTGATTCACGTCTTAAGTCAAGATAACGATATTTTAATCTAGTTTCTTCTAAAGCAGTTGTCGTATCACTTATTTCAAATGGAATATCAATTGATTGATTAATTAATTCTAAGAAACTAACTATTACTTCTATTTCACCAGTAGGTATTTTATAGTTTTTATTTTCTCTTTCTGATACTTCTCCAATTACTTTAATAACTGATTCACTTTTTAAAGATGTTGCTATATCGTAATATTCATTTTCTGGTCTAACTACTAATTGAATAATTCCAGATCTATCTCTTAAATCAATAAATACAAGACCTCCAAGGTCTCTTTTCTTTTGAACCCATCCATATAATTCTACTGTTTGTCCAACATTTTCTATTCTAAAATCACCATTATTAAATTTTTTCATTTTTAATCCTCCTCGTTGCAATGACAATTCTTGTGTCCACAGTGGCATTCATGATTTTCTTCATGATGATGACCACAATGACATTCATGTTCATCTTCTTCATAGCCATCATAATCTTCTTCACTTAAATGTTCATCCAAATAATATAGTAAATAATCAACAGAAACAGTTTCTTCTTCTTTTGTTTTGTTATTTTTTATTTTTACTTCATCATTTTTTAAGTCCTCATCATTTAATATAATTAAATACTTAGCATTTAATCTATCTGCTTGTTTGAATTGTGCTTTTAATCCACGTCCAGTGTACTCTGTATCTACTCTATATCCATTTGCTCTTAAGTATTGGACAAGACTTGCAGCATATTTCTTTTCAGTATCACTAACATACATTACAAATAATTCAACGTCATCAATTATTGGCATATCTACTTTTTCTAAATCAAGTGCTTGAACAAGACGCCCAATACCTGTTGCAAATCCCATACAAGATGTTTCTGGTCCATCTAAAGTTTCTACAAGGCCGTTATATCTTCCACCTGCTCCAATAACATTATTTGATCCAAATCCTTCTACACTAGCTTCTATTTCAAATACAGTATGATTATAATAATCAAGTCCACGAACTAATCTTTCATCAACTTCATAATCTATTTCTAATTCTTCTAAGAAAGATTTAACTTCTTCAAAACGTTTTTTACTCTCTTCATTTAAGTAATCAATTGTTTTTGGAGCATTTTTAAGAATCGGATTATCTTTATCAACTTTACAATCAAGAATTCTTAACGGATTCTTTTTTAATCTTTCAACACAATCTTCACATAAATCTTTAATATGTGGTTTAAAATATTTAACTAAAGCATCACGATAATTATCACGTGATTCTTTGTCACCTAGTGAATTAATTTTAACAACTATTCCTTTAAGTCCAAGCATTTTATATAAAAGTACAGGAATACTTATAACTTCTGCGTCAACTAAAGGATCATTGCTTCCCAAAACTTCTACTCCAAACTGAGTAAACTCTCTATCTCTTCCTGATTGAGGTCTTTCATATCTATACATTGTTCCGTTATAGTATACTTTAACAGGTCCTGGTTCACCATACATTTTGTTTTCAATGTAACTTCTAACAATTCCTGCAGTACCTTCTGGTCTTAAAGTAATGTTTCTCTCTCCTCTATCTTTAAAGTCATAAGTTTCTTTAGTAACTATATCAGTTCCTTCTCCTACACCTCTGTGGAAAAGTTCACTTGATTCAAATATTGGAGTTCTAGCATATGTATAGTTATATCTTTCCATTAAACTATCAATAACTTTTTCTACATACTTCCACTTCTTTGCTTCAATTCCTACTAAATCATGACATCCTTTTGGTTTTGTAATCATTTTTATTCCTCCTTAAAAATAAAAAGGTAGCATCTAAAGGACGAGTTTCCCCGTGGTGCCACCTTAATTCCATAATTAACATTATGCTTAAAGTTATAACGTAACAAACGATTCTTTTATTACACAAGTGTCTTTCTTTAATTCTTCTTAAGTATTTTCATCAACCATACTCTTTCTACAAAGATTCATTAATTACTCCTCTTGCAAAAGACAACTATATTGTACACTATAAAATAAACTATTTCAAGCATTTAAATAATAAGTTTTTTAAATCTAATAACATTTATATTTTGTAAAATATGATCTATTGTATATTTTATTTTTATATAATTTGTTATTAATATTCATATCCTAATCGCACTTCATGCTCAGACTTTAGACCTCTAGATAATTATAACTGGGCGAACGCCGAAGAGGCCGTCGAAGCTATAGCCGCTGCCGTAGAAGTCGCCGTTAGAGCGCACGATCCAAACGTTGTGAGTGTCGTTAGCAGACCCAAGCCAGTATGATGTCTCTTTCCATGCTGCTTGATTTTCGTTGCTAAAAGCATACGATTCTTCTAGTGTCATTAATCTTGCACTCTTTATTGTTGCTCCTTTTCCTTCTAAATATGTTTTATAGCTATCTATGTATGTTTTTAAATTACTATTTGCATCATATACATATACACAATTTGTTCCACTACTACTTGTACAATAACTTCCTGGATAATCCAATCCTTCTCCTACTTTTCCATTCCAATAGTTCGTACTTGAGAATGCAATATTTCCATATTTTGTTCCACTCTCTACATATCCTTTGACTTCACTATCCTGGATTCCTTCTGTTGCTCCTGGTTTTTTGTTACTTCCTACATTTAAGTTGTAGTGTGATAAAAGTATTAAATCACTTCCATCATGCTTTACTACATGGAATTCTTCTGTATCTATTGTTACTATGTCTCCAACAACAACAGTATCTTTCGTTTTACCTGTTGGATATACTACTGCGTTACTTGAAGATCCTCCTCCAGAACCTCCAGAGCTAGATCCTCCTCCATCTTCTGATACATTACCACTTGTATCATCTAATTGATATTGTTTATCCCAAGAATTCGTACTACAATCTAATATCTTTATTTCACTTCTATTTCCTATTCCTGTTGTTTGTACTACTCCTTCTATATCAGATGCTTTCAAATCACTTTCGATTATCTCTGTATCTAATTTATCTAGTGGTGTTATTTTTGATACGCCTTGCCCTGCATCATCTACGCTTATCCAGTAATATTTGTAT
>CADBDE010000024.1 GCA_902793375.1 uncultured Erysipelotrichaceae bacterium | reverse complement strand
CTTTAGGTCTTCCCATAAAATCATCTCCTTAATTTAATTATAACAAAAGAAAAGCAGATCACATTCTTTTTATGTGTCTACTTTTACTTTATCACTTCAATTATTAATCTTTTAATTATTTTATTTTTTACTTTAATTTTAGTATTTAATATTGAAATTCCACTACTTAGTATTACTGAATAATAGAATCCAATATCATATATTGCATTGGGTTTAATAATAATTATTAATAATATCGATATTATTATTTCAAAATACTTATTAAATCCTAGGTTTATATTTTTATTAATGCTTTTGAAAACATAAAATACTATACATCGAAGAAGCGAAACACTTTTTATTATTAAATAGTAAAATAATAAGAAAATAATAGTTATATATTTCTTAGTTCTACCATTATTTGTATATTTATCTATTAAAGATAAAAGTAAAGTAATATGCATACCTGAAACAGCAAATAAATGAAGGATTCCTATTTTTTTTAATAAAGTTGTATCTATTCCTGATTTATTTCCAAGAATAAAAGCATTAAGATAGTCAAAACTTTTCAAATTATAAATTCTATCGTAAATAAACCTTTTAATTTTTAAAATAATATTATTACTTGCATTAATTCTTTGATAAGAATTAATATTTAAATAATAGAAAATATTTCTATTTTCTTGATAATCCTTATAATCAAAAAGATTAAAATTAGTATTATTATTATAAAATGACAACTCCCCATTTATCCTTAAAATATCTCCAATTTTAATTGAATTATCTTCAATGCTTATTTCTAGTAGTTCACCACAATTTAATAAATATTTATTACCATTTATATTTGTAACAACACAAGTAAAATTTGTATTATTTATATCAATTTTACTTTTTTTATTAATAATTGAACAAATTCTAAGAAGAGAAAGAATAATTAGAATGTAGATAAAATATCTAGATTTTAATAAAATCCTTAATTTTTTCATAAATACTATTACCTATTCCTGATACTTTAGTAATATCTTTAATATCTTTAAATAATCCATTAATTTCTCTATATTCTATTATTGCTCTTGCCTTTTTTTCTCCTATTCCTGGCAAGGTCATTAACTCTTTATGATTTGATGTATTAATAGATACTTTACCATCGTTTTTTATTGTACTTTCTTTAACTATCTCTTGTTTTTTTGTAGTTGTTTCTCCATTTTCATTGTTAATTATTTGATCTTTATTTACTATATTTTTTGATGGAATAATAAGTAACATTTCATCAATTAATTTCTCACTTAAATTAATGCTTTCAATATCTGCATTATTAGTTAATCCACCACTTTTTTTGACAGCATCAATTATTCTTTCATCTTTATCAAATTCATAAGTTCCAGGATTAATTACTTCCCCTTTAATATCTATTATTATTCTATTATTATCTGTTTCTATTTTTTCTATTTCATCTTTTTCTATTACTCCAATATTTGAACTATCATTAAGAAAAAGATACGAAATAAAAAATATAATGAATCCAACTATTAAAAATATTTCCTTTCTATTAAAATAAATAAAATCTTTAAATTTCTGCATAAAAAAACCTCCCTATAGGAGATTATTACACTTTTTTATTAAATTTTTCCAAATTTTTTTAATTTTGTTTCAATCGCTACTCTTTGAACTATAGATAAAGCAAGAATTAAACTTAAAGCAAATGAACCACCAAATGATAAAAATGGTAAAGGAACTCCAGTAAGAGGTAAAAGGCCCATAATACCAAATAAATTAATTACAATATGTAAGAATATATAAACTACTATTCCATAACACATAATCGCTCCCCTACTACTGACACTTCTTTTTCCTATAATAATAATTCTAGCAAGTAACAATATATATAAGAGAATTATTCCTGATGCTTTAACAAAACCTAATTCTTCTACTACAATTGCAAATATAAAGTCTGTATGTGATTCAGGTAAATATAGATATTTTTGAGTACTATTTCCTAGTCCTTTTCCCCATAAATTACCATTATTAAAAGCAATATATGAATTACATACTTGGTTTCCAATTCCTTCAAATTTTTCTTGACTACATGGTTCAGTAAAATCAAAACGATCTATTTGTCTTTTAAATGATGCAGTATTATAAATATAGTACCCCATTAGAACAATTACAATAATCATTAACGAAATAGAAATAACTTTAAACTTAACTACTCTATCTACAGGAATCATAAAATATAACATAAAAGATAAAATCATTAATATTGCAGCAGTTCCAAAATCTGGCTGAATTACTATTAATGCAGCAAAAAAGCTAGAAACACCAATAGCGAAAAAACTTGTTTTTAATTTATCCAACTTACTTCTATTTAGTTCAAAAAATGCAGCATACCAAACTATTATAACAACCTTAACAAATTCACTTGGTTGAAAAGAAATTGGACCTATTTTAACCCAGCTTTTAGCATCATTTACAATAGTACCATAGAAGTATACTAATATAAGTAAGCATAATAAGCCTACTAAAGTTAACCACGATATAGCACTATATGTTTTAGTATTAAATTGTATTACAAATAAGAATAATACTAATCCAATAGCAAGATTTTTAGCTTGGCTAAGCATAAAATCATAAGAATCACTATTATATCTCATAAAAGCAGAGATACTTGATGATGAAAAGATCATAATAAGCCCAATAGCAAATAATAAAACACTTATAATTAATAAAATTTTATCTGTATATTTAAGCATTTTCATATTATTAATCCTTTCTAAATCTACGTATTATAATACATATTAATTATAAAATGCTTATTATTCAAGGTCAATTTTTAAAACTAAAAAAAGAAAATAGTAATGTAAATGAATGTAAAGAAAAAAGTTGATTTCTCAACTTTTTATCCATTAATTTGTTTCATTACTTCTTCAGCAAAGTCATCGCTTCTCTTTTCGATTCCTTCTCCTACTTCGTAACGAACCATTTTCTTAATTGTTCCTTTGTTTTCTTTAACAAATTGTTCAACTGATTTATCAGAATCTTTAATAAACTCTTGTTCAACTAAACATACTTCTTTGTAATATTTATTAACTCTTCCAATTACCATTTTTTCAGCAATATTTGCAGGTTTTCCTTCATTAATTGCTTGTTCTTTAATGATTTCTTTTTCATGATTTAATACTTCTTCAGGAACTTCATCACGATTTAAGTATAATGGTCTCATTGCAGCTACATGCATTGCAACATCTCTTGCTACTTCAGCATTTGCACCTTCAAGAACTACTAATGTAGTAATCTTTCCTCCCATATGAGAGTAGATTCCAAATACTTCATCTTTAGACTTTGTGATTTTTTCAAATCTTCTAAATGATATTTTTTCTCCAATAGTTGCAGTTGCTTCTACTATTCTTTCTGAAATAGTTTTTCCATCACTTAATTTTACTTCTAATGCTTCTTCATATGTTTTGCATTTATCTTTTAGTAAAGCATCTCCAAGTTCTTTAATTAATCCTTTGAATTTTTCATTTTGAGTTACAAAGTCAGTTTCACAGTTTACTTCAAAAATGATAGCTGTATCTTTGTCTTCTCTTCCTTCAGTTAATCCTTCTGCTGCAATTCTAGATTCTTTTTTAGCAGCTTTTGCAATTCCTTTTTCTCTAAGCCAGTCAACAGCTTTGTCCATATCTCCTTCTGATGCTTCTAATGCTTTTTTACAATCAAGCATTCCAGCTCCAGTTTTATCTCTTAAGTCTTTTACATCTTTTGCACTAAACATAATTAATCCCTTTCTATATTACTTTTTTAATTCTGCAAGAAGTTCATCTTTTTTCATTTTAGAATATCCTTTAACACCATTTGCTTTAGCATATTCTTTTAATTCAGTTAAATTCATAGAATCAAAATCAATTTTTTTAGTTTCTTTCTTTTCTACTTTTTCTTCCTTTTTTTCTTCTTTCTTAACTGGTTTTTCTTCCTTTTTTGATTCTTTCTTTTCTTCTTTTTTAGTTTCTTTAACTTCTACTTTTTCTTCTTTTTTAGGTGTTTTTTTACTAGGTTTTTTTGGTTCTTCAGAATCAGTATTTTCATCTTTGTTTACTTTAACTGTTTCTTTTTCTAATGCTTCTGTAAATTCATTTACTGAATCGTCTTTCTTACCTTTTCCATTAGCTTTATTTTTATCTTCTTCAGTTAAGTAATCAATCATTTCATTTCCATTTACTTCAGCGATAGCGTTTGTAAGTGCTCCAATCATTAATTTAACACTTCTTACTGCATCGTCATTTCCAGGGATTACATAATCTACCATATCTGGGTCACAGTTAGTATCTACTACACCAAATACTGGAATATTTAATTTTCTAGCTTCTCTTATAGCTATTTCTTCTTTTCTTGGATCAATGATAACTAATGCATCAGGAAGTTTTTTCATTTCTCTGATTCCTCTTAAGTTTTTATTTAGTTTATCATATTCCTTTTTAATATTTATAACTTCTTTTTTTGGAAGTAATTCAAATGTTCCATCAGCTTCCATTTTTTCAATTTCGTCAAGTCTTTTAATTCTTGATCTAATTGTTTTAAAGTTAGTTAAAGTTCCACCTAACCATCTTTCATTTACAAAGTACATATTTGTTCTTGTAGCACTTTCTTCAACTGCTTCTTGAGCTTGTTTCTTAGTACCTACAAATAATACTTTTCCTTCATTTTGTGCAACTTCTTTCATTGCTTCATATGCTTCATCAATCTTTTGTGAAGTTTTTTGTAAATCGATGATATAAATATCATCTCTTGAAGTATAAATATACTCCTTCATTTTTGGGTTCCATCTTCTTTTTTGATGTCCGAAGTGAACTCCTGCTTCTAATAAATAATTCATTGACACAACTGTCATAATATAATTCTCCTTTTCGTTTTTTATCTTCTATTAATTTCTAATAATACCACCAAATTGGCACTAGGTAATTAAATCCATTAATATGCTTATTTAGTTTCTTTTTTTGTTGCTTTCTTAGCTGGTGCTTTTGCTGTAGTTGTTTTCTTTTCAGTAGTTTTAGCTGTTGCTTTCTTAGCTGGAGCTTTTTCTACTTTTTCTTCCTTTTTAACTTCTTTTTTAGTTGTTTCTTTCTTTGCTGCTACTTTTTTTGTTGATTCTTTCTTTTTATCTTCTTTTACTTCAGTTTTAGTTTCTTTTTTAGTAGATCCTTTAATAACTTCTACTTCTTTTTTAGCTTCAACTTTTTTAGCTTCAACTTTTCCTTCTAATCCTTTTTTAGCAGTTTTAACAAGTTCAGAGAATGCTTTTGGATCAGCAATAGCTATTTCTGAAAGCATTTTTCTATTTACTTCTACTCCTGCTTTATTTAATCCTTCAATGAATCTAGAATAACTGATTTCGTTTTCACGACATGCAGCATTAATTCTTGTAATCCATAATTTTCTAAAATCTCTTTTCTTTTGACGTCTATCTCTAAAAGCGTATTGTCCAGAATGCATTAATTGTTCTTTTGCAGTCTTATATAATCTATGTTTACTTCCAAAGTAACCTTTAGCAGCTTTTAAAACTTTTTTATGACGTGCTCTTGTAGTTACACTATTTTTAACTCTTGTCATTTCTTACTCCTCCTACTTAATTACTCTCTTTAATCTGTTATAATCAGCTCTACTTAATAAAGCATTCTTTCTCTTAGCTCTATTATCTGCGCCACTTTTCTTTCCTGTTTTGTGATTTAATCCAGTGTGACGAAGTGTTATAGTTCCGCTTTTTCTAACTTTTAGAACTTTACTTAATCCACTGTGTTTTTTTACCTTTCCCATTATTATAATCCTCCTATTTTGTCTTCTTTGGTATTAATAACATTATCATATTTTTTCCATCAAGTTTTGGTTCTTGTTCAACTTCAGAAATATCAGATAATCTCTCAGCAAACCTTAATAGAACATCATTTCCAAGTTCAGTATGAGCCATTTGTCTTCCTCTAAACCTAATAGTTACTTTAATCTTATCTCCCTTTTCAAGATATTTTGTAACTTGTTTGATTTTAGTCTCAAAGTCACCAACATCAATTTGAGGAGAAAGTCTAAATTCTTTTAAGCTTTGCATAGAAGCTCTTTGCTTCTTTAAAGCATCTTTTTCTTTCTTACTCTTTTCATACTTATACTTTTTATAATCCATTAGTTTACATACTGGTGGATTACCATTTGGACTGATTAATACTAAATCAAGTCCAGCATAATTTGCAAGCGTTAAAGCGTCATTAATTGCTTTAACTCCTGTTTGTTCCCCATTGGGACCAATAACTAATACTTGTGGAACTTTAATTTGTTCATTAATTAACAAATTATTATTTGAATTTGCTATATAAAACACCTCCAATGAATATAAAAAAGTGGATATAATATATCCACTCTAAATACCATCTTAAAACACTATAATTTTTTTTGGCATTTGACCTAAAGCTATGCGCAATCAGGTGGATGTGGATACATCTCTTTCCTTTTTTATTACGTTTAAGATTATATAATAATTATATTATTTTGTCAACACTTTTATGCTTTTGTGTTTCCTTTTCCATATTTTGCTTGCCATCCAGCATCTTTTTCTTCATTAGTTAACTCATCTAATATTCTTTTAAAACCATCTACTTTTTCTTTTTTAACATCATTTATTTCTTTTGAATCAACGGGTTGATCATTTGATTTTGGTATTTTTCTTCTTTTTTTATTAGAATCAATACCATTTCTAAATCCATTTTTTAATTTTTCCTCAGATTCAGATATATCATTTAAATGAGATGAAATTGCAACAATAATTGCTTTTTCTTAATCTAATAGTGAATTTACTTGTTCTTTTATTTTACCTAAGCAGTTTGAGGCTAATTCCAAATCTATTAAAGGTTAAAAGCTATTATTTAATTTACTAGTTACATCATCATCTAAGTCATTTGCAGCATCTGACAAATGAAATATCGTATTATTAGCTACGTCACTTTTAATTAATATTTTTCCTTCAGCCTTTATTATCATCTCTTTACTTTAATAATCTCAAATAATATCCAGAATAACTCTTATTACATTGTGCACCAGTTGTCATAAATCTAGATGTACTTGTATCCATTCTTTCTAATTGTCCATCCCAACTATCAAGAATTAGTAAATCTGATTCTTTAACATCACTAGCACTTTTAACATTTGATTTAACACCAACTACAGTTACAAAATGTCTACTAGTACCTTGTTTATTTCCATTAACTTGTAATATAACTGGTTTTCCTTCTTTTACTTGATCATATACAACACTTAATGTTTCTTGTTTATTATCATTAAAATAATCTGTAAATTCTCCTGCATGAGCCCAATTATAAGCACTTTCAGCATTATCTGTTGTTGATCCATTGTACAAATTAGATGCATGAACATAAGAGAAAGCAAGACATAAATCTCCATATCTTTCAGAATTACTATTTTGTCTTATTCCTTTGTTGTATGCAAGAGAAGCATATTCACTAACATTTAATTTAGTATTAACAACTTTCCAATTTTCGTCTAATAAGGATAAATCAATACAATTAGAGGTATTCAAATCTCCTTTACCAGCTTTTGACAATTTAGTATAAGTACTACCTTCACTAATACCATTAACCATTCTTTTTATTCTATTTTCTTCAGCTTGACTCTTGATTCTTCCAACTATACTATTATCATTATGAGTCTTGCCATATAATTTAAGTAATTCTTCTGCTGTTTTATTCAAATCTACACTACTTAAATTTGAACCTTGTATCGAACTATCATTTAAAGTATTATAACTTTTAATTTCATTTATTTTCTTATCAACATTATCTTTCAAATTAGATAAAATTGAATCCATTGCTTTTAATTTTCCTTTTAAATATTCAATATCTGAAGCCGTAGTTTGCGATAAACTGATTTTTTCTTCGATTCTATCATATTCTTCATCTTTATTTCTTAGTTCTACTAATAACTGATATAAATCTTTCTTTACTAATGTTACTACTTTATTTAAATTATTTAATACACCATTAGTTAATACAGCAATATTATTTTTGACTGTTGGAATATAAGAATTTAACAATTCATTTTTTCCAGATTCAATCCATGAAGAATTTTCAATCATACTAATATAATTTTTTAAAGAAGTATCTAGTAATACTATTTTATCATTTAATGTATTACGATTTGTCTCAATATTCTTATCTAATTCAATTTTACTTAAATAATTTTTATATGTACCTGTAAAATATTTTGACATATATACCTCCTTTAATTAATATCTAAGTTATCTTCATTTTTATCAATACTATCATTTATTTTTTTATCACTATTTAAATAATTATTTAAAGTATTTTCAAGAAAAATCTTTAATGATTTAATATTATTAATTGAGTTTGTAAAATCTTTAGAATATTCTAAATAATTATCATAAGCTTTTTTTTGTGTTTCTCCACTCCAAATTTCACTAGAACCATCTATATCTTTAACTTTACTATCTAATTCATTATGTATATCCTCAAGTTTTTTAATTCTTTCATCAAGTTTAGAAATAATGCTTGCTAGTTCTTCTTCATTTATTAATATATTATCCATTATCTAAACTCTCCTTTTTAATATTATCTAAGAATTTATTGTCAATTTGATTATAATCACTTGATATAGTTCCCAACTTTTCTCCAAAACTCTTTATATTTGAGACTTTTTCTTTTTCCTCAACTATATTTTTCTTAGCTTCACTAATAAACTCTTTACTATCAGATCCATTCCAAGCGTACATAACAGAATCGATTATTTTATCTATTTCTTGGTATTCATTTAATATTTCATCACTTTTTGTCAATATACAATTAGATAATTCTTTCAATTCATTGTACTTAATCTTAGTCTTCATAATATATTCCTCCTTTTATAACAGAAGAATACTTAGAGTCAGATAACATTTCAGAAATACCAATACTATTTTTACTTGCTATTTCTTTAATATAATTCTTAACAGAAATTGTCTCCTTCTCAGTTAATACATCAACTTCTTCGTTATTATAAATGTCATTAACTGCTTCCATAAATAATTCTTTATTTTCATCATTATATATTAAATCACTAACTGAAATATCGTTTTTATCAGCAATCTGTTTATAATAATGCAATCCATGTAAAAAAGAATTTCCATCAATATCATCAAAAATATTTGTATCATTATCTATTATTGATTCAAAAAATGATTTTTGAATTTCTTGTTCTTCTTCTTTAGTTAGTTTATTAAGTTCAATAGAATATTCCTTGTTTAGTACTTCTTTTAACTTATAAACCATTATATCCGACTCAGTAACATCAGTTAACAAGCTTAAAGAATTTGAATCATTACTTAGTATATCTTTTAGTACTTCAAGTTTTTTATCATATGAAAAACTAGGTATTACTTCTTTAACATATTCAGTTAATATTACTTTGCCATCATTTATTTTATTTAAAACAATATCATTAATTTCAACTGCTGCACCAGAATAATTATTATTATCAATAGAGGCACTTATATTTGAAAATAAAGATTTATGTTTATTATCTAATTCATTAAGGTCATTATCATGACCTCTTAAACATGTAATTAGTTTATTATTTATATAAATAGAATTATCTGTTTTTGCTTTTAATTTTTCTAAACCTGTATTAAATAAATCTAATTCTTCTAATAAAGAAAATCCATTATTTAATAGTGGATAAACATCACTTTGCATTGTATTTATCGTTTCTCCTATTTTAGACACAATTCCTAATATTTCATCAGAATCATAAATAATTTTATTTTCATTCATTTTAATCACCTCAGTGCCTATAATATATATATATTTTATCATTATAAAAAAAATAATACAATATTACCTCTATCATATTATTTTTTTTTACTATTTTTTAACACTTTTCTATAATATTTTAAATCATCTTTTTTATTTATAACTGTTTTTTCTCTTACACTAATTAAAACTTTAGTAATAATAAATAATGCAATTGGTACAAGTAAGTTTAATCCAATTATCAAAGATAGAATACATGATGCAATTGTTAGTATACAAAAGATTATAATAATAATTCTTAATACTTTTCTTTTTTTAAGATTTTTAATATTTTCATCATTACTTATTTTATTCATAACTACCTCTTTTGAATAATAAGATATATACAAACAATTAATAATACAATTATTAAAGCAAAAGCAAAAGATAAACTTCCTTTTCTATCTTTTTTACTAGTAATAGTATTTTCTTTTGTTTGAATATCAAATGAATCATATAATGCTAAATACTTATTAATCTCATCTTTTGTATCTTCTGGTATTAATTCACTATTAGATAAATATTGTAGAATCTTTAAATCATCTTTATCTTTGTATAGTTCTAATCTTCTTGTAGTACTTTTTAAAATATTATTTAGTACTTCAGGAGTAACTAAATTTTTATTAATAAGCATTTTCACTTCTTCATAACTATAATTATCCATAATAACCTCTAAAGTTATTATATCATTAAACTTCAATATTTTTTAATAAATATTCAAATATTTTTTTAAAACTAAATTCAATCATATGTGATATCTTACTATTTGTATCTGTAACTAAATTATTATAATTTTTTTCTTTAACTACATAGTTTTCTATATCTATTTCTACTCCATTTTTCACATCTTCTTCAAATTTTTCTATTTGTTCTAAAGTAAGATCTCTTTTAATAGTTAATCTATTTTGAAAAACATTACTTCCAAAAAAATACAATAGTAAAAATAAAAGTATAACTGCAACAGCAAAGTATTTAATTAGTTTTTTATTCAAATTATCCTCCTATATAAACACTTAACATTTCTGCAATTACATCAATAGTATTTTCAACTTCTTCATAAGTGTTTTCTTCTCCTCCAACTTCAATTAAAAAACAATTTGGTGAAAAATCTTGATTATAAACTCCATTAACACCTTTTCCTTGCTTTCTATATATTCCTCTACTTATACCCTTGTAGTTATCATTTAACCAATTATCAAGTTTTGTTATATTTATTTCATTTTCTTTATATTTTTTATTTTCAAGTCCTAGTAAAAACATTGTTTTAGCATAAATCTTATTATTAATAGATATAGTGCTTATATTCTTTTTTACTGAATCTCTATGAATATCAATAAAATATCTAAGATCATTATTTTCATTTTTCTTTTTTTCCATGAACATTCTAGATACTCTATATGAAGATGCATAATTCCAATTATTTGTACTTAATACGTCTTGAATACTCATTGTTTCTACAGTTGATTCAATTCCATATTCTTTTAATTTCTTTTGAAGATAAAAACTGGCATCTAATACCGAATAATTAAGATTTATTTCTTTACTACTACTATATTTTTCACTTTGATGAGTATTATAAATATATACAATTGGTTTAACATTTTCCTCTTTTATTACTTTAACTGTGTTAATTTCATCGTTATTTCCTCTATATATATTAATTACATTAGAAACAGGATCAATTAATTCACTATTTTTGATTGTATTTACAATAGTATTTACAATTCTATTCTTTGGTTCAATATTATCAGAACTTTCTAATAATATTTCTATTGTTTTATCATCCAAATCTAGTTCATGATTAGATAACCACTTAATTGTATATATTGAAGTAATAAATAATATAATTAAAAATAATAATATTTTTATAATTCTTTTTTTCATTTTATCACCAAAGTGATTGTACAATTTATCTTTGTTTTATTTTGTCTTATTATGTAATGTATTATTAATCGATTTTGAAATGATATAGGATAAGTTATCTATTACAAAATCTACTTCTTTTGGAGTAACCATATAATTGTTTGGTTTATTAGATAAATACTCTTCTAAATCATATTCATTTAAAGTATCTTTTATTATAGTATGTAAATTAACAACAGTAGGAACTCCTATAGATATAACATCTATTCCAGTTGTATGCTTCGAAATTTCTTTTCTTTGATTTC
Organism: uncultured Erysipelotrichaceae bacterium; assembly: GCA_902793375.1. Classification (GTDB taxonomy): domain Bacteria; phylum Bacillota_I; class Bacilli_A; order RF39; family UBA660; genus RUG13868. Next base: position 2,835 of record CADBDE010000024.1, on the reverse strand, counting down.
CTACTCCACTTCCTGGATCTATTCCAGAATCAGTTATTTGAATTACTCTATTAACATTTTTTAGAGTTTTAGATGCTAAAGAGTCAATTACAATTAAATATTTTGGATGTATCCTGTCAATAATTCCTTTGATAATATCAAAAGCTTCAATTCCTGTATCTCCAAACACACCTGGACTAATTTTAGACACAACTGAATAGCTCTTATCTAATTCACTTATTATATCTATACATCGTGTAGATATTATCATTTTAATTACTTTTGGTCCTAAAGAATCAGGAGTAGAATTAATATTACCTAAGCCAACTACTAAAACATCCTTTTTGTTTAATTTTTTCTTTTTTAAAATCCTTTTAAGTTCATTTGTTAATACTTTAATTATTTTCTCTTTAGAAGAATAATCAGATGAATCATCAAAAAAAATTGATATATATTCTCCTTCACTTTTATTATATTTATAAGTATTCTTTTTATTAATAATTGTTCTATTAATCTCTATACCATTTATTATTTTTTTATAAGATTTATCACAATCAACATCATTTATTAAATCTAATCTAATATTATTATTTTCAAGATTTATTCTATGCATTTATATCACCATTAATTTATTTTCTTCTATTTTTAAAGTTTTATTTGCATTTTATTCAATTTTTTGCTAATATATATATAGTCAAAAAAAGAGAGGTGATACTATGCCAAATATTAAGAGTGCTAAAAAAAGAGTTTTAACAAGCGCAAAGAAAAGAGAAAACAATAATATAGTAGAACAAAGTACAAAAACTGCTGTAAAGAAATTCATTAAAGAAGTTGAAGCAGGAAATAAGGAAAATGCTAAAGAAAAATTAGATGTTGCTATTAAAAATATTGATAAAGCTACAAGTTCTGGATTAATGCACAAAAACAAAGCAGCAAGACAAAAATCAAGACTAATGAAAATGAATAATAAATTAGAAGAAACAAAATAGTTTCTTTTTTTTTATTATTTGTGTTAGAATATAATTGGTGATGATATGAAAAAATTTATATATTACTTAACTCTTATAGCACTAGTTGTATTAGTATACATTTTTAGAGAACCGATAGTAAAATATATATTTGAAAGAATAAATCCTAAAGATGAAGTTAATTTTAATTATAGAAATTCATATTATTTAAAATATAAATATAAGTTTTTTGATGAATTAACAGATTTTAAAATTGAGAATCAACAAGATATATTTAATACATACTATACTGTAACAAATAATGGGTATGATAAATTTAAGTTCTATTGTCCTGAAGAATATGATAATTGTTTAAATGATGTTAAAAGTTTAGTATTTGATCAAAAAAAATTATCTTTAATCAACGGATTTGTTCATCCATTTAATACTTTTCAAAATATAAGAACAGAATATAATTCACTAGGAGAAGTAAATCTAGAAATAATAAAAACTTATACTCCTGAAGATATAGTAAAAATTCAAGAAAAAATGCAAGAAATAATTAAAAATGAAATAAAAGACGAAAGAGATCCAAAAAAAATAATAAGGATTATTCATGATTATGTGATAAATCATACAAAATATGATAAAGAAAGAGCAGATAATAACATAATTAAGTATAGATCAAATACAGCTTATGGAGTTTTATTTGAAGGATATGGTATATGTGGTGGATACACAGATACAATGGCATTATTCTTAGATTACTATGATATTCCAAATTTTGAAATATCAAGTGAAAATCACATTTGGAATGCAGTGTTTATAGATGGAAAATGGCTACATTTAGATTTAACTTGGGATGACCCAATTGTATCAACCGGTGAGGAAGTATTATCTGATACATATTTCTTAATAACAACAGAAAGATTAAAAGAAATTAATGATGTACAACATAATTTTAATTTAGATATATATAAAGAATTAGCATAATAGCAAACTATTATGCTTTTTATTTAATTAATACTTACCCTACTATTGTTTAAAATAATATTTACAAATAATAATAATAAAAATATAATTATAATTGGAGGAAGATGTATGAAAAAGAAATTATTGTTAATTTGTTTATTACTGATAAATTGTTTTGGTTTGGTTGGATGTTCAGAAAAAAATGAAGAAAAAAAATTAGAAGATTATGATTTTAATTCAAAAATAATAACTAATTGGGAAATAAATAAAGACTAAAAAAAGAAAAAATGACTAAAAATAGTCATTTTATTTTTTTAAATGTGAATTATTTAATTATGTAAAATTTATTTATTTTTCATATATTTTCTACTCTTTTTTATGGAAGCACATAATTAAACCTGTAATTTCTTGTTGAACCATCTTGATTATAATATGAGGCCATTATTCCAGTCGTTGATGTTATTGTATTTCTATATAGTTTAGCAACATATCCACCATGAATCTCATAAGTATTTAACAAAACTGGCAACTCAGTTAGTGGATCAGTTGGCGTTGAAACTTTAATTATAGGTCGTCCTTGATTAAATGAATATATTTCATAGTATTCTGGTACAAATATACCAATTAAATCAACTGGACCATATACACGTCCATCATTTTGACCACCATTTATAAAATGACAATTATACATAAATATTGGGTATTGCCACGCATTAAATATCAAATAATCATTACCTGATAATGTTACATTTTCAAAATAAACTTTTTGTAAACTAGATTCTGATACGTTAGCATTTGTTCCAACCCATATTCCAATACGCATTCTTGAAGAATATTCTAATTCAACATTTTTTACACTAACTTTATTTCCTATACCACTTATAAAAATTCCTGTTGCTCCACTAAGTGTTCCACCATTGACATATAAATTTTGTGC
>CADBDE010000023.1 GCA_902793375.1 uncultured Erysipelotrichaceae bacterium | reverse complement strand
AGTTGGAGAAATAACATCACATGTATCTGAAGAAGAAGGTGGGGGATCAAGTGGTGGTTCAGGTAGTGGAACAACGCCATCAAATATAGTATGTAAGCCAGCCACAACACTTCATACAAAAACATGTAATAGAACAGATTCATATGGATGTAATGCCACTGGACAAGCAGGAAATGGAAATACAATAACATATGGAACACTAGTAAATGGAAGTCCAAAAGCAGGAGATGCATACGATTGTAAGGTAACAGCAAATGGAGGATACACAGAAAGATTTTATTATGTAGGAAGCGAAGGAAATAACTCAATATTAATATACTATACAAATATGAATGATCAAACAAAATATGCATATGACTCAAGTAATGAAAACTGGCATGGACCAAGAACAGGATATCAATATTTACCAAGTACAAGTGAATGGGATAATCCAGGATTAATAGCACCAGGAACAAGGCAAATAGTAGCAGAAAACGGAAACGGAAGTACAAGTGGAGGAACGATAGAATCATTTACATATACAGATAAAGCAGCAAGATTCTTAACATATCAAGAAGTGGCATCAGCATGCGGAAGTAGTGGAATGACTACAGAAGGATACCTAAATAATTGTACATGGTTGATGGAGAACTTAGGACAATATGAAGGATCATCAGGAGCATATGGATACTGGTTAGAGACTCCGCGCTCTGATAACACTAGCCACGTTTGGCGCGTGAATGGTCTCAACCGCCTCGTGAGCAACTACTACGCCAGCACTTCGAGCAGCTCTGGGGTGCGTCCGGCCATTACAGTTCTAACGTCTAATATCTCAAACTAGATAGAAAAAGAGAAATTAAAGAATAATAAGAGAAAGAAAGAAAAGTCGACCGATAAAGATTTTAAAAATGGTACTATTGAGTGATTTATAGTATAGGGTATTACTATTATGAGGACTTTAGTCTTTCTGTCTGTTGTACCTCCGCGCTCTTCCAATACTAACAATGTATGGAGCGTGTTTGGTAACAACCGCAACGTGAACAACAACTATAACAACGACAACAACTTCGGCGTTCGCCCAACTTTTCATAAAACTTAGGATTGTGTAATTCGTATTTACAATGAGAAGCTATATTATAGATGAAAAGGTAGTCTAGTAGCACATTGCGAAAAATGAGAATTTCTATAACTATAATCTTTAGAGAGTTTTTTGAACTCTCTTTTTTTGATATACTTTTTTTTATATCATAATTAAGGAGGTATAAGATTTATGAAAAATGATATGAAATTTTTAATATTTGAAAGGGGGTAATTCTAATGATTGAGAACTATTATATAAACAAGCTTAAATATGAAGATTATTTAATAATTACGAAATTTTGATTATGCCCACGTCCCTATTTATTACAAAGAGAAAGTTAGAAATTATGATGAAAAAGAATATGATAGAGATGATTATGAAAAAAGAATGTGAAAAAAAATACTATTTATTTATTTATTTGTCTCTAAAATTATGATAATATTATAGTAGAGTAGGAGATAGAGAAATGAAAAAGAAAAACGGATTTACATTGATTGAGTTATTAGCAGTAATAATAATACTTGGAATATTAATGATTATAGCAATACCAAGTGTAACTAAATACATTAATGATTCAAGAAAGAATGCTTATGTAAACACAGCAAAAGAAATAATTAGTGGCGCAAGAAATTTAGTAAATGAAGGCAAGCTAGAAATGTTTGATACAAATACAACTTACTATATTCCAGCAAGTTGTATTAAAACTGAAAATGCTCAGAAAAGTCCATATGGAGAATTTGATAAAGCCTACGTTCTTGTAACATACAATGGAAAGGGATACAACTATTATTGGGTAAGTCGTGATGAGACTGGACAAGGAGTACCTGATCCAATAGCAATAGAAAATCTTGATGAAGATGATATAGTAAGTGATATATCATTTGATTATATTAAGGAAGATAAGCCACAAGAAGAAAAAAATACAATTAAAGTTATAGACAAAGATAATTGTAATGAATTTGTAAAAGATTCTACAGCAGCAGAACAGATATTAGAAACAGCATTAGCAGCAAATCAATTAAATCAAATACCAGATACAGATATCTATATCTTCAAAGGAGGAACAACAAATCCTCCAGCAAACTATGTAAAATTTAATTGTACAGATTCAAGTGATACAAGTACATGTGAAGACTGGAGAATCATTGGAATATACAATGGACAAATGAAGATAATAAGAGTAGGTTCAAATGGACAACCAACAGCACCAACAGGATTTACTTCAATTGCTTGGAACACAACAACACCAAATCCAGGATGGGCAAATTCAAGTTTGAAAGAATCACTAAACACAACATACTATAACACATTAAGTGATACAGCAAAGGGGATGATTGACGAAAATGGATCATGGGATGTAGGACCAGCAGCATATAACGCAATAGCAAAAGATGCATACACTCAAGCAACAACCTCTGGAACAGTTGTAGGAAGTACAACACATACAACACCATGGACTGGTAAAGTTGGATTAATGGCAAGTTACGAATTTTTATACGCTTCAGGTGGAGGAGATACATGCTTAACAACTTCAGGATATAATTACTCATCAGTTTGTGGAACAGAAGAAAATGATTGGCTAAAACCAGGCAATATTTCTTTTGCTCTATCTGCTGATAGTAATAATGCTAATCAATCAATTGGTTTGTTTTCAAATGGTGGATTTGTGAGTGCAATTCGAGTTGATAAGACTCGATATGGTATTCCTGCAGTCTTTCTAAAATCATCTGTGAGGGTAGCCTCTGGCGATGGCACATCTGGAAATCCTTATATATTAAATCTTGAATAATTTTTAATAACAATTTATATAAAAGTAAAATATATAATAGTTCTATATTTTACAAAATATAAATGTTATTAGATTTAAAAATAATAAAAAACTTATAATTTAAAAAATTAAAATAGATTCTAAAAAGAAAAAAATAAATTCTTTATAGAATCTATTTCTTTCTAAATATTTATTTGTTATTTTTATTAAATCCTTGATTTGTAATAGAAAATAACTTATGTTATTCTCTTTTCGGAAGGGGGAAAATATGTCATTATTTTCAACAAAAATTAATACTAAATACTCTTATGTCTTAAAAAGAATAGAAAAAGGAGAAATGATTCCACTTGTATCAGATATTATGTTTTATACAATGCTTAATAATAGTAAAAGAAAGAAATATGCCTCTTACTTATTATCACTAATTATAAATGAAGAATATGAGAAAATATTAAATAATATAGAATTTATGAATACAAAATTAGATAAAGATAATTATTATGAAAAAGGAATGACTGTAGACTTAGTAGTAAAGTTTGATGAGAAAATATATAATATCGAATTAAATAATAATCAAGATATATCAAGATTAGAAAGAAATATAGGGTATGCAGGGAAGTTATATGAATCAAGTAGTAGAATAGGAAGAGAATATAATTATAACTATGTATATCAAATAAATATAAATAATTTTAATTTTGAAGGAAACAAAGAAGTAGTAGATAAATATAAATTAAAAAATAATAGAGGTAATGTACTAACAGATAAATTAACGTTTGTACATATTTTTCTTCCATTAGTAAGAGAAAAATATTATAATGAAAGTGAACTAAGCGAGCTTGAGAAACTACTATTAGTGTTTAACGAAGAAGATAGTGAAAGAATCGAAGAGTTTACAAGGGAGGATAAAATAATGGGAGAATATAGGAAAGACGCGAAGGATGCAAGTAGAGATAGTGAAGTACTAGGATTATATAATAGAGCATATGATGAAGAGCGAATAAGACAAAATGATATAAAAAGAAAAACAGAAGAAGCAAGAGAAGAAGGCATAAGGGAAGGCAAAAAAGAAGGAATACAAGAAGGAATACAAGAAGGTATTGAGCAAAAACAGTTAGAGATAATAAGAAATATGATAAAAGAAAACATAGATGATAAAATTATTTCTAAAGTTACAGGAATAACATTAGAAGAATTAAATAATATTAAAACTAAAGACTGATAATTAAGCGGTCTTTTATTGTATAAAAAGTTGATTAATTAAAAGTAAAATTTTAATTTTTAGTAATCAAATAGAAATATGTATAAAAGTGTAAAGAAAATATTACTTAATCATTTAATAATTACAAAATATGATATACTACTATCATAGACAAGAGTAAAAAAATAACTAAATAAAACTTTATTTAAAAGATAAAGGTAGGGAAAAGAATGAAAAGAAAAAATGGATTTACTTTAATCGAATTATTAGCAGTTATCATAATTTTAGGAATCTTAATGATTATAGCAATACCTAGTGTAACAAAGTATATAAGTGATTCAAGAAAATCAGCTTATGTAAACACAGCAAAAGAACTTGTAAGTGGTGCTAGAACATTTGTAAATGAAGGAAAAGTTGAAATGTATGATACATCTACAACATACTACATTGATTATGGATGTGTAAAAACGGAAAACGCATCAAAAAGTCCATATGGAGATTTTGTAAATGCATATGTAGTAGTAACATATGATGGAAAAGGATACACTTATTACTGGACAAGTGTAGATGAAGCAGGACAAGGAGTTAAAATAATTACAAAAGCTGATGAACTAGATGAAGATGATATAGTATCAGATATTGGAGCAAGCGAAATAGCAACAAACATTGCACTTGGTGATACAACAAGTACAACATATATTAATTCTAGTTGTCAAAAACAAGCAGGAGAAATACCAGTGAAATATGCAAGTACAACAGGAGAGACAAGTTTCACGCTAACTTACAATAATCAAGAAGGAACAGGATGTACTGAGCAAGTTGGAGAATACAAGAAAACTTGGGGAACGCTTTGCACACCGACAAAAGAAGGTGGAGTATCATTCTTAGGATGGTTTACACAACCTAATGGAGGAGGTACAGAGGTTACAAGCTCATCAATCGTAAATGGGCACACAACAGTATATGCAAAATGGGGAATACCACCAGTGTGTAAAAGAGCAACTACATTACATACAGCAACATGTAATAGAACAGATTCAAATGGATGTAGAGGAAATAACAAATATGCAAATGGAGCAACAATCACATATGGAAACTTAGGAACAGGAGAAACACTAACACCAGGAGATGCTTTTGACTGTGATGTAAATGGAGATGGAACATACAACGCAGCAACAGAAAGATTCTACTATGTAACAAGTAGCGGAGATAATGCAGTATTAATATACTATACAAATGTAACAGGAGGAACAACAGCAACACAAAACAATTATGCATATGACTCAAGTAATCAAAATTATCATGGACCAAGAACAGCATTTGCTCAACTACCAAGTACAACACAGTGGAGTAATGGTGGAATAATAGCACCAGGAACAAGGCAAATAGTCGCAGAAAATGGAAATGGAAGTACAAGTGGAGGAACGATAGAATCATTTACATATACAGATAAAGCAGCAAGATTTTTAACAGCGCAAGAAGTAAATTCAGCATGTGGAATAACAGTAGGAAGTTCAACCACTGGAGAATTAAATGGATGTACATGGTTGATGGAGAACTTAGGACAATATGAAGGATCATCAGGAGCATCCGGATACTGGCTAGAGACTCCGCGCTCTTCCTTTACTAATGCCGTATGGGACGTGGTTGGTAACCGCCGCGCCGTGGGCAACCATTTCGCTTACACTTCGACGGGCCATGGTGCTCGTCCGGTCATTACAGTTCTAACATCTAACATCTCGAACTAAAAAGAATAAAAAAACAGATAAAAAAATACGACCAAAGATATGACATAAAAGAGAAAAAAATCTTGTCGACCTATGGCGTTAGTCTAGGCCCTCAAGACGATATTATATTGAAAGAAGAGTAATATAATAAAGTTGACAAAGAAAATCATAATTTTAATAACAATTTATATAATAGTAAAATATATAATAGGTTAATATTTTACAAAATATAAATGTTATTAGATTCTATAAATAGTCTAAAAATGTAAACTAAAAAAATAATTGTTTAAATAATGTAAAGCCTAATTCTTTGAAATAAAAGGCTCAAAAAAATAATAAAAAAAAGATACTGTAAAAAAGTGTCTTTTTTATTGCATTTTTATTTTTCGATAGTTATAATAAAAAGCATATTTTTCAAGGAGGCGAAACCAATATGAAGAGTAATTTACCTGTCTTACTTTTAAAAAATATGGTCTTGTTTCCTTTTAATGAAATAAGAATCGAATTTGATAACGAAAAAGACAAGAAATTAATTTCATTGGCTGAGTCTTGTTATGATAATAAACTTTTAATTGTAAATCCTAAAGACACTTTGGAAGAAAGTCCTGAGATAGATGAACTTCCAAATTTTGGTGTTGTTGGAAAAATAAAAATGAAACTTGAAATGCCTAATGGTAAGACTAGAATTATTATTTTAGGTGAATCAAGAGCAAGAATATATGCATATTCAAAAGATGAAGGAATATATGAAGCTTTATTTAGTACTTTACCAAGAGAAGATATATCTCCTAAAGAGGAACTTGCATACGTAAGAGCTTTAAATAAACATATTGATGTTTATGTTAAAGAAGTGCCATATATGTCTAATACAATTATTTCACAAACATCAGGTATTAACGATATTGATAAATTAACAGATATAGTTGTATTGTATTTACCAATTAATTATGAAAGAAAACTTGAGTATTTGAATGAGACGTCATCAACATCTCGTGTTAAGATGATCTTAGATGATATAAAAAGTGATATAGAAATAATTAGACTTGAGGAATACATTGAAGATAGTGTTGCTTCTAACTTAGAAAAAACTCAAAAAGAATTTGTATTACGTGAAAAATTAAAAACTATAAAGAAAGAACTTGGAGAGGAAAATCAAAGTGAAACAGATATTCTAAGAGATAAAATAAATGAACTTGATTGTCCAAAAAAAGTTAAAGATAAGTTATATTTAGAACTTAATAGATATGAAATGTCTAATTCTATTTCTCCTGAAACTGGAATGATTAGGAATTATATAGATTGGTTAATTAATCTTCCATGGACAAAAACAACAGAAGATAGAAAAGATTTAAAGAAAGTAAGAGAAATACTAGATAGCGCTCATTATGGACTTGATAATGTTAAAGATAGAGTAATAGAGTATTTAGCTGTTAAACAAAATACTGATAATTCAAGAAGTCCAATTATTTGTTTAGTAGGACCTCCTGGTGTTGGAAAAACTACTTTTGCTAAAAATGTTGCAAAAAGTTTAAATCGAAAGTTTACTAAAATATCAGTTGGTGGAATTAATGATGAATCAGAAATTATCGGACATAGAAGAGCATATGTTGGAGCTGCTCCAGGGCTTATAATTCAAGGAATGAAAAAAGTCGGAACTAAAAATCCAGTATTTATTATTGATGAAATAGATAAAATGACAAAGGATATTAAAGGTGATCCTGCATCAAGTTTATTAGAAGTACTTGATAAAGAACAAAATAAATTCTTTGTAGATCATTATATAGAAGAAGAGTTTGACCTATCACAAGTAATGTTTATTGCTACAGCTAATTATTTATCACAAATACCTGATGAATTAAGAGATAGATTAGAAATAATTGAATTATCATCTTATACTGAGTATGAGAAGTTGGATATTGCAAAAAGACATTTGATTAAAGATCAAAAGAAGGAACATGGCCTTGGTGAAAAAGAAGTAGAATTTACTGATGAGACAATACTAACATTAATTAGAAATTATACTAAAGAGTCAGGAGTTCGTGAACTTGACAGATTAATCGCTACTATTCTAAGAAAAATAGTTAAAAAGATAATAGTTGATAAAAAGAAGAAAAAATATATAATAAATCCAGAAGATTTAGAAGAGTATTTAGGGATTAAAAAATTCTTATATAATGAAAATCAAGAAGAAGATAGAATAGGTATAGTTAATGGACTTGCATATACTGCTTTTGGTGGAGATATTTTACCAATAGAAGCAACTATGTTTAAAGGAAAAGAAGGTTTAATTCTTACTGGTTCCTTAGGTGAAGTAATGCAAGAATCTGCTAAAATAGCTCTAGATTATATTAAATCAAATAGTGATATATTTGGAGTAGATTTAAAGAAATTAGAGAATAATACAATACATATACATGTACCAGAAGGAGCAATTCAAAAAGAAGGACCTTCAGCAGGAGTAGCATTAACAACTGTACTAATAAGTTTATTTACAAATATGAAAGTATCATCAAGAATAAGTATGACTGGAGAAATAACATTAACTGGAAGAGTACTTCCAATTGGTGGATTAAAAGAAAAAATAATTGGAGCCCATCGTGCATTTGTTAATAAAGTATTTATTCCAAGAGAAAATGAAAAAGATTTAAAAGAAATACCACAAAATATTAAAGATGATATTGAATTTGTATTAGTAGATACATATTTAGATATATTTGAAAAATTAGGAGGGAAAAAAAGTGGAGTTAAAAGAAACAATAGAAGAACTAAAACTAATAAATGATATTAATACTAAATCTTTAGAAGAGTTAGCAGAAGAATATTTATCAAGTGAAGAAAAATGTGATGATTTTTTTAATGAATATGGGCAATTATTTTTTAAAAAAATTCATTATCAATTAAGAGTATCTGAAAATTATGAAAAGATATTAGATTTATTAAATTATGGAAAAATAATGTATCCTAAAGAAAACAATGAAATGACATTTAATGAAATAGATCAAATTATTAAATATAATTTAAAAAATTATGATTTAAGAGGTAAAGTAGATGATTTAGGTCAATCTCAAACATTATTCATAAATGATTTAGGTGCTGATAAATGTAGAACAACACCTAAATACGATAAAATAGTAACTGGCATTTATAATGCTGCTCTTAATTATTCTGATAAAGGAAAATATGATATAAAAGATTTTAAATCATTTATAGATTTAACAAGATTTAGTTATGATCAAATGTCAGTAAAAAGAGCAATTAATAAATATATTTATGATCATCCTTTAATGAAAGAATGTAAAGACGTTAATTATTTGTACTTTGTTAATTATATGTTAAGAAAAGATAAAGATTTAATAGATGATAAAGAGTTTATTGAAGATGCAATTGATGTTATAGAAGCTAGTATGATATTATTTGATTATGATTCATTAGATGATAAGGAAAAAATTAATAAATATAAAGATTACAAAAAAGTTGCAAAATTTACATTAAAAAATATTAAAAAAATAGGAAAAGAAAATTTAAAAAATTATAATAAAGAAAAAAAATTATTACGTAAATAGTAATAATTTTTTTATTATTAATATATAAAGTATAGAGGTGAATATAATGATTTCAATAATCATTTTAGCTTTTATACAGGGAATATCTGAGTTTTTACCAATATCTTCTTCAGCACATTTAATAATATTTAGAGATTTATTTTTAATAGGAAATAATTTATTAAATGATAATATTAAAATGACTTTTGATATTGCACTTCATCTTGGAACAGTATTATCAATAATTGTTTATTTTTTTAATGATTTAAAAATAATTGTTAAAAATTCTAAATATGGATTAAAAACCACTAAAGGAAAATTATTTTGGATGATTCTATTTGCTACTATTCCAGGAGCAATTTTCGGCTTTTTATTTGATGATATGATAGAACACTATTTTAGAAAGCAAATAATATTAATATCTATTTCACTTATTATTATGGGTATTATTATATATGTTATTGATAAACACATGAAACAAGAAAAAAACATAGAACAAATTAGTTTTAAAGATGCATTAATTATTGGTATTAGCCAAGTTTTAGCACTTATTCCTGGATTATCAAGGAGCGGAACAACTATAACAACTGCAAGACTATTAAAAGTAAATAGAAAAGATTCTGCTAAATTTTCTTTTTATTTATCAATACCAATTGTTCTTGGTGCAACTATGTACAAAATATTAAAAATTAATTATTATTTTTTATATTCTTATATGGGTATTTTTCTTCTTGGTATTTTAATATCTTTTACTACTGGATTATTGTGTATTAAGTATTTACTTAGATATTTAAGTTTTAAAGATTATGGGATATTTATGTGGTATAGAATAATATTTGGTACAATTATTATTGGATATTTTATATTTAATTGAAAAATGTTCTTTATTTTTTTTAATAAATGTGGTATAACTAAATAGCAATGTTTATTGTTTTGGGGCGTTAGCTCAGTTGGTAGAGCAACTGACTCTTAATCAGTGGGTCTAGGGTTCGAATCCCTAACGCCCCACCATTTTTATTTAAATATTGTTAAAATAACTTAAGCTGGAGTCATACTCAAGAGGCTGAAGAGGCGCCCCTGCTAAGGGTGTAGACCGGGCAACTGGTGCGAGGGTTCAAATCCCTCTGACTCCGCCATATAAGAAAAGAATATCCTAAAATCATTGGTTTTAGGATATTTTTTATTATTATCTTGAATTCATAACAATTATTATATATAATTATAATAGGTGGTATAGTATGGATAATAAGAAAACTGAAATGAAAAAGAAATCAGAAAATAAAGAAAATAAAAAGATTAAGAAAAAAATAACTAAACAAGTTGAGAAAGAAACAAAGAAAAAGGTAGTTAAAAAAACTGTAAAAAAGAATATGCCAGAAGTAGTTTCTAAACTTAAGGAAGAAGTAAGTTCAAACACTCCTTTTTTAGAAAATGTAGAAAAAATTAGAGAAAAAAGAAACAAAAAAATGGTTGGGAAATTAGAATTAATAGTTATTGTAGCTTTCTCAATTATTATGTTGTTATTGTTGTGTAATAGAACATTCTTTAGAAACAACTATAAAACTAGTAAAATTAATATAGATATTCCACTTTTAATGTTTTTTAGTTCTGATGATGGAAATAAATTAGTGTTAAAAACATTAAGAAAATCAGAATATGTAAGAGATTATTTTAATGATAAATTAAAAAATATGACATTCTACAATTGTAATGGATATTCATTCTATTATGATGAAAATAATTTTTATGCAATATATGATATAAAGATAGAAAAAGACTTTGTTGTTAAGACAACTACAATAGAATATGCTTCAGGAAGTGCTGATTGTTTATGTAATGCAAATGCAATTGGAAAAAAAGCAGAAAAGATTTGTTTAAGATAAACTTAAAGTTTATCTTTTTTTGTATATAATTATATATTTTGTAACATTATTTATATGAGTAATTTGACATTTAATTTTTAATTTGTTAGAATATTAAACTGTCACGTGTAAAAGAGGTGCAAAATATGTTTTACGATGAAGAAAAAACTATAAATGACTGTGATAATGATCCAACCCTCATCTTTGAGTTACTTAAAGAAGAGCATATGGAATTGTTAGATAGAATTATATCTAACAAAAATTTTAATATTAATGTTGTTGATAACGAAGGAAATACTATTTTAATGAAATTAATAAAAAAAGGTCAATTTGATATAGTATTAAAACATTTAAAAAATAAGAATATTAATATTAATCATCAAAATAATGAAGGAAATACTTTAGCGCATATTTTACTATCATTAAATAATATTAAAATAGTAGATGTTTATAATGCATTAAGAAAAAATAAGAATTTTAATCCAAATATTATGAATAATAATGGTGAGACTATTCTTGATATTTCTATAAAAAATGAATCTACATTTATTACTTCAAAAATATTATGGGATTCAAGATTTAATGAAGTAGGAGTTGCATCATTTAAAAAATATTATGATGCATATATAAAAAATAGTGCTTATGGTAAATATACTAAACTATGTAATTTAGAGTTAATTGTTGGAAGTTTATCATTAAGAGAATTAACTCCAAAAGTAAAGAATATAATAGATTATCTAAAAGATAACTTTGATTTAATTAAAGAAGAAGTTAAAAACAATAAAACGAAAAGTATAGATTCATATTTGAATGAAGTATTACTTGCTTAAATACTTCTTCTTTTTTTTTCTATTATATGATAGAATTAACAAATGGAAGTGATGTTATGGAACTACCTAATTATAAAGAAGCTAGAAAAAGAAATACTGAAATTGTAGAAAAAGAATATTATGAAATAAATGATAATTTAATTAATATTGGACTTAATAAAACATATCATGTAAAAACATATGGATGTCAAATGAATGAGCATGATACTGAAAATATTAAAGCGATGCTTGAACAACTTGGATTTGTGGAAGAAGTTGATATATTTAAAGCTGATGTAGTAATATTAAATACTTGTAGTATCAGAGAAAATGCTCATAATAAAGCATTTGGAATGCTTGGAAGACTAAAACATGTTAAAGAAGAATCTAATAAAAACATGATTATTGGTCTTTGTGGTTGTATGGCTCAAGAAGAAAAAGTCGTTAATGACATAATGAAAAAATATAAATATGTTAACTTTGTTTTTGGAACTCATAATATTCATCATTTACCATATATATTAGATAAAGCAATAAAGACTAAAAAACAAGTAATTGAAGTATTTAGTAAAGAGGGAAATATTGTTGAAGGATTACCTTCTAAAAGAGCAAATAGATATAAAGCATTTGTAAATATAATGTATGGTTGTGATAAGTTTTGTACATATTGTATTGTACCTATGACAAGGGGAAAACAAAGAAGTAGAGATAAAGATGATATTATTAAAGAAGTTAATAAACTTGTTAAAGAAGGATACAAAGAAGTTACTTTACTTGGACAAAATGTTAATGCTTATGGAAAAGATTTAAATACAAACTATACTATGGCAAATTTGCTTGAAGATGTTGCTAAAACTGGTATTCCAAGAGTAAGATTTATGACTAGTCATCCATGGGATTTTACAATAGATATGATAGAAGTAATAAAAAAGTATAATAATATTATGCCAAGTATTCATTTGCCTGTTCAATCTGGATCAAATAAAGTATTAAAGCTTATGGGAAGAAAATATACTAAAGAAGAGTATTTAGAATTATTTGATCAATTAAGAACAATTCCAAATGTAACGATATCAACAGATATCATAGTAGGATTTCCTAGTGAAACAGAAACAGATTTTGAAGAAACTTTAAAACTTTGTGAATATTGTAAGTTTGATAATGCTTATACTTTTATATTCTCACCTAGGGAAGGAACTGCAGCTTTAAAACTTAAAGATGAAACTACTTTAAAAGAAAAAGAAGAAAGATTATATAAATTAAATGAATTAGTTAATAAGTATTTTTTAGAAAGTAATCAAAAAATGATTGGAAAAGTAGTAGATGTTTTAGTAGATTCTAAAAGTGAAAAAGAAGGAATGCTTTGTGGATATACTGATACTAATAAATTAATTAATTTCTATGGAGATGAAAAATCAATTGGAGAAATTGTTAAAGTAGAAGTAGTTGATGCTAAGACTTGGAGTTTAGATGGAAAACAAAAATAAAGAAGAAGTTTTAAAAAAGTTAGATGAATTAATTGAATTAATTAAAAATAATTATAACTATAAAAGATATGCTGAATTAAAAGAAATAATGTCTAGCAATAAAAGTATTATGTCTTTAATGAAAGAAATAAAAAAACTAGAACAATGTATTGTAAAAAAAGAATATAATAAGTTAGATACAAATGAAGAAGAAAAAAAACTTAAACTATTAAAAGAAGAACTTAATAGTTATCCAATTTATTTAGAGTATTCTTACTTACAAGAAGACTTAAATAACGATTTTCAAAATATAAAAAAAATAATAGAAGATAGTATTAATAACTAAATTCTATTTTTTTATAACTTTAATTCCTTGTCTTGCATAAACTATGATAGAGGAGGGTAATATGTCTAACTTTAAAGAAATAGTTACTAAGGCTGTTGTAGGAAAAGGTAAAAAGACTACTATAGATAATCATTCAGTGGAGTTAAACTCTAATCCATCTACTATTTTAGGTTGTTGGGTAATAAATCATACTTTTGAAGGAGTTAAAGATAATGACTCAGTAAAGGTAAAAGGATCATTTGATACTAATATTTGGTATTCTAAAGATGATAACTCAAATACAGATGTTATTAAAGACACAGTCAAATATGAAGAGGAAATTCCTATTAGAAAACTAGATGACTTCGATGGCCAAGATGAAATAATAGTAAGAGCAGTTAAACAACCAACAGTTACTAAAGCAGAATTAATCGATGGAAAAATAGAGTATACAATTGAAAAAACTATTGCTGCAGAGCTTGTTGGAGATACAAAGATAAAAATCGGAGTTGAAAAACTTGATGAATCTGAAGATCCAATAATTGACGAAATTGATGAAGAAGTAAATGAAGACTTTTTAAAATAAAGTCTTTTTTTTGTATATCTTTTTCTAAAATGTAAAAAATACTACTGGTGATTTTTTTGATTGATACTTATAAAATAGAAAAAGTAAATGGAGAAGATCAATTATTTATATATTTAAATTTTGACTATGAATTTGCAAGTTTTGATTTGGATAAAAAGAAAAAAAAGAAAAAAAATCTAACTAAAATGGTAAAAGAATATATTAAAAAAAATAATATTATGTATAAAGGAACCATAGTATCTTTAATTTGTGGAGGAATCTTTTTAGGAACAATTAATTTAAATAGTATACATAATAATTCAAATAATAAACAATTAGAAACTAAAGA
This sequence comes from uncultured Erysipelotrichaceae bacterium, assembly GCA_902793375.1. Taxonomy (GTDB): domain Bacteria; phylum Bacillota_I; class Bacilli_A; order RF39; family UBA660; genus RUG13868. Next base: position 1,402 of record CADBDE010000023.1, on the reverse strand, counting down.
AATAATATTAAAAGAAGAATTAAAAGAAACTCCTTTAAAAGAAGATGTAGTAATTGAAGTAATTGAAGAACAACCTAAACAAGAGGAAATAGTAACTGACATTAAAGGAAAAAATGATACTTCAAAAAAAGTAGTAGAAAAAGAAAAAAATGTTAACAACATTTCTAATGATAAAAAAGAAAATACTAAAGTTTTTGAAGAACCGGCAAAAGAAGAAAGTGTTAAACAAGTAATAGTTGAAGAAATACCTAAAGAGACTGAAATAGATAATAAAACATATGTTAATGTTAAAAGAAGTAACGGAACAATTAAACTTGAACTTGAAGAGTATTTAATTGGAGTTGTTGGAAGTGAAATGCCAGCATCTTTTCATATTGAAGCATTAAAAGCTCAAGCAGTTGTTGCAAGAACATATGCATTAAATGCAATATCAAAAGGAAAAATACTTACTGATAATTCTTCTACTCAACAGTATAAAAATAATGAGGAATTAAGATCTATGTGGCAAGGTAGTTTTGATACATATTATAAAAAGATAAAGAGTGCAGTTGATAGTACAAAAGGAGAATACTTAACTTATAACGGAAAATTTATTGATGCAGTATATCACTCAACAAGTAATGGAAGAACTGAAGATGCAAAAAATGTGTGGGGTTATTCTATTCCATATTTAGTAAGTGTAGATAGTCCTTATGATAATCTTAATCCTAGTTATGAGAAAACAGTGGAAGTATCATATACTGACTTATCAAATAAAATAAAATTAGAATTTAACAGTGATACAATAATTAAGTTAAATGGTTCAACTGAAGGAAATAGAGTATCTTTTATTCAAATTGGAGAAAATGTTTATACTGGCGTCGATTTTAGAAATCTATTAGGACTTCGAAGTGCTGATTTCGATATAGAAAAAAAAGAAAATTCTCTTTTTATTACAACTCATGGATATGGACATGGTGTTGGAATGAGCCAATATGGAGCTAATGGAATGGCTAAAAATGGAAGTAATTATAAACAAATATTATTTCATTACTATAATGGTGTAAAATTAACTAAATAATTTTATCTAGTAATATAATTCTTTTTTATATATTTCACTATTTAATAAAAAATCTAAAGAATTTACATGTTTTTACAAACGAATAATATATATTTTTTATAATTAAATTGACAGGTTGGGGGGTACATTTTACAATAAAATTATAAAATAGGAAGGAATGTGTAAAAAATGAAAAAGAAAAATGGATTTACTTTAATAGAGTTATTAGCAGTAATAATAATTCTAGGAATATTAATGATAATAGCAATACCAAGTGTAACAAGATATATAAGTGATTCAAGAAAGAATGCTTATGTAGATACAGCAAAAGAAATAATTGGAGGAGCAAGAAACATTGTAAAT
>CADBDE010000022.1 GCA_902793375.1 uncultured Erysipelotrichaceae bacterium | reverse complement strand
TACTGTTGGATATTCTGGCGGAGGAACAGGTAGTGTTAATTTCTCTTATAGTGTTTCAAAACTATAAATAAATAAAGAAAGATTTAATCTTTCTTTTTTAATGATTTATTAAAATTAATGTTTAGAACATTATTTTGTTTTATTTACTTTTAAAAAATAAAGTAAATCTTTATTACTTCTTTTGATTTTGTATAATATAAATGATGATTATTTATGGAAAAAGTAATATTAATTGATGGTAATAATATTCTATTTAGAAGTTATTATGCAACGGCATATAATGGAAATGTTATGAAAATCTCTAAATAATTTCCTACAAATGCTTTATATGTTTTAGTTATTACAATGAATAAAATAATTGAAGAAGAAAAAACAACATATATAATGTTCGCTTTTGATAAAGGAAAAACATACTTTCCTAATATTTATGAAGAAGATGCTTGTGAAAAAGGTGGTGAAACAGGAGGACTAAATTATAACTTCTTTAAATATGGTAATGACACTTATATATTTAGATTTAGACTATTAAAACAAGAAATATAAGATGTAAATATGATTGGATAAGTTAAAGTATGATATGCTAGTGGGGAAAGTGCCCAAGTAAACTTCTCATATTTTGTAGATGCATAATTATAAAAAAGAGTTAAACTCTTTTTTTTGACATTTTTTTTAAATATCAAATGTTATTTTATATATGGTGATAATATGAAAAAGAAAAAAATAATATATTTATTTATTGCAATAGTGTTTGGATTTATTCTTGGAGAAGTATTATTTAGTAATTATAAAAGAAGCTTAGATGATTCCAAATACAATGCTTATTTAATACAAATTGGAAGTTTTAATAATGATTCTGAAGTAAATACTGACGATTACTTAGTAATCTTAGAAGATGGAGTATACAATGTTTACGCTGGAATCACTACTAAATTATCAAATGCATCAAAAATAAAACAATTATATGAAAAAGAAAATGTTTCATCTATTATTAAACCAACAATAATTGATAATGTTGAGTTTATAAGTGATCTAGAGCAATTTGATTTATTATTATCTGAAGTAGATAATAAAGATAATTTATTATCTATTAATGATGTTATTATTTCAAGATATGAAGAATTAGTTTTAGAAAAAAAATAAGTTATGAGTAATAATATAATTGGTGATTAAATGTTAATAAGAGAAATATCAAAAGAAGATAGACCAAGGGAAAGATTACTTAAATATGGAGTAAGTAACTTATCCAATGAGGAATTATTATCAATTATATTAAGATGTGGAACAAAGAATAAATCTGTTAAGGAATTATCTTTAGATATATTAAATTCTTTTAATACAATTAATGATTTAAAATATGCAACAATTAATAAATTAATAAAAATAAATGGAATGGGATTATCTAAATCAATGGTTATTGTTGCAATGATTGAGCTTTGTAGGAGAATATATTTATCAAGTGATGAAAACAAAATAAGACTAAATAATCCTCAATCTATATATGAATATACAAAATATTTGTTTCAAGATAAAAATCAGGAATTATTTTTTTGTTTGTATTTTAATAATAAACTACAACTAGTAGGTAAAGAATTATTATTTGTAGGAACGGTTAATAAAAGTCTTACTCATCCAAGAGAAATATTTAAATATGCATATTATTATTCTGCTACAAGTATAATATGTCTTCACAATCATCCATCAGGTGATGTTACCCCATCAAGAGAAGACATAGACTTTACTAATGCACTAGTTAGCATTGGAAATATTCAAAAAATACCTATTATTGATCATATTATTGTTTCAAATAATAATTATTATAGTTTTAATAATAATGGGAAGATTAATAATAGGTGACTTTTCTATGAAAAAAAAGAAGAAAAAGAATAATAATAGATTTATTATAATAATTATAATTTTATTATTATTATTCTCATATTATGAAATTAATAGTGACTTAAGACTAGGTGGTATTTTAAGAGATATGATATTTATTCCATTAAAAAAGGATTATAGTAAAGAATTACATTATTTATTAAATGAAGAGATAAAAAAAGAAAATGAAGAACTTAAAAGTTTATTAAATATTAATACTTCTTTAACTGATTTTACAATTGTTAATGCTTCTATTGTAGAAAGAAATGTTAATTATTGGTTAGAAGAATTAACTATTGATAAAGGATATGATGATGGAATAGAAAATGGATTAATTGTAATTAATAATAATGGATTAATTGGTAAAGTATTATCAACTTCAAAAAATACTTCTATTATTAAATTAATAAGTGGATTTAATTCACCACTTTTAGTAACTATTAATAATATTGAAAAAGTATTAATTATTGATAACTATAGTTTATTTATTAAAGGAATAAATGAAAATGAAAATATTGGTATTGGAGATAAGGTTATAACAAGTGGATTAATGAATAAGTTTCCTAATGGAATATTAATAGGAGAAATAGAAAAAATATCAAAAGAAAAAGATGATGTTGGCTTTATTGCTAAAGTAAAATTATCAAGTGATATTAATAATTTAAGATTTGTATCAATTCTAAAAAGGAAACTATAATGATTTTAGGTATATTATCAATTATTTTAGATCTTTTTTTACTTAATATCTTTAATTATCATGTTGATAATGTTATTTTTTTTCCTATGTTTTCATTAGTATTCTTAATATGTCTTACTACAATAAAGTATAATTATAAAATTATAATTATTATTTATATGTTATTTTCTTTAATCAATGGAATTATATTTTTACCATTATTAATTATATTTATTAATTATTCTATTAATAGTAATAACACAATAAATAATTATTTATTACGTATGTTGTTATTACTTATACTGTATGATTTCTTATTCTTTTCCTTTTTATCCTTATCAAATTATTTTTTATTAATTAATAAATTAATTGTATCAATACCTATAAATATTCTATATTCATTTATTGTTTATTATAATTTTAATGTTCTAAAAAGAAGAATAAAATAGTATATATTAATATGAAAAAGAATTATATTTTTTTTATAGTTAATAGGTTTTTGATTAAAACGTTTATATGTGTTTTATTATTTTTAATTATTTTAATATGTAATAAAAAATATGATAATTTTAAAATAATGCTATATAAAAAGGTATATAATAATACTTTTTCTTTTTCTAAAATTAACCATTGGTTTGAATCAAATTTTGGAAATATATTTCCTATTAATACAATTGATGAAGTTCAAATTTTTAATGAAACAATTATATATGATAATAAAGAAAAATATTATGATGGTGTTAAATTAAAATTAAGAGATAATTATGTTATTCCATCACTTAGTAATGGTATAGTAATTTTTATTGGAGAAAAGGATGATCTTGGAAAGACAATTATTATAGAAGATGAAAATGGACTTGATATATGGTACTCTAATATATCTACTATTAATATAAATATATATGATTATGTAAGTAAAGGAGATTATATAGGAGAAGCAATTAATAATGAATTGATCTTATTGTTTCAAAAAGATGGAAAGAACGAAGATTATAACAAATATATTTAAAATTCATTTTTTAACTTATGTATTTATATTAATAAGCTTATTTTCTGGTAGAATTAAATCAATTTTATTGTATATGGCTATAATAATAGTTCATGAATTAGGTCATTATTTAACTGGATTATTATTTAATTGGAAAGTAGATAAGATATACATATATCCATTAGGTGGAGTAACTGTATTTAAAGATAGATTAAATAAACCATTTATTGAAGAATTTTTGGTAACCATTTCAGGACCTTTAATTCAAATAATTATTGCAAACTATTTATCTTATATAGATAGTAGTATACTATTTTTTAGTAATGTATTATTAATGATTAATTTACTTCCTATTGTTCCTTTAGATGGAGGAAAATTATGTAATATAATATTATCTTGTTTTATTTCATATAAGAAAAGTATGATATATGCTATAAAAGTATCTTTTGTAGTGTGGTTTATAATAATTTATATTTTAATAAAAACCAATTCTTTGATATTACTAATTTCTTTTATACTCATTATTTTTAAAATAATAGAAGAATATAAGAATACTGGTTATTACTATAATAGGTTCTTAATAGAAAGAATGTTTATTAATTATAATGGAAAAAATATTATAATTAATAATATCGAAGATATTTATAAATATAGGAAAAACTATATAAATATAAATAATCAATTATATAGTGAAAGAGAATATATAGAAAGATTTTTAATGTGATAAAATAGTAAAACTTTTTAAAAATAATTGTAAAATAAATATAAAAATGATATATTACCATTGGGTGATTAAAGATGAGTAAGAAGGTTTGTAAATTTTGTGGTGAAAAGATAGATAAAGATGATATTTTTTGTAAAGGTTGTGGAGCTGAAATACAAAAGGACGAAGAAATAATTGATGCTATTATAGAAAAAGATAAAACATCAAAAAAAGATACTAATTATTTATTGTTTATTATAGTTGTGTTATTACTTATAATTGCAATAGTTAGTGGATTTCTTATATTATTTAAAAATTAAATAGTGATTAAAAACATATAATTCTAATGGAGGAGTTATATGTTTTTTAATTTATTAAAAAAAATAAAAGAATTGTTTATTTTTACAACAAGTTATTCAAATAATGTGTTTTTAGATCCTTTGTCAAGTGATGAAGAAGAACAGATGATAAAGTTAATGAGAGAAGGAAGTATTGATGCTAGAAATAAACTAATCGAACACAATTTAAGACTGGTAGCACATATTGTTAAGAAATTTGATTATAAAAATGTAGATCAAGATGATTTAATTAGTATTGGTACTATTGGTTTAATAAAAGGAATAGATACATTTAATAGAAGCCATGGGACTAAAATAACAACATATTGTGCTAGATGTATAGAAAATGAAATACTTATGTATTTTAGAAGTAATAGTAAGAGTAGTAAAAATATATCAATTAATGAATCGATTGGTTTTGATAAGGAAGGAAATGAAATTACAATACTTGATATTTTAAAGGTACCTGCACCTGACTATATAAATGAAATATCTGAAAAAGATAATATCAAATTATTAAAAGAATACTATAACGTACTTTCTGAAAGAGAAAAGGAAATCATTAATAAACGATATGGTTTAAATAATGAAGAGGAAAAAACACAAAAAGAAATAGCAAAAGAGTATAAAATATCTAGAAGTTATGTATCTAGAATTGAAAAAAGAGCACTTATGAAGATTTTAAGAGAATTTATAAAGAATAATAAAGAATAATATTTTAATTGTCCTATTTCTATGGACTTTTTTACTGTTTCAAAGTATAATAAGATAAAGTAGAGGTTTAGAGTTATGGATGAAGTTGAAGATAGAAATAAGGAAACAATCGAAGAACTATTAACGTCAGATGATGATAGTAAAGACTCTAAGAAAAAAGAAAGAAAATTAAAGAAAAAACAAGATAAAAAAGCAAAAAAAGAATCTAAAGCTTTAAAAAAGAAAGAAAGAAAAGAAAGAGTTGTTACTGAAGAAGAAAAGGAATTAAAAAAATCCAAAAGAAAAAGATTAATAATCAATTATATTATAATTCTATTCTTTTTGTTAATCTTATTAGTAGGGATAGTATATTTTATTCCAAAAATCAAATTAAATGGTGAAAAAAATATTAAAATTGAATATGGTGACCATTTTGAAGATCCTGGATGTACTGCATCATATCATGGGGAAGATATAACAGATAAAATATGGTATGATGGTGAAGTTAATGAAAATATAGTAGGAAAGTATATTATAAAGTGTAAGATTAGAAAAAATAGATTTATAGTATCAAAAGAAAGAATTGTTGAGATAGTTGATACAAAAAAACCAGAAATAGAATTAAAAGGTGAATTACAAACTTCAATTTGTCCAAATACTACATATCAAGAAGAAGGTTTTACTGCAAATGATAACTATGATGGTGATTTAACAGATAATGTAAAAAAAGAAGAGATAGATAATGAAATAATATATACAGTATCAGATAGTAGTGGAAATATAGAAACAGCAAAAAGAACTGTAGTAAAAGAAGATAAAACAGCTCCTGTTATTACTTTAAATGGAAATGAAACAACTTATGTCACTGTAGGAAATGAATTTAATGATCCAGGTGTAACTGCAATGGATAATTGTGATGAAAACTTAACTGAAAGTGTTCAAAAAGAAGGAAGCGTTGATAAAAACACACTTGGAACTTATACTATTAAGTATACTGTTACTGATAAAGCAGGAAATAAAACAGAAAAAGAAAGAAAAGTTGTAGTTCAACAAGCCTCAGTAAAACGTTCATCTAATTTTAGTTGTGGAGAAGCTGGTGTAATATACCTTACATTTGATGATGGGCCAAATAATTCAACAACAACAAAAATATTGGATATATTAAAAAAATATAATGTTAAAGCAACTTTCTTTGTTACAAATACAAATGGTGGAAGTGACTCTCAAATAAAAAGAGAGCATGATGAGGGACATTTAGTTGCACTTCATACAAGTTCTCATGATTATTCTAAAGTATACGCAAGTGATTCAGCATATTGGAATGATTTAAATAAAATAAGTGATAGAGTAGAAAGAATAACAGGACAAAAGAGTAAAATAATTAGATTTCCTGGAGGATCTTCTAATACAGTAAGTAGACATTACTCAACTGGAATAATGTCAAGACTAGTAAATGATGTTGAATCAAAAGGATATAAGTATTTTGACTGGAATGTTGATTCAAGAGATGCTGAAGGTAAATCATCAAGTGAAATATATAGTTATGTAACTAGTGGTTTATCAAAATCTAATGGAAATGTTGTATTGATGCATGACATAAAAACAACAACAGCTAATGCACTTGAAAATATAATTAATTATGGTTTAGATCATGGTTATACATTTAAAGTATTAAATTCAAGTATACAGTGTTGGCATAAAACAAATAACTAAGGAGAAAGAATTATGAAAAGAATAAAAGTAATATTATTGTTAATGTCGTTATTTTTTATTTTACCAATTTCAGTTAGTGCTTCTGAACATAGTGTTAAAATAAATGCTCCACAAATTGTTAGTAAAGGAAATGAGTTATCTGTTGATATAGTATTATCTTCAGATGTAGCTGTAGATGGTTTTAAAGCAACATTTACATATGAATCAAGTGCTTTAGAACTTTTAAACTATGAATTAAAAGATAATTGGAAGCAGATAGGTACTTTTTCTAAAGAAAGTCCAGTATCTTTTGACTTTACTCAAGAAAATGGAATTATTGGAAATTCAACTGTGATAACTGTAAAGTTTAAAGTAAAAGATGATGTTGCAAAAACTAGTACAACATTATCTATAGAAGGAACTTCAAAATCAAAAGAAGATGAAACTATTAATACTCTTGAAAAGAATTCAGTTAATATAGATATTAAATCTAGAGATAATAGTTTAAAAAGTTTGAAAATAAATGGTGTAGATATTAATAATTTTTCTTCTAATACATATAGCTATAAAGAATTAGTTGAGTCAACTGTTACAACAGCTAATTTTGAGGCAGAATTAAATGATAAAACTGCTATATATAAAGAAGGCTTTGAACCAAAAAGTAATGCTTCTTTAGATTATGGAGAAAATAAGTTTGAAATAATTGTTGTTTCAGCATCTGGTGAAGAAAAAAAATATACTATTGTAGTGGTAAGACAGGATACACGAGGAACAAACAATGATCTAAAAGAATTAATAGTAAATTCAAATCCTAAATTATTTGAGTTTAAAAAAACAACTCTTAATTATACTATTACAACACATAAATTAGATAAAATAGATATTATAGCAACTCCTGAAGATCCAAAGGCAACTGTAAAGATAACTAAAGAACCAGAAAAATTAATTATTGGAACTAATACAATAAAAATAACCGTATTAAGTGAAAAAAACGAAGAAAAGGTTTATACAATTACAGTTAATAATTCTGATAATGAAATTGATACAAAGTTGAAGAGTCTTGATATTTTTGGTGTTGATGAAGAAATTGATTTCAAACCTGATGTATATGATTATGAAATTAGATATAAATCAAAATATAATGATTCATTAGTTATTAAAGCAATAGTAAATAATACAGATGAAGCAGAAGTAACTCTAGATAAAACGGATTTTTCAAAATTAAAAGCAGGAGATAAAATAACAATAACAGTAAGTGCAAAAGATGGAACAAAAGGGGTAGAAAGTTACTATACTATTACTTTTAAAAAAGACACTAGACTTAATTTTTTCTTGCTTTTAGGAATAATTATATTTATAGTATTACTTGTAATTTTCATTTATCTATTTATTAAAAACAAGAAACAAAAGAAAGAAATAATTATTAAAGAAGAAGAATTAGAAAAAACTAAAAGATTAGAAAAAATTATTAAAGAATGATTTTGATTGGGGGATTTTATGAATAAATTTATTCCTAAAATTTACAAAAAAAGTATTTTTGATATTGATTATAAACAATTAAAAAAGAAAAATATTAAGTGTTTAATGTTTGATTTAGACAATACTTTATTAGAAATTGATGAAATAATTCCAAAAAAGGAAATATGTAATTTAATATCAAAAATAAAAAAAGATTTTAAAGTAGTTATTATTTCTAATAATACTAGTAATAAAAGATTGACAAATGCAGCTAATGAACTTGGAGTAGATTTTATTAAATTTGCTTTAAAGCCATCAGGAAAAGCATTTAGAATAGTTCAAAAAAAATATAATTTTGAAAAAGATGAAATGTGTATTATTGGAGATCAGTTAATGACTGATATAAAGGGAGGAAACAAATACAATGTTCTTACGATATTGGTTGATCCACTTTCAGAAAAGGAATTAAAAGTAACTGGTATAAATAGATTTTTTGAAGGAAGAATAATTAAGAAGTTAGCCAAGAAAAAAATATTAAAAAGAGGGGAATACTATGAATAATGATAAATACTGCATTGGATGTGGTATAAAACTGCAGGACTCAAATATGCTTTTTGAAGGGTATACTCCTGATTTATCTAATGATATTTGTTCAAGATGTTTTAAATTAAAAAACTATGGAGAATATCAAATTACTACAAAATCAAATGATGAATATATTGATATATTAAAAACAGTTAATGAAACTAAAGATTTGGTCTTATACGTTGTAGATTTATTAAATGTTGAAAAAGATATTAAGATGATAAGAGATTTTATTAAAAATAGATTAATTCTAGTTCTTACTAAAAGAGATATTTTACCACTTAGTGTTAATGATGAAAAATTAATAAATTATTTTCATAACTTAGGATTAGATTATCAAGATATTATAATTATAAGTGCTAATAAAAATTATAATATTGATGAATTATTATTGATGATTAAGAAACATAAATCAAGTAAAAATGTTTATGTAGTAGGACATACTAATGTTGGTAAGAGTACATTAATTAATAAATTAATTCAAAATTATGGAGATGAAAAGTATGAACTTACTATTTCACCACTTCCATCGACAACATTAAATAAAATAAATATTAAATTAACTGATGATATAACATTAATCGATACTCCAGGTCTTGTAGATAGAGGAAGTATTGTTAATTATGTTTCTTTCGATGAAATTAAGAAAATTAATGCAAAAAAAGAAATTAAACCAGATACTTATCAATTAAAAGAGGGACAATGTATAATTATTCCTAATCTATTTAGATTAGATTATATTGAAGGAAATAAAAATAGTTTTACTTTCTTTGTATCAAATGATTTGGAACTTGAGAGAAAAGATTTAAATAAAACTGATGAATTAAAAGAATTATCTAAAAGAACTATTGAAGTTGGATACCATCAAGATATTGTTATAAATGGTTTAGGATTTATTAAAGTAGTTGAAAAAGCTACAGTAGATATATATATAGAAAGTAATGTTGAAGTTTTTGTAAGAGATTCATTAATATAAAGTTGTTAATTTGATACATAAATATGTTATTGTAAAAGTCTTTGAGTAATCAAAGATTTTTTTTGTAAAAAAATGTAAATAATATTTAATAATTTGATTATATTCTTAAAAATTGATATAATTGTTTATAGGTGTTTAAAATGAAAATTAATATTAAAGATATAGATGTTAATTACATACAATATGGTAAGGGTAAAAAGAATGTTGTGTTACTTCATGGATGGGGACAAAATATTCAAATGATGGATCCAATTGGTAAAAGACTTGAAAATATAGCAACAGTTACAATCATTGATTTACCTGGGCATGGAGAATCAAGTGAACCAAAGAAAGCTTTAACAATATATGATTATAGTGATATTGTTAAAGAGTTACTTGATAAACTAAAAATAAAAAAACCAATACTTATTGGGCATTCTTTTGGTGGGAGAGTATCAATTTGTTTTGCTGCAAAATATGGAGCAGAAAAGTTGATTCTTCTTGGAGCACCTTGCATTAGAAATAATAATAAAGTAAGTGTTAAAACAAAAGTACTTAAGGGACTTAAAAAAGTACCAGGACTTAACAAACTTGAGGGATTTGCTAAAAAGCATATAGGCTCACGTGACTATAAAGCGGCATCTCCAATTATGAGAGAAATACTTGTTAATACAGTAAATGAAGATTTATCAGAATGTGCAAGAAAAATTGATTGCTCAACATTACTTATTTGGGGAGATAATGATACAGAAGCTCCACTTGAAGAAGCTCAAGAACTCGAAAAAATAATGAAAGATGCAGGTCTTGTTATATATGAAGGTGGCTCTCATTATACATACCTTGAGTTTATTAACCCAGTTTGTAATGTTATAAAGACATTTATTTAGGAGTGATATTATGAGATATTTAGTATGTTTTGTACTTTTTATTCAATTCTTATACATAATATATTCAACAAAAAGATCTGTACATATGTTACAACAAAACTTATATAATGAAAATAATAGATTTGTTAAATGGATTTTTAATAATAAAAAATCTGTATTATTAAATTTGAATATATATGGAATATTGTTTTCAATTCTTCTTTTCTATTCTAAAAAAGAAGAAATTGATATTTTCTTCCTATCTGTATTAATTCTTGTATATGTAGTAAGTTTATATATAGATAGAGGAAAAAGAAAACTAGAACAAAACAAAAAACCATTAGTTATAACAAGTAGAGTTAAAAGATTATTATTTACTATAATGTTATTATATTTAATACCTTTTGGATTATACTTTTTAAAAATATTTTATAGAAATGAAGTTCTTCTTACTCTTGCAATAATGACTTGGTTGAATTTTATTGTTGTGTATATTGCTAATTGTATTAATCATCCTTTAGAAAGATTAATTTATCATAAATTTAAAAAACAAGCTCAACAAAAGCTTAAAGATAATCCATATTTAAAAATTGTAGGAATTACTGGTAGTTATGGTAAAACAAGTAGTAAAAATATTTTAAATGAAATATTAAATGTTAAATTTAATTGTTTAGCTACACCAAAGAGTTTAAATACATTTAATGGATTAATGATAACAATTAATAATAAATTATCTAAGTTTGATGATATATTTATAGCAGAAATGGGAGCATATGTTAAAGGTGAGATTAATGGACTATGTAAGTTAGTAAATCCAAAATATGGAATAATAACATCTATTGGAACTGCTCACTTGGAAACATTTGGCAGTGAACAAAATATAATAGATGGTAAAATGGAACTTATAGAGTATTTACCAAGTGATGGTATTGGAATACTTAATAAAGATGATGAAAAACAAAAAAAATATAAAATAAAAAAAGAAAATCATGCAAAAATTGTTTGGATTGGAATAGATTCAAAAGATGCTGATGTAAAAGCTGAAAATATTAAATGCACTAATAAAGGAACTTCTTTTGATATTATTTTTAAAGGTGAAAAGAAAAAATATAAATTTGAGACTAAATTACTTGGAAAACATAATGTTTATAATATACTAGCTAGTGTAGCTTTAGGTTATGAATTTGGCCTTACTATTAAAGAATTACAACAAGGTGTTAAGAGTGTTCAACCAGTAGAACACAGGTTAGAACTAAAAAAGCTTGGTAATTTCTATCAAATTGATGATGCATATAACTCTAATCCTGTTGGAGCAAAAAGTGCATTAGATGTGCTTGATATGATGGATGGAAAAAAGATAGTTGTAACACCTGGTATGGTTGAGTTAGGAAGTAGAGAAAAAGAATTAAATAAAGAATTTGGTAAGCAGATAGCATCTGTTGCAGATATAGTAGTATTAATTGGAGAGAATAGAACAATTCCTATTAAAGAGGGATTACTAGAAAAAAAATTTAAAGAAAAAAATATATATGTATTAAATGATGTAAGAGATGCTTATACATTAATAAATAAACTTAAGGGTAAAGAAGAATTATACGCATTATTTGAAAACGATTTACCTGATACTTATACTGAATAGGAGGATATTATGATAAAAGTAGGAGTTATTTTTGGTGGAGAATCAGTTGAACATGAAGTAAGTATCATATCAGCTATTCAAGCAATGAATAAATTGGATACTGAAAAGTATGAAATTGTTCCAATTTATATTACAAAGGATGGAGAATGGTATACTGGTGGTGTCTTAAGAGAGATTGAGACATATAAAGATATGGAATTACTAAAAAGATATACTAAGAATGTAGTTTTATATAAGAAAGATAATAGATTTGTTCTTCAAAACAAAGGTATGATTAAGAAATTTGTTAATGAAGTAGATATTATCTTACCAGTTGTTCATGGTACTAATGTTGAAGATGGTGTTCTACAAGGATATTTAAAAACAATTGGTGTCCCATTTGTAGGAAGTGATGTAATGGCTGCAGCTGTTGCACAAGATAAAGTTATTCAAAAACAAGTATTTGAACATAATAAATTACCAATAACAAAATACTATTGGTTCTATGATAGTGATTATAAAAATGATGATGAAAAGATAATTAAAGAAATTGAAAAAGCAGTTAGTTATCCAGTTATCGTTAAACCTGCAACACTAGGAAGTAGTGTAGGAATAGCAAGTGCTAAGAATAAGAAAGAATTAGTAGAAGCTATAGAAGATGCTATTCATTATGATTTTAAGATAGTTGTAGAAGAAAAAGTTGAAAATCTAACAGAAGTTAATATTAGTGTTCTAGGAAATTATGAAAATCAAAAATTAAGTGAAATAGAAGAAGTATTTACTGATAATAGCTTACTTACTTACGAAGATAAATATATTGGTGGAAGTAAAAAATCAGGTTCTAAAGGTATGGCAAGTGCTTGTAGAAAGATTCCTGCAAATATAGATGCAAAACTAAGAAAAGAAGTAGAAAGTGTTGCAACAACAGCATTCAAATCAGTTGGACTTTCTGGAGTAGTAAGAATAGATTTCTTAATAGATAAGAAAAAGAAAAACTTATATATAAATGAAATTAATTCATGCCCTGGAAGTTTATCTTTCTATTTATGGGAACCAAAGGATAAAAACTTTACAGCACTTCTAGATGAAATGATAAATATAGCTATTAAAGATTATAAAAAAGATCAAAATAAAACTAGAAGTTTTGATACAAATATATTAAGTGGCTTTAATGGTTTAAAAGGATCTAAAGGGAAATTTGGAAAATTAAAATAATTGTGTAGTGGGGAGTGGTTTTATGGATTTTTTGGATTACAAAGATAACGAAGAAATTTTCGCCTATTTTGACATCCAAAACTTGTCTATAGACCACTCTTTATCATCTAAAGAAATAGAAGAATATAAAGATTTAATCTTTTCTCCTAATAGCTTAAAACAAATATATTTTAAAGATAAATGTGATTTAAAAACTATTTTATTGATTAAAGATTTATTAACTATTAGTGATTATGTAGATGATTTTAAAGTAGAAAAATATATTCTTTTAGACTTAAACAAAAAAGATTATAAAGTATTAGTAGATGAAATATTTGAATATCCTACTACTTGGAAACTTCCTTGTGAAATAGAAAATGACAATATAGTATTATTAGATATACCTAAAATTAGAATTATTAATTCTTTTGTTAAAAAATTAAAAGATGATATATCAAATATTGAACAAGTGATGAAGGTATATGATGTAATTAAATTATTTGATTATGTTAAAAATTCTGATGATAGTTATCAAAATATTATAAAGAATAAAAAAACTGATTCAAAAGGAATGAATAAATTGTTCTCTTATGTTTTAGGAGAACTAGGGTATAATACATTTGTAGGAAGAGTAAAGGAAGATGATGAAGATACTTTTGTTACTCTTGTAGAAATCAAGGATAAAAAATATAATTTAGATGGGATATATTTATTTGATCCTTCAATGGATTCTTTATCTAAAGATGATTATTTAAGAGAAGAAGTAAGAAGAATAAATTATAATTATTTTGGATTGAATTTATTTGATCTTAATAGACTTAAATATTCAGTAAAATTAAAAGGAATTTTATCTATTCTTTCACTTGATGATTTAGAATATGCTTTAGAAAAAGAAGAAATATGTCAAGATAAAAATACAATTAGAGAAAATCAAAAAATATTAAATGAGTTTAATCTTTCATTTAGTGATTTATATAAAAAGATAAAAGAAAGTAAACGAGTAGATATAGATACAATTGTTAAAATAAATGATGTATTATATCCAATGAAAAAAGAAAAATATAATGAATATTTAATTAAGAATTATAATGCAAGATATGAAGAATTATTTGAAAAAAATACTCTAGAAGAACTGCAAGACTTTATTGATTTTGAAAAATAATTAGAGATTCCTAGGAATTTCTTTTCTTTTGTATAATAATATATAGTGTTGACAAATAATATAATAATTAGTATAAATAATAATGAAACGGATGTGAAAGAATGTCTAAAAATTTAGTAATAGTGGAGTCACCAAGTAAAAGTAAGACAATAGAAAAGTATTTAGGAAGTGATTTTAAAGTTGTTTCTTCAAAAGGCCATATAAGAGATTTAGCTACAACTGGTAAATATGGACTTGGAGTAGATGTAGATAATGATTTCAAACCTAATTATATACCAATTCCAGGAAAGCAAAAAACTATAAATGAACTAAAAAAAGATACTAAATCATGTGATAAAGTATATCTTGCTACCGACCCTGATAGAGAAGGAGAAGCAATAAGTTGGCATTTAAAAGAAGCTCTTAATATAAAAGATAGTGATTATGAAAGAGTATTATTTCATGAAATAACTAAGGATAAGGTGCTTGAAGCTTTTAAGAGTCCACGAAAGATAGATTATGATTTAGTTAAAAGTCAAGAAACAAGAAGAATTTTAGATAGAATAATTGGATTTAGATTAAGTAAATTAATGCAAAGCAAAACTGGAGGAAAGAGTGCAGGTCGTGTTCAAAGTGTTGCATTAAAGCTTGTTGTAGATAGAGAAAGAGAAATAGAAGCTTTTGTTAGTGAAGAATATTGGACAGTAACATCTGTATTTGATAATTTTGAAGCGACACTTTTTAATTACAAAGATGAAGAAATAAAATTATCTAATGAGGAAGAAACAGATAAAGTAATTAATTCTTTAAATAAAGATTTTATTGTACATTCTGTAGAACAAAAAGAAAAGAATAAGAAGGCAAGACCTCCATTTATTACTAGTACATTACAACAAGATGCATCTAATAAATTAAATTTTCCTGCTAAAAAGACTATGTCTATTGCTCAAAAATTATATGAAGGAATAGATATAGGAAGTGAAACAGTAGGTTTAATTACATATATGAGAACTGATTCAATAAGACTTAGTGATCAATTTATCAAAGAAGGATATAAATTTATCAATGACAATTATGGAAAAGAATACATTGGATATGTTAAAACAACTAAGAAAAAAGATAATGTTCAAGATGCTCATGAAGCAATTAGACCAACAAGTGTATTTAGAACTCCAAAAAGTATGAAAGAGTACTTATCTAAGGATGAATTTAAATTATATGAACTTATTTATTATAGAGCACTTGCATCTATTATGGCAGATGCTAAAGTAAATGCAACAACTGTAATTTTAAGAAACAATGATTATGATTTTAAAGCTACTGGGCAAGTATTAATATATGATGGATATTTAAAAGTATATAAAGAATTTGAATCAAGTGAAGATAAAATATTACCAGAATTAAATAATGGTGATGTATTAAATGCTAAAGAAATAGAGAAGGAACAACACTTTACACAACCACCAGCTAGATATACTGAAGCAAAACTAATTAAAGAGATGGAAGATTTAGGAATAGGAAGACCATCTACTTATGCTACAGTAATTGATACTATTAAAGAAAGGGAATATGTTAAATTAGTTGAAAAGAAGTTTGTTCCAACAGAAATTGGTATTGAAACAACTGATAAATTACAAGAATTCTTTAGTGGAATTATAAATGTTGAATATACTGCTAATATGGAAAAGGATTTGGATGAAATAGCAGAAGAGAAAATGGATAATATTAAAGTATTACGTGAGTTTTATGATTCTTTTGAACCACTTGTAAAAAAAGCATTTGGTGAGATGGAGAAAAAACCAGCAGAAGAAACAGGTGAAAATTGTCCTGAATGTGGAAGCCCATTAGTAATTAGAAAAGGTAAATATGGAGAATTTACTGCATGTTCAAATTACCCAACTTGTAAGTATATAAAGAAAGAAAAAAAAGAAATTAAAGAGATTGTTAAATGTCCAGAATGTGGCGGAACAATTATTGAAAAAACAAGTAAAAAAGGCAAAATCTTTTATGGATGTAATAATTATCCAAAATGTAAGGTTGCTACTTGGGATATTCCGACTGGAGAAAAATGTCCTAAATGTAATAAACTATTAGTGGAAAAAAATAATAAAATAAAATGTAGTGAATGTGAATATGAAAAATAATTCTTTAAGAATTATTTTTTTTTTTAATAATATGGTATAATTATTTTAAGATAGGTGATTAAACATGAGTAATAAAAAAGGATTTACCTTAATAGAAATATTAGCAGTAATAATAATAATCGGAATAGTAGCAATAATTGCTGTACCATCGATAACTAAATATATAAAT
>CADBDE010000021.1 GCA_902793375.1 uncultured Erysipelotrichaceae bacterium | reverse complement strand
TGAAACAGGAGAAGAAGGTGGAAGTTCTGGAGGAGGATCTTCAAGTAATGCAGTAGTATATCCAACAGGTAAAACGAAAGATACTGTTGTTGTTGGAGATATAGTAACAATAGATACAGAAGAGTTCTATGTAGTAAAAAGAGATGGAAGTGATTTAGTACTTTTATCACACTATAACTTAAATATAGGAAGTAACAAAAAACCAGGAGCAACAGAAGGAATCCAAGATAGTGAAGTAAAAGGATGGTTATCAAGTGGAACAAAATATGGAAATATTGCATTCTCAAGTACAAGCTATTGGAATAGAAAAGTAGGAGAAGGATTGGATTATCCAGGAAGTTATTGTACAAGTGTTAATGGAACAAATTGTGTATATGTGTATATGATGCAAATAGTAATTTAAAGACATATGTAGATAGCTATAAAACATATTTAGAAGGAAAAGGAGCAACAATAAAGAGTGCAAGATTAATGACACTAGAAGAATCGTATGCTTTTAGCAACGAAAATCTAGCAGCATGGAAAGAGACATCATACTGGCTTGGGTCTGCTTACGACGCTCGCGGCGTTTGGGGCGTGTTCTCTCACGCCGACTTCTACAACAACGACTATTACGACGTCGGAAAGTCTGAGCACGAAGTGCGATTAGGGTATTCAAATTCGTGCGAAAATTGCATACCCAGTTCTAATTTAGGAAAATTTTGAAAAAATATTTCCTAAATGGAACAAAAAAATCATTTCCCCTTAAAAGGGGAAAGTTATATATGGTATTATTTATGTATATAGATAATATAAGGAAATATTATTCTGTGAACCCTAGTTCGTTATGTTGTTTTCTAGTATCTCTTTTGGGTCTGCTAACAACAGCAACAATGTTTGGAACGTGAACTCTAAAGGCAACTTCAACAATAACGCCAACAATACGACGAACAATGGGGTTCGTCCTGCTACAATTAAGACATTTGATTTATGATAAAAAATAATGTAAATAAAAAAGTATTTATTTGACATAAGTACTTTTTTTTTTACATATTTTTGATATAATTATTATTATAGGTGGAGGTATCTAAAATGAATGAAAAGGCCATAAAAAGTATTAATTTAAATGAAATGCATGATCTTATTGATTTATATAAGTATGCATCAATTGATGGAGAAAGAGTAGAGTTTATTGTATATCCAACAAAAGATAATAAAAGAATTGTAACTATAGGACTTCAAAATGGATTCTCAAGAGATAGAGATACATTTATTTTTGATGATGGAAATATATTTGATGAAACAGTTTATCCAGAATTATTATCTTATTTTACGCATGATGATAATTTAGGAAATTGGGATATTGTTGAACCTGCAATAGAAGATGCAACAATTAAAGGATCAAATGAAACTCAATCTGGAAATATTGTATACTTAGATACCTATAATAAAGATTTATATGAAAATTTGAATAAAAATATTGATTCAGTAAAAGAAGAAATAACTTATAAAAAGAATAATTTAACTAATGAAGATAAGATATGGGATGAAATAATTCTTTATGCTAAAGAAAGAAGAATGTTATTAGATTTCTATGATGGTGCTAATTTCTCAAATGAAGATATGAATCTAATATATGATTTTGTAATTAATGTTTCAGAAAATATTAAAGAAATTAATTATGGAAAGTCAAGAAAAGCTAAAAGAAATAATGAAGAAATATTAAATGACTTATTTAAAGATAAAGAAAAAACACTAGAATATGGATTAAATGATGAAATATATAATAGAATAATTAACACATCTATGATAAAGAAATTATCTCATTTAATAGGTATTGAAAAAAGACTTAGTAAAAGACTTGATTTAAATAATAGTAGTATTAAAGATAGAATAGATTTTGCTACTAGTGAACTTGATAAAGTAGAATTTTTTGATTTAAAAAATGCAAGAAAAGTAGATGATAAAGAATTAATTGAAAGTAAACCAAAAGCATTAAATGAATTAAAGAAAATATATGATAATGAAGATTTATATGATGAAGAAATAAGAGAAACTTATAAAGAATATTGTAATGAGTTACTAGATTATCTTGAAAGAAAAAGTCTAAATGGTAAAAAAATACAAGAGACTAAAATAGATACTGAATCTATTATATTTGAAGAATATGATAATTATATTATTGATGATTATGAAGAATTAAGAAATTCAATTGATTTAATAAGATATGGAAAACTTGATGATGAAAAGTATGAAATAGTTGAAGATATTAAAGATGATTATTTGACAATTAGAATTAACTTTATTGATGGCGTTACTAAAAGTGATGTTTATGAGTTTAAGTTTACTGATAAAGAAAAAGCACATAATGAATTACTTAATATAACAGAAGAAATATTTAAAGAAGACCCTTCTTTAGAATCAACAATTATTGTAAATGTTGGTAACACATCTAAAACAACTACTTTATTTAAAACTAATGAAGACAATGAAATATTATTAAAAGGTGAAAATGATAATATGGAAAATGATATAAAAATCAATGATAAGCCAAGAACGGTAACTATAGATGATTTAAAGAGAATAGAAGAAGAATTAAATGAATACATGATGGAACAAGAAAAGGAAACTAAAGAAGAAAAAGAAAAAATTGAAATAAAAAAGATAGAAGACTTTGATTTTCTAGATATTGATTTAGCTACTTTTGAAATAATAGTTAAAAAATATAATAATTCTTTATTAGATAAATTAAATAATGGTGAATTATTAGAAGATGAAAAAGACCTTGTTCTTAGAGTATTAGGAAGAATAGAAGCTGCAGTTATGCATTTTAATGAAGATTTTCCTAGAATAAAAGATATGAATAGAGAAGAAATAAGGGAAATTGCAAAGATTGAGGCTTTTTTAACAACAATATATGGAATAGAGGCAAAATATCAAGATAATAAAAAGAAAATAGAAGAATTAAATAATAAAGAATCATTAACACCTTCAGAAAAACTATTATTAAGAATGTTTAAAAATGTAGAAGAGAAGTTTAATGATAATGATTATGTAGATGATATATTTGATGTTAATATAAATAAGTATTTAGAAATAGCTAAAAAATATAGTGGCAGTTATATGCCATTTGGAGATGAAGGTAAGCAAGATAGAGAAGATTTAATTAAATTTATGAATTATAAGATGAAACTAATAGATGCTTATAATGCATTATTGTTTAAAAAAGATCTTCTTAATAAAGATGAATTAGAAAGACTTGCAAAATATGAAACAAGGTTATATCAAATAAATGAAATTGATGCAAAATATATTAGTATTGATAAAGAAGCATTAATTAACGAAATGAGAGCAAACGAAGAATTCTTACTTCCATCATCTAAGATTTGGTTAAGTGCACTTGAAAAAGAATGTGGAAAGAATAAAGATTTATTTGAAATTGTTGAAAAAGAACCAGAAAAGAAAGTTGATTATGACGTAGAAGAAATAAAAGATGCCTATGATAAAGCATTATCTTATTCAGGTGTTGATTCACCAGCTACAATAGAAGTGTTATTTGATAAAGAAAATAAAAAAGAAGCAGATGTTATTATTTCTAATAAAATAAATAATCAAGATGTTATTATATATAGTAAAACAGTAGATATTGAAAGATTAAATAATGATATTATGCCTGTATTAAGTGAATTGTATGCTAATAATAATGAAATACATTATCCTATTAAATTTAATATAGGTGGAACAGTAGATTACTGTTTACTACTTATTGGTGAAAATAGAAGAACGTTTAAAATAACAAATGCTACGAAAGAATATGTTGAAGAAAATAAAGAAAAAATAGAAGAATTAGTTAGTAAAGAAAATGCAATAGTTAAGTAAAATGGAGAAGATTAATGAAACTAAAAAAACCAGTAATTTCAATTTGTATAATTGTTATAATAGTAGTGGATTTAATCTTCTTTTCTTTTCTATGTATTGGTAAAAAAACAAAAGATAAGGAATTTGTTAATGAAATAGTATCTAAATTTAATGTAAAAAAATATATCTTAGATAATGATAATATTAAATATAGTATAAATAATTATAAATATAATGAAAAAGTATTTGATTATTTAGATAAATTAAAAATACAGGTTGTAAAGAAAAATTTTGTTAATACTCTATTTAATAAAGAAGAACCTTTAATAGAGAAAGAAGCAATAATTGAAATATTAAATAATTCAGTTTATGAATATGAGTATAATACTTCAGAAGATATTTATAATTATGTGTCAGAAGATATTAGAATATTTGCAAATTATTTTACTAATAAATTTGATCATGAATTTATTAAATCGTATTATGATTTTAGCAATTTTACAAATGGAATAGTATATTATATTTCTTTAATATTATTAACTGGTTTATTTGTATTGTTAATTATAATAGAAAAAAAGAATGGGTTCTTAATATCATCTATTACATTATTATTGTATTCATTCTTTCTATATTATTTTAATAATCATTTCTTAGATACTGGCTTTAGTTCTATATTTAAATATTTTGATAATATTAGTTTACATTTAGAAAATATTTATGTTATTTGTTTTATTTTTGGTTTTGTATTATTATTAATATATATAATTTCTTATTTAAAAAAAGTTGCAAGGAATATAAGATTAAGTTCTTATTATAGGAGGTAATATGAAAGTATTAGTAACTGGAGGATGTGGATATATTGGAAGTCATACTTGTGTTGAATTATTAGATAATGGGTATGATGTAGTAGTTGTGGATAATTTATCTAATTCTAAAGAAAATGTTATTGAAAAGATTAAAAAGATTACAGGGAAAAAAATAAAATTTTATAAAGAAGATATTTGTAATAAGAATAAGTTAGATGAAATCTTTAGTAAAGAGAAAATTGATGCAGTTATTCATTTTGCAGGATTTAAAGCAGTTGGAGAAAGTGTAAAAAAGCCACTTATGTATTATAGAAATAATTTAGATTCAACAATTACACTTTTAGAAGTAATGAACAAACATAATTGTAAAAAAATAGTTTTTTCTTCAAGTGCTACTGTATATGGAAGTCCTAAAAAGCTTCCAATTACTGAAGATTCTTCTTTACATACAACTAATCCATATGGAACAACTAAATTAATGATAGAGATGATTTTAAATGATTTATATATATCTGATAATGATTGGTCTATTGCGATTTTAAGATATTTTAATCCTATTGGAGCACATAAGAGTGGTTTAATTGGAGAAGATCCAAATGGTATTCCTAATAATTTAATGCCTTATATTGTTAAAGTTGCTACTAAAGAATTAAAAGAATTAAGTGTATTTGGAAATGATTATGACACAATTGATGGAACTGGAGTAAGAGATTATATTCATGTAGTAGATCTTGCTAAAGGGCATATAAAAGCAATTGAAAAAGTATCAAAGGATAAAGGAATTGATACATATAATTTAGGAACAGGAAATGGTTATAGTGTATTACAAATAATTAATACATTTAAAGAAGTTAATAAAGTCGATGTTCCATATAAAATTGTTGAAAGAAGAGATGGAGATATTGCTTCTTGTTATGCTTCGTGTGAAAAAGCAAAAAAACTATTGAATTGGGAAGCTAAACTTGATATATATGAAATGTGTAGAGATTCTTATAATTATGTTAAAAAGAATAAGTAGGAGGCAAATATGAGAATATGTTCAATTTGTGGAGAAAGAAATGAAGATTGGATGGAAATATGTCAAAGATGTGGAAATTCAATTGCCAATGCCGATGAAGAAAAAGAAGAAGAGTATGTTATAGAAGAACCTAAAAAATATCATAGAAGAAAAGAACAAGTTGTTAATAATTCTTATAACGTTAATTATAATAATAATGAATCAAATAATAATGAAGAATTTCGTGAAAAGAAACCAATTGCTAATTTAGATTTAAAAATAATATTAATTATATTATTATTAATTCTAATTTGCTTAATAGCGTACACAATATATGTTTTATCTTAATGAATAGAAAAAATCCTTTTATATCAAAATAGGTATGAAAGGATTTTTAAATGGCTAAATATAAAGTAGATATAACAGGAGTTAATACATCCAGTATTAAAGTATTAACAAATGAAGAAATGAATGTTTTATTTCAAAGATTAAGAAATAATGATTTAAATGCACGTGAAGAGTTAGTTAATGGTAATTTAAAACTAGTGCTTTCTATATTAAAAAAGTTTTATCAAGTAAAAGAAAATAAAGATGATTTGTTTCAAATTGGATGTGTTGGTTTATTAAAAGCAATTGATAATTTTGATCCAAGTTATGGTGTTAAATTTTCAACTTATTGTGTTCCAATGATTCTTGGTGAAATAAGAAGATTTGTAAGAGACAATACTTCTTTAAGAGTAAGTAGATCTTTAAAAGACTTAGCATATGTAATAAATAAAGAAAAAGAAAGATTATCTTTAAGTTTAGGAAGAGAAATAACAAATAAAGAATTAGCAAAAGAATTAAATATTAGTGAATATGATCTTGTACTAGCACTTGAATCTAAAAAAGAGCCAATAAGTATTTTTGAACCAATTTATAATGATGGGGGAGATACAATTTATTTATGTGATCAAATAGAAGATAGTAAAAATATAGATGTAGAAACAAAAATATCTATAAAGGATTCTATTAATGAACTAGAAGAAAGAGAAAAATATATTATTGATCAAAGATTTATTATTGGAAAAACACAAGTAGAATTATCAGAAGAACTAGGAATAAGTCAAGCTCAAATATCACGAATAGAAAAAAAAGCACTTGATACTTTAAAAAAGAGAATAGAATAATTAGTGTAAAATAAAAACTAACTTTACAAAATAGCTTAGATAATCTTCTTGATATATATATAAATATATAATAAAATTAAGATAGGTGAAGAGCATGAATAAAAAAGGATTTACTTTAATCGAATTATTAGCAGTAATAATAATTCTAGGAATATTAATGATAATAGCAATACCAAGTGTAACAATATTGGATCAGCAAGAAACTTAGTTAACTCAGGAGAGTTAGAAATGTATGACACTGATGCAACATACTATATTGACGTAAATTGTATCAAGACAGAAAATGCAATGAAAAGTCCATACGGTGAATTTGTAGATATGGGAGCATTTGTAGTAGTAACATATAATGGAAAAGGGTACGATTACTATTGGACAAGTGTAGATGATGCAGGACAAGGAATAAAAGGAATTGTTAAGTATGACAAATTAGATACAGATGACATATCAAGCGATTTAACTATTGATGATATATCAACACTAAGAACACTAGATGGAAGAGGAAAAGTAATATTAATAACAGAAAGAAATAGTTGTAAGAAAGAAGGAGCAAAAACAGAGAATCTAATACCAGTAAACTCTGAAACAGGAGAAGAAGGTGGAAACTCAGGAGGAACAACATCAAATATAGTATGTAGAAAAGCCACAACCCTTCATACAAAAACATGTGAAAGAGCAAGTAATGGATGTGGAGCTACAATAGGAAATGGAAATACAATAACATATGGAACACTAGTAAATGGTAGTCCAAAAGCAGGAGATGCGTATGATTGTAAAGTAATTCAAGATGGAGATTACACAGAAAGATTTTATTATGTAGGGAGCGAAGGAAATAACTCAATATTAATATACTATACAAATATGAATGATCAAACAATGTATGAATATGACTTAAGTAATGAAAACTGGCATGGACCAAGAACAGGATATCGATACTTACCAAGTACAAGTGAATGGGATAATCCAGGATTAATCGCACCAGGAACAAGGCAAATAATAGCAGAAAACGGAAATGGAAGTACAAGTAGAGCAATAGAAAGTTTCACATATGAGGGAAAAGCAGCAAGATTCTTAACAAGTCAAGAGTTAGTAAATGCATGTTCAAGTATATCAACAGTAGGAAATTATACAACAGGAGAACTAGATGGCTGTACATGGTTAATGGAGAATATAGGAGACTATGAAAAAGATAGTGGAACAAAAAGTTATGGATATTGGTTAGAAACTCCGCGCTCTTCCTATGCTATCTACATATGGGGCGTGAATGGTTACAGCCGCGGCGTGTACGATGGCGACGCCAAAAATTCGAGCTACTATGGGGTTCGTCCGGTCATTACAGTTCTAACGTCTAATATCTCAAACTAGATAGAATAAAAGAAAAAAACTATGACTGAAATATAAAATTAGAAAAGTAATAAATACAAGTCGTGCGAGGCGATAGACCTATGGTCGGCAAGACGATATTAAAGAAAAATGAGAGAAAGAAAGAAAAGTCGACCGATAAAGAATTAAAAAATGGTACTATTGAGTGATTTATAGGGTAATTAGAAATTAAGATTTAAAACTTAATTTCTTTTTGTTTAAATAACTTCTTTATAAAAAGAAATTATAATGATATAATTATTTTGTAGATAATTACGGAGGATTCTTATGAAAGTTTTATTATATACGGAAAAAGAAAAAAGTGTTAGAAAAAGTGGTTTAGGAAAAGCAATCGAACATCAAAAAACAGCTTTAACTAATGAAGGTATTGAATGGACTACTAATCCAGATGATGATTATGATATTATGCATATAAATACTTGGTTTTTAAAGTCACATAAAATGGCTAAGAAAGCTAAGAAAAAAGGTAAAAAAGTTGTATATCATGCTCATTCTACTGAAGAAGACTATAGAAATGGATTTATATTTTCAAAAGCTACATCTAAAATAGTTAAATGGTGGCTTGTTAAATGTTATAGTTTAGGAGATGTAATAGTAACTCCTACACCATACTCTAAAAGATTATTAGAAGGGTATAAAGGTCTTGAAAATAAGAAAATTTATGCAATATCTAATGGAATAGATATGAGCCTATTTAAAAAAGATAAAGCTGCTGGAGAAAGATTTAGAAAGTCTTATGGTTATACTAAAGATGATAAAGTAATTATAGGAATAGGTTTATATATTAGAAGAAAAGGAATAGTAGACTTTGTAGAACTTGCTAAAAGACTTCCAGAATATAAATTTATTTGGTTTGGTTATAGTCCTTTGAAAGCTGCTACTAAAGATGTAAGAAAAGCAGTTAATACTAAACTTCCAAATTTAGTTTTTGCAGGATATGTTGAACAAGAAAAAATTCATGAAGCAATGTGTGGAGCAAATTTATACTTATTTCCAACACTTGAAGAGACTGAAGGCATTCCAATAATAGAAGCATGTGCTACTAAACAAAATGCAATTATAAGAGATATTCCAATCTTTGAAGGATGGTTAGAAGACGGGAAAAATGTTTATAAAGCAAAAGATGTTGATGAATTTGAAAAGAAAATTAAAGATTTCTTTGATGGAAAACTTCCAAGTGTAGTAGAAGAAGCATATAAAGTAGCTATTGAAAGAGATATTAAAACAGTTGGAAAACAGTTGAAACAAGTATATGAAGATGTTTTAAAAATGTAAAAAAATAATAAAATAATATTTATTATTTTTTTTATATGTGATAGAATGAATATGATAGAGTAATAAGGTGGTGGCCATTATGATGGTAGAAGAATTGTTAAGTAAATATGATTTATATCATAGTAGTATTTTAAGTGGTGGAAAAATAAAGTTTAATATAAACTATTTACCTGACGGTAGTGTTTATATTTCTTTAGTTGCTATAATAAATGATGAAGAAAAGAAATATTCTTTAGATACTATTGATGATGATGATTTTAAAAATTATTATTTACCAAAAATACTAGAGAGATTCATTTCTAAAAACATAAAGTTACAAATTAGAAAAATAATGGGTAGTAATGATCATGGTACTATTATTGTTCAAAGAAATGATTTAAAAGATAGCCTTATTATTAGAAATTGTTCTGTTAAAGTAATGGAATTAGTTGAATTACTTCAAAAGTGTTATACATATATTAGTAATTATAAAGTTGATTCAATGATTATATTTGATGAGAATTATCGAAAATATGATAATTATATTAAATATAATGTATTGTATGATTTTACTTATTATATAAGTAGAATATATAATGATGGATCTGTAGAGTTAGATAAAGATACTTTACTATTACTTAATATTGCAAGATTTGCATATACATTTGATGAAGTTAATTGTGAAAATGTTTGGGATGAAGTAGAAAAAACATTTGATGGAAATGAAAAAGTAATAGAAATTTGTGAATTATTTAAAACAAATAATTATGAAGAAGATAATAATTATACTAAAGCACTTTGTTTAGCAGAGTTTGAAAAGAATAATGATATGGTTATTCAATTTAACGAGTTAGCAGTTGAAGAAGCTAAAAAAGCATGTAAATCAGGCGTTAGATTATTTGATAATAATTTTATAGATTATTGGAATAATAAAGCAAGAGAATATGAGAAGAGTGCCAATGAAGATTTACAGGCCATAGCACTTGATTTCTTAGATTCTCGTGATTTATATGAGAATGTAACTTATATTTCTAAAGATAATACAGAATCTAATGATAAAGTATTAATATCTAAAATTAAGAAAATAAATGAAGAAAAAAATACTTTTTCATCAATAATAAATGATCCTATAGATGAAGAAGATTTAGTAGAAGATGCAGTTGAAAAAATATTCTCATCAATTGATAAAGAACAGTTAAAAATTGATGCTGATCAACAAGCAAGAAAAATAATTGAACTTGAACGTGAAAAAGATGAATTAAGAAAAGCTGCTGATGAATATGCAAGAATTATTCTTAAAAATGCAAAAGATTATAAAATGATTCAAGAATCTTCTCGTGTTCAAGCTTTAAAGATAATTGAGTTAGAAAAACAAAATATGGCTCTTAAAAGAATGGCTGATGAGAATGCTAAATATATATTTGAAAGAGAACAATTATATCAAAATGAATTAGCTGAAAGACAAGATGAGAGTAATGATCCAGTTAAATCTCAAGATATTGATAAAATAAATAATTTATTATATGCAATATCATCTGTTAAAAGCTTAGATTTTTCTGTAAATCATCCAACAACTATGCAAGAATTATCATTCTTAGAAGAAAAAATTGTTACATATTTAACAACTCATAAAAATATTGTCCATGAAGAAGATGTTATTCTTCCTGTTGAAAAAGAAGAAATGTTAGAAACAAAACCAGTTATTGAATTACTATCAATGATAAGAAATGCATATACATCAAGTCATGCATTTGAAAAAGATGGAAGACATACATTAATTAACTTTAATCCAGTTGACGAAGATACATATAGAGTTTCTTTGTTCTCAATTAAAGATGATGAAGAAGATTTACTTATGGATGCTTTCTTTGAACAATATCAATTAAATGATAAAGTGTTAGAGGAATTATGTCACATCTTTAAAGATGGAGCTGTTATTGTTGCAAGTAAAATAGATAATGTTCCACCAAATAAAGCTGATTATTTAGTTATAGATAATATGAATAATGCAATAAGATTTATGGATTGTAGTAGAAATATAATAGATAAAGCAAAAGAATATATTGGTTAACTAACAAATTATGATTATATAAAGGAATTAAGAAGAAAATCTTAATTCTTTTTTTCTTTACATTTTTCTATAATTCCAATAAGTATTAAAAAAGATATTATACTTGATCCTCCATAACTAATAAGTGGAAGAGTAATACCAGTAATTGGAAGAAGACCAATAGTCATACCTATATTTTGTATATGTTGATATACAAATAAGCTTGCTATAGAAAAAACAGTTATTCTATCATGTTTATTATGAACATTTTTAATACTGTTAATAATATATAAATCAAAAGAAAATACAAACATTATTAAAAATAGTCCTGCAAAAAATCCGTATACAGAAGAAAAACTTGTAAATATAAAATCTGTTTCCAATTCTGGATAATATAATGGAATTTTACTATGTCCTATTAATCCACTTGATCCAATAGCAATTAATGAATTATTTAGTTGTATTCCACTTTTTGATTGCCAATTAATTAATCTATCTATTCTATAAAAGAAACTATTTCCAAATATAACAATAAATAAATCTTGATAATTAAAGTAAATAAATAAAAAGACTAAAAAGAATAATAATAAAGAAAACAGGAATATATTTAACCATTTTTTATTTATATTAGAAAAATAAATAATAGATATTGTAATAATTAAATATCCTATAATAGATCCTGTATCTGGTTGTAAAAATGTTAATATACTAGGTATTAAAAATATTAAGATGATTAAAAATAGAAGCTTAAATTCTTCTTTAGAAGATATTTTATCTTTCTTTTTATAGAATTTTTTTATCAATAAAATATCTAATAATATAATACTAATTTTCATGAATTCACTTGGTTGAAAACTAATTCCATTAATTATGTACCAAGATTTAGAATTATTAATTTCTGTTCCAAAAAAGAATAGTCCAAACAATAAAAGAATATTTAATATATATAAATATATTGAGTATTTATATAAATACTCTAATTTTATTTTTTTTATAATAAATATAGCTATTATTCCAATTGTATACCATATTAATTGTTTATAATGTAAATAAGAATTAGGAAGTAGATAATCTTTTGTTTGATAAATAGAAAAATAACTAATTATTAAAAATAAACCAATGTATATATATAATGCATTTTCTTTTATAAGTTTTTTCATTATATCACCATTATTATTATGTCAATTTTAAATAAATTTATCATATTATAATTTAGGAAGTGATATTTTGAGTAAATTACCAAGTATATTTCATAATAGTGGAAAATATATAACTAATAATAAAAGAGTAGTAAATAATAAAGAGAATAAAGTAAATAGTAATAATTCTCTTGATAAAAATAGTTTAATTAATTATTTTAATAAAAAAATAATTATTGAATTAAAAACAGGAAAGACTGTTTCAGGAGTATTACTATCTAAAAGAAATAATAAAATACTTTTAGATAATAATGAATATATTAATATAGATGATATTTTATCTATAAAATAAAAATTGCTTTTAAAGCAATTTTTATATATTAATAATAAGCGCATCTGTTAAGCATTTAACACAAGAAATATATTTTAAGTCTATTGTAAAAAAGTTATCAGTAGCTGTATAACCAGTTTCTGTTGGAATTAGAATTCTAAAAGTTGCGTAGTTTTCATTAATGCTTTCTATTCTAAAAACACTAGATTCTCCAGTTTGACCATTATAGTTATATGGCATTGTCCAGATTTCTCCAGTACAACAACAATATAAATTTATTGGCCTTGTATTAGCTGTTTCACTAGTTCCACCAAGAAATGGTTTTGTACATCCTTCTTGAATATTATTATTTATATGTTGTAAAAGAATTATTTTTTCTAATAATTCACTTAAACAAAATTCATTATTGTTACACATAAAGATTCTCCTTTCTATAAAGTTAAATTAATATCATTTAAACATTGTATTGCTGCAATACAACCAATATTAATTGTTGCAAATTCATTTGTTGCAGTTATATTACCTTCACTAGCTACTAAAAGTCTTACAGTAACACAATTACCATCTATATTTTCTACTCTAAATACATTTGTTTCTCCATCAGTATATGATACAGTTAAAGCATTATTATTGCAT
This sequence comes from uncultured Erysipelotrichaceae bacterium, assembly GCA_902793375.1. GTDB lineage: Bacteria > Bacillota_I > Bacilli_A > RF39 > UBA660 > RUG13868. The sequence continues at coordinate 11,896 of CADBDE010000021.1, read as the reverse complement.
AGATAGAAAGTAACTGGTCTAGTATTATAAATAACATTATTATTTTCTCCTAAAATTGGTTTTGTACAACTATTGTTTATATCTCCACAAGTTGCATTTTTTTGCAAATTATTTATTAATTTTAATATATCTAATAAATAATTATTAGTATTATCCAATCAAATCACTCCTTCATTTTCCTAATATAAATTATTCTTAATATAATTATTAGTGATTACTAAAACCTATTTTTTAAAGAAAAGTTTTCTTTTTTTTTAAAATATAGTATAATGTATATGGTGATTATATGGATAATATAGAGTTAATTATTATTACAGTTATTATTTTAGTTGTACTATTAGCAGTACTTAAAATAGGAAAGAAGGATGTTCATTTAGAGTTAAATAAACTTGTTGAATATCTTGGAGGAAAAGATAATATTATTGAAACAGAAAGTAATTTATCTAGATTTAAAGTTACTTTAAAAGATGTTAGTAAAGCAAATAAAGAAGCTATTACTAAGATGGGAGCTAAAGGAATAGTAGAAATAGATAATGAGTTAAAGATAATTCTTGGACCAGAATCTAAACAACTAAAAAAATATATTAATAATTTACAAGGTAAACAAATGAAATAGCTATTAGCTATTTTTTTGTTGTAAAGAAGAATAAATTCTATTGTATAAATAATTATTTAAATGATATAATTATCTTAAGATAGGAAGTGTAGATATGCTTAAAATAGAAAATATTAATAAAGACGAATTGAGTATATTAAATTTCAAATTACAAAAAGACTATGATAAATTATTAAAAAAACTACCTAAGAAACAATTAAATGAAAAACAAGAACTTGTTGTAGAAAGTTTAACTTTAGGTAATGAAAAAAATGATAGAGTAATTATGGGTAGTTTAGCAGTTCCAGGAATTCCTTTTGCGATTGGTGTTGTTAAAGCAGCTGCAGGACTTGTCGCATTGATTCCTTCAATGGGGGGTGCCCCAACAGAGGAGGCAGTAACATTTTTTGAAAAAGCAGCTAATTTTGGACATAATACTTTTGGTTCAGGAATTTCAACTATTTCAAGTGCTGTTCCACTATTAGCTGTACCAGCAGGAGTTGTTGCACTTTCAGTATCTATGAATATTTATAAAAAAATACAAAATAAAAGAATAAAAGATGCGCAATATACTAATGCTGTAGTAAATCTAATTGATGATGTTATAGCTAAAAAAGAAGATCCATCTCTTGAATTTATTAATAAATTTATTGGAAGAGTTGACTTGTCTGAAAATGATCAACAAGTGAATCTAGGATTACTAAAATATATGGCATATTATAGATATCTATTAAAAGAAAAGCAAGAAGGAAGAGCAACTGAAGAAGAAGTAAATGAAGCTTTTGACTATATTGTTTTATATATAAAACTTGCAAAAGATTCTAATAAAGTATCAGATAAGTTTAAGAATAATAGATTTGTTAATTTATTAATATTTGATTATGATGAAAAAATGAAAGAAGAAAAAGAACTATTAAATAATGAAAGAGTTAAATAATTCTTTCTTTTTTTTCACAAAAAATACATATTATTATATATAATATTAATTGTGAGGTGATTCTGTGAAACTTCTAGTAGTAGATGATGAATTATTAATAAGAAATGTTATAAAAGAATATGCAGAAAATGAAGGATATACTGTAATAGAAGCGATAGATGGAAATGATGCAATAGAAAAAGTTGAAAAAAATCCTGATATTGATTTAATAATTATGGATATAATGATGCCTAATTTAGATGGATGTTCAGCATGTCGTGAGATTTTTAAAATAAAAAAATATCCAACTATTATGTTATCAGCAAGAAAAGAAGAATATGATAAATTGCTTGGATTTGATTTAGGAATTGATGATTATGTTACAAAACCATTTAGTCCAAGAGAGCTTATGGCCAGAATAAAAGCTATTTTATCTAGAAGTAATAATAGAATGGAAGATATTTATAAGTTTGAAGACTTAGAAGTTAATTATAAGGCTCGTACAGTTAAAATTGATGGAAAAGAAATTAAACTTACTCCAAAAGAATATGAACTATTGACATATTTTATTCAAAATGAAGGTATGGCTTTATCACGTGAACAATTGTTATCAAGTATTTGGGGATATGATTTTTTTGGTGATGATAGAACAGTAGATACACATATAAAAATGTTAAGAAGTAATTTAGGAAAGTATAGAGATCTTATTAGTACAGTAAGATCAGTAGGATATAAATTTGAAACAAATAAAGAATAAGTTAAGTTTTAAAGTATTAATTTATTTAGTAATATTTTCAATAATTATCATTGGAGTATTATGGTTTTTACAAGTTATTTCTTTTGGCAAATATTATGAATTATCTGTAAAAAGAGATATAAATAATGTAATAGATGAAATAAAAGAAAAATATGACAAAGATGGTTATGAAGATTACTTTAATAAAATATCATTTGAGAATAATATGTGTATTGAAATATATGATGGATTAACTACATCATATTCATCTATAAGTTGTTATAAAGAATCAGTTAAACTAACTAATGAAAAAAGAGATGTTATTTTAAGAAATATTGATGAAAAAGGTTATGAACTTGAAGATAAAAAAATGGATGATAAAATACTTATGTATGGAATTAAATTAAATGAAAACAAATTTGCATTTGTTCAAGTAAGGCTTGAGCCAGTTGATTCAACAGTAAGTATTTTAAAAGAACAATTATTTATTGTATCTGGAATTGTTTGTATTTTATCAATCTTTGCAGCACTTTTTGTATCTCGTAAAATATCTAAACCAATAGAAGAAATAAATGAAAATGCTAAAAAAATAGTTAAAGGAGAATATGATGTTTCTTTTGATGATAAAAATACAATAGAAGAAATAAAAGAATTAAATGAAACTCTTAGATATACAAGTAATGAATTAAGTAAGACTGAAAGTTTAAGAAGAGAATTTATGTCAAATGTTTCTCATGACTTGAAAACACCATTAACTATGATTAAAGCATATGCTGAAATGGTAAGAGATTTGACATATAAAGATAAGAAAAAAAGAGATGCTAATTTAAATGTAATAATTGAAGAATCAGATAGATTAAATCTACTTGTAAATGATATTTTAGATTTATCTAAATATCAATCAAATACAATTGAGTTAGAATATACAACATTTAATTTAACTGAATTAATAAAAGAAATAATAAATAGATATACTATTTATAAAGAAAAAGACAATTTTAAAATAATATTTAAAGAAAAGAAAAAATATATAGTAAAAGCTGATAAGAAAAGAATAGAACAAGTTGTTTATAATTTACTTAATAATGCAATTAATTATTGTGGTGAAGATAAATCAATAAAGATAGAACTTGTTGATAAAGAAAAAACAATAGAGGTAAGAATAACAAATAGTGGAGAAGGAATTAAAGAAGAAGAAATACCACTTATTTGGGATAAGTATTATAAAATAGACAAAACATATTCAAGAACTCATGTAGGAACAGGAATAGGACTATCTATTGTTAAAAATATATTAGAACTTCATAAATCAAATTATGGAGTTGAATCAAAAGAAAAAGAATATACTACATTTTATTTTGATTTAGATAAAAAAGAAATTGACAGTTGATGTTAATTTCTTTTTATATGTATAAAATGTAATAAACTATAAATATTTGTATGTTTTTTATCTTTTTTCATAAAATATAATATGAAATATTTATTATTTATTATTGGAATAATATTATCAACTATTGGATTATCTTATATAATTATTTATTTAAATCTATTGATTATGGGATTCAACTTTTTAGATTATTTAAAATATATTTTTACTAAATTTGAATGTATATCTTTTTTTATTGGATACATTCTATTAATAATACTTATAAAAAAAGGAGATAAACATGACCTTCATTTATGATATTTTATTAAATTATACAAATAACTATTATTATGATTTTTATGAATGGGATAAAAAAGACAATATTATTAATGTAAAAAAAATACCACTGTTTTACGTTAATAATAAAATAATTAATGATTTTATAAATTATAAAATAAAGATTAATAAATCATTTTTAAAAATAATTAATAATAAATCAATTTATTTAAAAAAAGATAAAGAAAAATATAACTATTCAGCTATCTTTTCTAGTGGAGAAAAATCAATTGGTATTGTTTTTAATGATGATGGTAATATTATATTTAAAAGTTCAATGTTACTTGATGAAGAAGATGAAGCAAATAGAATTGCTTTAAAGCAAAAAGAAACTTGTATAAAATATAAAAAATATGACTTTAATAATAATATATTTTTAAGGTGTGATATAGATAAAAAGAATAGTATTATAAAAGAATTAAAAAGAATTTTTTTGAATAAAGAGTATGATAGATTAAAATATATTTATTATGATATTTTTAATAAAACATCTAATAACATTATTTATATATATGAAACATTAATTAAATCAATTGACAATAATATTTGTAAATATGATGATTATTTTCATAACACTAAAATAAAATAAACTATTCATTTTTTATATATTATGATATATTATTTTTAGAAAGGTAGGAGTGTTATGAGTAGAAGAAAGATTTTAAGTATTGTTTGTATTCCATTACTTGCTTTATTTATAATTTGTTTATTTATTCCATTTATATCAGACGGTAGTACTTCATTAAGTTTTTGGGAAATAATGGATAAAGATGATCAAATGCAAACTAACATAATAATAATTATTGAATTGCTTCTTGCTTTGTTGTTATTTATTTTGCAAATATGTGGTGCTCTAAAAGATGCTAAATTTGCTTATTTTCCAATAGGATACTTATTAACAAATTTTGTAAATGTCTTTATTTCAATGATTAAAAGAGAATACTTCAAATACTTATCATTTGGATTCTGGTTTGGATTTATAATTTTAATTGCAATTCTTGTATTGATGATTATTAGTAATTTTTCAAGTAATGAAAGTAAGTCAAAACAAGAACCAATAGGATATGATCCAAAAACAGGGAAACCAATTTATGCCAGAATAAAAAGTTATGACCCAAATACAGGAAAACCAATTTACGAATAACAAAATAAAGTAGCACTTATGTGCTATTTTTAAATTTTTTAAATTTTTTAAAATTAATACTTCTAGTTTTTGTAAAAATGTGATATATTTTTATTAAAGGAAAGAGGTGTTTTTTGAAATGACAATGAGAAAAATATTTGGCATAATTATAGCTTCACTTACATTAGTTCTATTCATTTTATCTTTTGCTCCACATGTTGATTTTGGAAAATGGGGAGGAAGTGCAAATTTATGGGATGGTAATAAAGCACAACCTATAATGTATTTACTTGCAGAAATGGGTATAATTGCTACTTATTTATTACACATTTTTATCAATTTAAAAGAAAAATGGGTTACATATGCTAATTATGCTGTAGGTTTTGTTGGACTAGGATATTTAACTATGTTCTTTGCAAATCTTGATAATATTGGATTTGGATTAGTACTTGGAACTCTTGTTGCAGTAGCTATTCTAGCATTATCAGTTGTTTGGTATTTCATGAGTGATAAACAAATGGGAGCACCAGTAGCTGGATATGATCCAAAAACAGGAAAACCAATTTATGCTAAACCAAAGGGATTTGATCCAAAAACAGGAAAACCAATTTTTGAAGAAAAAGAATAGTACTTAAGTACTATTTTTTCTTTTGTATAAATTTTTATTATGATAAAATATTTATTGGAGGCTATTATGAACAAAGATATAATATTACAGATTAGTAAAGATTTAAATGTTAAAGAAAAACAGGTTAGTGTGGTACTTGATTTACTTAGTGAAGGAAACACAATACCATTTATTGCAAGATATAGAAAAGAAGCAACTGGAGCATTAAATGAAGAACAAATAAGAAACATAAATACTGTTTATGAATATCAAGTAAATTTACTTAAGAGAAAAGAAGATATTATAAGATTAATTGATGAAAAAGGAATGCTTACAGAAGAATTAAAAACATCTATTTTAGCATGTCAAAAACTAGTGGATGTAGAAGATATTTATAGACCTTATAAAGAAAAGAAAAAAACTAAAGCAACTGAGGCTATAGCTAATGGATTAGAACCTTTAAGTAAAATTATTTTTTCTTTTTCTGATATAGATATTAAAAATGAAGCAAAGAAGTATCTAAATGATAAAGTAAAAACTATTGATGAAGCAATAGAAGGGGCTAAATACATAATTGCAGAAATAATAAGTGATAATGCAAAATATAGAAAAATGATTAGAAAAATGACTTATAAAAATGGAGTTATTATTTCTAAAGTTAAAAAGAATGTAGAAGATCAAAATAAAACATACGAGATGTATTATGATTTTACTGAAAAAGTAAGTTTTATTAAACCTCATAGAGTACTTGCATTAAATCGTGGAGAAAGTGAGAAAGTTCTTTCTGTATCTATTGATATTAATGAAGATGAAATAATTAATTATTTAAATAAAGAAGTTATTAAGAAAGAAAATTATGCGGGAAATCTTGTTAAAGAAGCAATTGTGGATAGTTATAAAAGACTAATAAAACCTAGCGTTGAAAGAGAAATAAGAAGTGATTTATCAGAAGTTGCAGAAGATAGAGCAATAGAAAACTTCTCTAAAAACTTAGAAAATTTACTTATGACTCCTCCAATTAAGGGACATGTAGTACTAGGTTATGATCCAGGATTTAGAACAGGCTGCAAATTAGCAGTAGTTGATCCTACTGGAAAACCTCTAAATATAAGTGTTATTTATCCAACAGAACCACATAATAAGATTGAAGAAAGTAAGAAAACAGTTCTTGATTTAATTGATAAATATAATGTAGATATTATTGCTATTGGAAATGGAACAGCATCACGTGAATCAGAAAAATTTATTGCAGATACTATTAAAGAAGCAAAAAGAAAAGTTGAGTATATTATTGTTAGTGAAGCAGGCGCAAGTGTTTATTCTGCATCAGATCTAGCAATTAAAGAATTTCCTGATTTAACAGTTGAAAAAAGAAGTGCAATTTCTATTGCTAGAAGACTACAAGATGCTTTAGCAGAACTTGTTAAGATTGATCCAAAAAGTATAGGAGTAGGACTTTATCAACATGATGTAACTCCTAAAAAGTTAGATGAATCACTTGATTTCGTTGTAACTAAAACAGTTAACCAAGTAGGAGTTAATATTAATACAGCATCTAGTTCACTTTTGTCATATGTATCTGGAATGAATAAAAAATCAATCGAAGCAATATTATCCGAGAGAGATAAAAATGGAAGAATTACAAGTCGTGAAGAAATTAAAAGAATAAAAGGAATAACTCCAAAAGTTTATGAACAAGCAATTGGATTCATAAGAATAATAGATGGAGACAATCCTCTTGATAAAACAGGAATACATCCTGAAACATATAAAGAAACTGAAACACTTTTAAAAAGTATTAATATGTCTAAAAATGATATTGGAACAGAAAAATTAAAAGATGCTTTAAAAGAATTTGATATTAACAAATATTGTGAAGAATTAAAAATCGATAAATATACATTAACTGATATTGTTAATGATTTAGTAAAACCAAATAGAGATCCAAGAGATGATATGCCAAGACCAGTTTTAAGAGAAGATATATTAAAAATTGAAGATTTAAAAATTGGAGATAAACTTCAAGGAACTGTTAGAAATGTAGTGGACTTTGGAGCATTTATAGATATTGGACTTCATAATGATGGACTTGCTCATATTTCTAAATTATCACGTGAATACGTTAAAAATCCAAGTGATATATTAAGTGTTGGAGATATTGTAGATTGTTATGTATGTGATGTTTCTTTAGAAAAAGAAAAAGTTTCTTTAAGTTTATTTAAGGAATAGTGTTGTAATAAAAATATATAAATGATAAAATTATAATAGGGTGATAAATATGGATGATAAAGAAGATATTTATAAAGTAGATGATGAAGAAGATTATAAAATAGATAAAAAAAGTGATGGAGATGACTTTAAAAATAAAATGATTAAGTATGCAATTATTGGATTTGTTGCATTAATTATTTTATTATTATTAGTTGCATTTTTCTTCCCAAAAGGGAAAAAGAAAGAATCTACTGCTGTTGAAAAAGAAATTACTTTATCAAGCGGAGAAAAATATTCTCTTGATTATTCAAAAGGAACTTATACATGGACTAGTAGTAATCAAAGTATAGCAAGAGTTTCTGATAATGGAGAAATTGTTGGAGTTAAAAATGGAGATAGTACAATTACAATTAAAACAAAAGATGAAACAATTACATATAAAGTACATGTTGAAAAAGTAGAGAATTCAGTTACCATTACAAATATTAAAATGGAAAAGAATACTATAGAATTAGAAAAAGGAAAAGAATATGAAATGAAAGTTTCTTTAACTCCTAGTGATGCAACAAGTAAAGATTTAACTTGGTCTAGTTCAGATGAAAAAGTAGCAAAAGTTAAAGATGGGGTTATAACTGCAGTTGCACCTGGTACTTGTATGATAACAGTACAAACTACTAATGGAAATATTGATACTTGTTTAGTTAAAGTAAAAGGTGATGGTAATTATAATCCAATTAATAGTATTAAAATTACATCTTCTGATGTTTCTCTAAATAAAGGTACATCTTATAGTTTAACTTATGAAGTATCACCTGAAGGAAGCGATAATCTAATTACTTGGGAAAGTAGTAATAATGAAGTTGCTACTGTTGAAAATGGAGTAGTATATGCTCTAAAAGGTGGAGAAATAGAAGTATCTGCAGTAAGTGGAGATATTAAAGAAGTTATTAAAGTAAAAGTAAATGAAGAAAAGATTGAACCAAACTTTATTTTAAATCAAACTAGTATTGGATTAGATGCTGGTGATACTTATACTTTATCTTTAAATAATAATACTCAAGTAACATGGTCTAGTGCAAATTCAAATATTGCAACTGTTGATAGTACAGGAAAAGTTACTGCAAAATCAGCAGGAGGAACTACTATTTCAGCAACTGATAGTACTGGTTATAAAGTTGATTGTAAAGTAACAGTAACAAAGAAAGAAGCATCAAAACAAGAAGATGTGGTAACATTGAATACCTCAACACTTGCAATGAATGTTGGAGATTCATTTAGGCTATATGAAACTGTAACTCCATCAAATAATGTATCTGGCGTTACTTGGTCAAGTTCTGATACAAAGATTGCTACAGTAGTTAATGGTGAAGTAAGAGGTGTTTCTAACGGAACTGCAACAATAACTGCAAAGCTTGCAAATGGATCACATGCTGAATGCGTAGTTACTGTATCAGCAAAAATAATAAATGCAGCTTTAGTTAAGATAAATGCTAGTAGTATGACTTTAAAAGTTGGTACTTCAAATCAATTAACTGCAACTGTACTTCCAAGTAATACTACAAATAAAACAATAAACTGGTCTAGTAGTAATAACGATGTTGCTACAGTTGATTCAAAAGGAAAAGTAACAGGAAAGAAAAAAGGATCTGCCATTATATATGCTAGAACATCAAATGGAGTATTTGATACTTGTACAGTAATAGTAAATTAGTTTTGACAAATTAATAAATAATTAATATAATATTTTAAAACGATGAACAAGAGAAGTAATAATATATTCTTTTTTAGAGAGTAAGTGGGTTGGTGGAAACTTATAAAGAAGTATTATGAATAACACTTGTGAGTGCTTAAAGAACAAAGTAGAATAAGCCGGTTACCCCGTTAAAAGTATCAAGCGATTATTAATAATTTATTAATAATAATTGGGGTGGTACCGCGGAATACTAGTTTTCGTCCCTTCTGGGATAAACTAGTATTTTTTATTTGTTTAGGAGGGATAATATGGATGTAGTAGAACTAATAAAAAATGTTAAAAAATATATGGATAAAGAAGTAGAACTTCAAGGATGGATAAGAAACCATAGAAAGCAAAAAGAATTTGGATTTATTGATTTCGCTGATGGAACTTGTTTTGACCATATTCAGCTTGTGTATGATGACAAGTTAAAAGAATTTGATGAAATTCAAAAGTATCGTGTAGGATGTGCAATTACAGTTAATGGTACAGTAATTAAATCTGAAGGTAAAGGTCAAGAATTTGAGATTAAAGTTAAAAGTGTTAAGCTTGAGGGTGATTCCCCAGAAGATTACCCAATACAACCTAAAAGACATTCTGATGAGTTCTTAAGAGAACAAGCATACTTAAGAGCAAGAACTAATAAGTATCAAGCAGTATTTCGTGTAAGAAGTGTAGCAGCTATGGCAATACATGAGTATTTCCAAAGTCATAACTATGTATATGTACACACTCCACTTATTACAACAACTGACTGTGAAGGATCTGATCAAATGTTTAAAATAACAACACTTGATTTTAATAATTTACCAAAAGATGAAGATGGTAAAGTTGATATGACAAAAGACTTATTTGGAAAACTATCTTTTGTAACTGGAACAGGACAATTACATGGAGAAGCATATGCAATGTCATATAAAAAGATTTATACATTTGGACCAACATTTAGAACTGAAAAATCAAATACAAAAACACACGCTAATGAATTCTGGATGATAGAGCCAGAAATAGCATTCTGTGACTTAGATGGACTTATGGATATTGAAGAAGATATGCTTAAGTTTGTTGTTAATTATGTACTTGAAAAATGTGATACAGAAATTACTTTCTTTGATAAGTGGGTAGAACCAGGATTAAAAGAAAAGTTAACAAAACTCGTTAAATCTAAGTTTACTAGAATAACTCATCATGATGTAATTGATATTTTAAAGAAAGCAGATATTAAATGGGAATTTACTCCAGACTATGACGATGATATAGCTAAAGAACATGAAAAGTATATTACTGAATATTTTAATGGACCAGTATTTATTACTAATTGGCCAAAAGATATTAAAGCATGGTATATGAAAGAAAATGATGATAAAAAGACTGTTGCTGCTGTAGACCTTGAAGTACCAGGTGCAGGAGAGTTAATGGGTGGATCTCAAAGAGAAGATGATTATGACAAAATTATTAAACGTGCTAAGGATATGGGAGTAGACCTTGATGTAGTTGAATGGTTTGTTAACTTAAGAAAATTTGGAGGATGTTATCACTCTGGATTTGGAATGGGATTTGAAAGACTTCTTATTTATTTAACTGGTGTTGAAAACATAAGAGATGTAATACCATTCCCAAGAACTCCAGGAAGTTGTGATTTCTAAAATAATAAAAAATTATGTTTAAGCATAATTTTTTTTACGTTTTTTTGTAAAGTGTTTTTTTAAATCAATAAAAATATTATTTATTTATTTATTTATTTGTCTCTAAAACTATGATAATATTATAGTAGAGTAGGAGGAAGAGAAATGAAAAAGAAAAATGGATTTACTTTAATAGAGTTACTTGCAGTAATAATAATACTAGGAATCTTAATGATTATAGCAATACCAAGTGTAATTGGTTCAGCAAGAAACTTAGTTAACTCAGGAGAGTTAGAAATGTATGATACAGATGCAACATATTATATTGATGTAAATTGTATCAAGACAGAAAACGCAATGAAAAGTCCATACGGTGAATTTGTAGATATGGGAGTATTTGTAGTAGTAACATATGATGGAAAAGGATATGACTATTTTTGGACAAGTGTAGATGACGCAGGACAAGGAATAAAGAATATAGTAAAATATGATAAGTTAGATACTGATGACATATCAAGTGATTTAACAATTGAAGATATATCAACATTAAGAACACTAGATGGAAGAGGGAAAGTAATATTAATAACAGAAAGAAATAGTTGTAAGAAAGAAGGAGCAATAACAGAGAATCTAATACCAGTAAACT
>CADBDE010000020.1 GCA_902793375.1 uncultured Erysipelotrichaceae bacterium | reverse complement strand
TGAGTCATATGCATACATTGTTTGATCATTCATATTTGTATAGTATATTAATATTGAGTTATTTCCTTCGCTTCCTACATAATAAAATCTTTCTGTGTATCCACCATTTTTTGATACGTGTAATCTCCATCTTGAGTTACTTTACAATCGTACGCGTCTCCTGCTTTTGGACTTCCACTTACTAGTGTTCCATATGTTATTGTATTTCCATTTCCTACTTGTCCAGTGGCATTACATCCATATGAATCTGTTCTATTACATGTTTTTGTATGTAGTGTTGTGGCTTTTCTACATACTATATTTGATGGCGTTGTTCCACTACCTGAACCACCGCTTGATCCCCCACCTTCTTCTTCAGATACATGTGATGTTATTTCCCCAACTGGTTCTTTCCATGTTTCATCGCTTGGATCTAATATTAATATCTTGTTTCTATTTCCTCATATATTACTGCAATATAAGCTTCAGTAAATTCCCCATATGGAGACTTACTAGCATTCTCTGTTTTAATATAACTTGATGGAATATAATAAGTTGCACCTGTATCAAACATACCTAACTTTCCATCATTTACTTTATTTCTTGCTCCTGATATTATTTCTTTTGCTGTATCAACATAACTTGATTTCCTTGAATCACTTATGTACTTTGTTACACTTGGTATTGCTATTATCATTAGTATTCCTAGTATTATTATTACTGCCAATAACTCTATTAAAGTAAATCCATTCTTATCTTTCATATTAACTCCTTTACCTTTATATTTAATATATCATATTAAAAAAAATATAATTAAAAAATAATACTATATTACTAGTATTATTTACTCTATTTGGATGTATATGAATATCAGGTTCTTCCTTTCACATATAAGGGGATAAGTTTTGGTTGAATAACTAGACTCGTGAAAGGAGTTGATATTATGAGTACTAGAGAGAAATTTTTATATACTATAATACTTCTTTTATTATTAATTGTAATTGTTTTACTTTTAAAATAAAAAGCACCTGGTATATCCCCTTAGGGTTATATCAGGTCCACCGAAAGGATGAACTTGATTAGTCCCTCATGTACATCCCTAATTTATATTATACTATAAGTTAACTTGTTTATTCAATAATCTTTTTGTTCAATATAAAAGACTTACATATTTGTAAGTCTAATCTACTAATAATTTTCTTATTTTTTCATATAAATATGGTTTTAATTCATCGATAGGCATAGGTTTTCCCATTGTTATTGAACTAAACACAACTGATGAAGTAAGTTCTATTATCATAAAAAGAGTAATTTCAGGATTTGCTATTTTTATATTTTTATCATCTATTTCTTTCTTTAACATTTCTAAAACTCCTAAAGAATCTCTATGAAGTAGATTTGTTAAAGAATCTCCAAAAACTCCTAAAGATAAATTTTTAGAAATGAATACTAATAATTCTTCGTGTTCTTTTAAATAATCTATTAAATAGTCTATAATAGCAATTATTTTGTCTTCAAAACTATCTATTTTTAATTTATCAACATGTTTAATAGCTTTTAAAAATAATTGATTTGATTTATAAGTAATTAAATAGTCTTGAATTTCATATTTATCTTTAAAATATAGATAAAAAGTACCCTTTGCTACTCCTGCATGGTTAACAATTTCTTGAATAGAAGTTTCTTTAAAGCCTTTTTCTGTGAATAATTCAAAAGCTGAATCTAATAGTTTTTTTTCTTTTTCTTCCTTGTTTTCCATAGTTTTTGTTTTATATTCTTTTATCATAAAAATCACTTCCACGACATAATAATATACAAAAAATGACTAAAAGTCAATTATTTTGTATTTTTATATTGACTTTTGGTCAGTTTAAGAGTATGATAGTCAATTGTACAAAGGAAATGGAGGAGTTTATGAAGAAATTTAGTGAACTGATTTGCAAACATAAATGGTTAATAGTTATTTGTTCTCTTATTCTATTAATACCTGCTGCAATTGGTTATTTTAGTACAAAAATAAACTATGATATTTTAGTATATCTTCCAGAAGATATTGAAACTTTAAAAGGAGAACATATTTTAACTGATGATTTCCATATGGGTGCTTTCTCAATTACCATTGTTGAAAATATGGCAGATCAAGATTTAGTAAAACTTGAAAATAGATTTAGAAAAATTGAAGGAGTTAATAAAGTAATTAGTATAGCTGATTTAACTGGTACATCAATTCCTGTTGATATCCTTCCTAAAGCTTTAAAAGATAAAGTTGCTAAGGATAATACAAAACTTGTGTTAATTACATTTAATAATTCTACAAGTGATGAAGTAACACTTAATGCAGTTGATGAAATGAGAAGTATCACTGATGAATCAGTTAGAATTGGTGGTATGAGTGCAATGGTATTAGATACTAAGGAATTATTCAACAGTCAAATGCTTTTATATATTGTAATAGCTGTTATTTGCTGTTTAATAGTACTTACTATTTCACTTGATTCTTATTTAGTACCAGTACTTCTATTATTAAATATAGGAATAGCAATAATATATAATATGGGATCAAATATTTTATTAGGAAATATTTGTTATATTACTAAAGCAATAGCTGCAGTACTTCAGTTAGGAGTTACTACTGACTTCTCAATATTCTTATATCATAAATATGAAGCTGCTAAACAGAAAGAAAAGAATAACGATAAAGCAATGAGTAAAGCAATTCAAGAAACATTAGTATCCGTTCTTGGAAGTTCATTAACAACAGTTGCTGGTTTCTTAGCACTATGTACAATGCAACTTACTTTAGGGACAGACATAGGAATAGTAATGGCTAAAGGAGTTATATTTGGACTACTTTGTGTAGTAATATTATTCCCTGCTCTTTTACTTGTATTTGATAAACAAATAGAAAAAACAAAACATAAAAACTTACTACCAGAATTTAATGGTATTAAGAAATTTGTATCTAAACGCTATAAAATAATATTTGCTGTATTTTTAGTATTACTAATACCAGCATATATAATTCAAACAAAAACTCCAGTTTATTATAAGCTTGATAGTTCTATACCAGATACATATGGTTACACAATAGCCACAAAAGAACTACAAGAAAAATATAATATGATGTCTCAATCAATGATTATTATGGATAGAAACATTGAAGACTATAAAGTAAATCAAATGATTGAAGAAATAGAAAGTCTTGATGGAATTGGAACAGTTCTTTCTTCCTCTACTCTTTCTAAATTAGGAATTCCTGATATAATCATTCCTCAAACTTTAAAAGACATGTATGAAAACGATAAATATAAATTAGTAATAGTAAGTTCACATTATGATATAGCAACTGATGAACTAAATGATCAAATAGAAAAGCTAAATACAATAGTTGATAAATATGATGAATCTGCAATAGTTGCAGGAGAAGGTCCTTTAATGAAAGACCTAGTTACTACCACTGATATAGATTTAAAGAATGTTAATATTACTTCTATTGTAGTAATAGCAATAATAATGCTTCTTACTTTAAAATCAATAAGTTTACCAGTGTTATTAGTAACAGCAATAGAATTTGCAATATTTGTTAATATGGGAGTTCCATTCTTAACAAATACTTCTATTCCATTTGTAGCATCCATAGTAATTGGAACAATTCAGTTAGGAGCTACAATAGACTATGCAATTTTAATGACTACCAAATACTTAGAAGAACGTAAGAAAGGTATAGAAAAACATGAAGCAATTAAAATTGCTCTTGATTCTTCAGTATCATCAATAATTGTTAGTGGAATGTGCTTCTTTGGAGCAACATTTGGAGTTGGTGTAATATCAACTATTGATATGATTGGAACACTATGTACTTTACTTGCTCGTGGTGCTCTAATTAGTATGATTGTTGTTATATTTGTATTACCAAGTATCTTGTTGTTATTTGATAAATTAATTACTAAAACAACATTAGGGTTTAAGAAAGGAAGGATATAAATGAAAAAACTATTTAAAAGAATTATGGGATTAGGAGTTATAGCTGGACTCCTACTAGAGACATTTCCAGTATGGGCACTTACAAAGGATGAAACAATTTATGCAAAACTTGATAATAATGGTCAAGTTAATAAGGTAATTATTTCAGAACACTTACAAGGAACTGGAGAAAAAGAAACATTCGATAGATCAAGACTTAATGATATTAAAAATATTAATGGTGATGAAAAATTCACAAAAGATGGTAATAAGCTTATTTGGGAGAGTAATGGAAAAGATATTTATTATCAAGGACAAACTAAGGAAGAACTACCTATATCTTTAAAAATAACATATTACTTTAATGGAGTTGAATCTACTATTAAAGATATGTTAGGTAAAAAAGGAACAGTAAGAATGGTTCTAAAATATACTAATAATGATAAACATGAAACAAAAATAAATGATAAATATACAGTCTTGTATACTCCATTTGTTGTAGCAACTACAACAATACTTCCAAATGATATTAACTATAATATAAAAGTAAAAAATGGAAAAGTAGTTGCTAATGGAACAAATAGTATTGTTGTACTTTTATCAACTCCAGGATTATATGAAAGTTTAGGAATTGATAAATTAAAGGGAATGGATACTGCTGAAATAATTTTTGATACTGATTCATTTGAATTAAATTCAATATACTCTGTATCTACTCCAAAATTAATTGATAAAAGTGATTTAGATATATTTAATAATATAGATGGTATCTATAACTCTATTAATACTTTAGTAGATTCAAGTCAAAAATTAAAATCAGGAAGTAATCAATTATTAAGTGGTGCAGAAAAGTTAAAAGATGGAGTTAATAAATTAAAAGATGGAATTAACTCAGCATATAATGGAAGTAAGTATATTACTGATACAGTTGCAGAATCAATTGATAATCTAAATAATGATAATACTCCAGCAACATTAAGTGAAGAAGAAATTAATACTATTAAAGCAACTGCTAAGGCAGGAGTTGATGCAGTATTCTTTGGAGAAAATCCTCAAACTACTGATATAAATATTTTTGCTAAAGTTGCTGCAAAACAAAAAGTTGATACTGAAGTATTTGGAGAAGAGCCTGCAACTACTGATATAAATGTATATGCGCAAGCTGCTGCTACACAAAAAGTAAATGCAGAATTTGATGCAAGTACTGTTGAAACATTAGCTTTAAATAATTTAGCACAAGATACTGAATATAGCACTATGAAAGAGCAAATAACTAATTTTGAAAATGATGATGATTTTATGAATGCTGTACAAACTTGTACTGCAACAAGTACTGAAGAAAAATGCGTTAATAATAGAGAAAACATTGCAACATATAAATCTTTAAAAACATTAGTTGGTGCTATTGAAAAAACTGCAAAAAGTGCTGCTGTTTCATCGGCTAGATTAGCAGCTATTGATGCAACAAAGAAAGCTATTATAGAAACATATAATAAATCATTAACTACAGCAGAAAAGACAATTATAGATACTTATAATAATCTTGTATTAACTGCTCAAACAACTGCTGTAAGAACTGCAGAAACAGTTGCAAATTTAGCTAAAAATAAAGCAAAAGAAGAAACTGTTACTTCATTAACTACTCTATTAAATGGATTAAATCAATTAACAAATGGATTAAATACAATAAATAATAGTATGGTTGATTTAGATACAGGAACATCTACATTAAAAGATGGTATAGCAACACTTGATAATGGAATTTATCAATTCAATTCTCAAGGAATAAATAAAATATCTAATTTAGTTAATGGTGATATTAAAACTCTTGAACAAAAAATTAAAGTTTTAGGTCAATTAAGTATTAATTACGGAACATTTGATGATTCTGAAACAGGAACTGAAGGAGCTACTAAAATAATTATGGTAGTTGATGAAATAAAAGAAAAACAAGCTAATATTAATTCTGTAGATAAAAATACAGAAAATACAGAAAGTCTTTGGGATAAGATAAAAGATAATCTTAATAAAAAATTAAAAAATAAATAGTATTGATTAATTCAATACTATTTTTTATAGTTTAGCATTTTCATTTATCATTTTACTTGTAGCATTAGTCTGTGCAATATAAGCTTCTTTAGTTTTTTCCAAAAAACTTATTTCATTTTTTATTGAAATCAAATAAGAATCTAAAGATTTATCATGTTCTTTAATCCTACTTGTTACTTTACTACCAGAAGTCCCACTCCAACAACTTTCAAGATCCTTTGATAAACCTTTTTGACTATTTACAACAGTATTTAATTTAGATTCTATTTTTTTAAGTTTATCAATTATACTATTTAATTCATTTATATTAATAAAAATTGAACTAGCCATAATACTCACCTATCTATTTATTATATTTAATGCTACTTAAATCACTTCTAATACTTGCTATTACTGGATAAAAACTATCAACATTATCGCTATATATATCTGATGATGTTGATAAAAATGAACTCCATCCTTCTAAATAATCTGCTTCATTTTTTAATTGAGTTACAAATGTTATTACTTTTTTCTTAAATATACTAGAATCGTAACCTGTCCAGCATTTATCAACTTCACTAATTATATTATTTATTTCATTTGAAATACTTTTAAACTCTTTAGCATTATCAAGAGTTTTTTTACTTATTGTCTTTATATTTGTACAATTAAGATTTAAATTTCTTCTCATATTTATCACCTTTATAACACTCTTGAATAATTATCATTAAAAGAAGATGCTTGTGCATTACTTGAATCTTGTTTTTTTAGTCCTTGTTTTTCTTTTATTGAATAAGACGCATCGTATTGTTTTGTTTCAAGAATACTATTTTTATTAATATTTCCTAAACTTCCTCTTACGATACTTGAATTTGAATCATACATTGCATATCCAGAAGTATTACTTCCCAATTTAGATAAAGCAACTTTCTTCTCATTAATAGTACCATCTTTATAAATGACTTGTTGTGAATCTTCTTTAACAATATTTTCTAAGTTCTTACTATTAACTCCATTATATGCCCCATTATATGCTGCACCATTTGAAAGCTTACCCTCATTAAGAGCATTTCTTTCTCTTGTCAAATCTCCCATATTCATTTTTGTAAATTGGCTTTCATAATCATTATCAATAGTTCCTAATGATGTATCTTGCTTATCAATATTCAAACTTTCAGGAATTTTTTCTTCTATAGTAGTATCTGATTCTTTCATATTAGTTATATAACGAGATACTGTATTATAGAATTCTTGAATCAAAAATGAAGCATTTTCAATATTGGAATCAAAAGTATTAAAACTTTTATCTGAAAAACCTGCATCTTTTAAAATTCTAAATCCATTAGATGATGTAGTTTTTATAGTAGGTTTATCATTACAAAAAATATCTACTTTTTTTTTCCAAACTGACACTTCATCAAATACATTATCTAATTCAATTTTAATATTTGGATTTTTCATAAAGCCTCCTCTATAAACATGCTCCACTAGCATCAAATGTATATGATTTACCATCGATAGTCATAGTAGTATTCTTAACCATAGCACCATTACTTCCTAAGTAATACCATGTATTATTATCTTGAATCCAATCGTTAGTAATCATTTTTCCTTCACCATTTAAATAATACCACTCGTTACCATCTTTTATCCAATCACTCTTTTTCATTTTTCCTTCACTATCTACATAGTACCATGAACCACTATCTTGAACCCAAGAACTTGATTTCATTTTTCCTTCAGAATCTAGGTAATACCATTCGCCTTTACTTTGAATCCATTGGCTTGTTGCCATCTTTCCATCTGAGCCTAAATAATACCAATATCCATTATATTGAACCCAATCGTTTGTTTTCATTTTCCCATCTGATTCTAGATAATACCAATCATTATCATATTGAATCCAACTATTTTTCTTCATCATACCTTGATTAGCAGATGCAGTTTTATCAAAGTAATACCATACATCATTAATTTTTTGCCATCCAGTAACCATTAATCCTTTATTGTCAAAATAAAAGTCATTATCTTTTATTTTTTTCCATCCATAAGATAGTTTTCCACCTTCTGTATAAACCCATCTCATGTCTGGATTTTCATCAACCCATCTATACCAATCATCTGGAACAGATACTGAATCAGCTCCTCTTGAAGGAATTATTGAATTATTAATTGTAAATATTACAGTACTTTCACCAGCATAGAAAATATTTGACCCAATACTCTTTAAGTAACAATATGCTGGATAAACGTTTTTTCCACAAGTACCTATTGAGTTTGGAATTACCGTGTAAAATGGTCTAATTCTTGATAATAAACCATAAGAATTTGAATAAAAATATCCATGATGATTTGCTTTATATAAATCCACTTTACCAATTCTTTTTGCATAATATGTTTCAAATTCAGAACGAACATTTAAGTCCCCTGATAACCATAATCTTTTACCAGTTGTTGAAGTGATTATAGTCACTAAAGAATTTGTATTTATATCAAGATATTTTTTACCATTATCTGTTACAGAATAATAAGGTAAATTTAATATATTAAATGTTAATTTTCCTAGTTTAAATGTAATACAATCAGTCCATTTATCTCCGGTTGGAACATAACTTGCCCCTAATGCAGAAAATTTATCTGCACTGTGAGCTGATGTTTCTAACATTACTGCTCCTTTACTAGAAAATGCATTTTTAGCATTTTCTAATAATTGGAAAGAATACCAATCTACTCCAATGTTATTGTAATATGTTGTTTCATATCCTGTATTTTCACCAAAAACTATTTCTCCATATGTTGAAGAATCACGAGACAAATCTTTATATATAAATGTTGTTGTATTATCAACTAAATTTGAATTTGCAATATCTGGAAGTCCACCAACGTGATCTGAATGGGCATGAGATGCAATTACAAATTTTAAATGCGTTACTCCAACACTTTGTAAATAATTTAATACATCTTTTCCATTATTAGATGATTCTGCCCATATTCCACTAGATGGATTTGCAGCATCAATTAATCCAAATTCTCCTTCACTTTCTATTAATGTAGCATCACTAGTATTTGTTCTAATAAAGTGAACTCTTGTTTCTTTATTTGATTCATCGATATCTTCTTCTTTTGTAGCCTCTTCAATTGCTCTTGCAACAGAGCCATCTATTCCATCACCTGATCCTCCAGATTGAGTAAACGCTCCTCCTAAAACACTAGCAGCTCCAAATGCAGCAGTTCCAATTGCAGCATCTAAACCAGTTAAGCTGGAAGAAGAGCTTCCATCAAATTCACTTGAAGTACTACCAAATCCATTATGATTTGCAGATAATAATGCAATGGTACTACCTATTTCAGATATTTTACTTTCTGTTTTTGCAATTGCATCTAAATCACCTAGAATTGTATGAATATCTTTAATTGTTTCATAACATTCTTTTTTTAATTTTTCTAAATCTATTTCATTTTCAATAGATGAATAATCTTGTGTAGTTTTTTCAACAGTTATTTTTTTTGATCTGTTGAAATATGGATCTATTCTTTCTTTTAAATTGTTTATAACTTCTGATGACTTTTTACCACTATTGTAATCTTGCATAGCAAAATATAACGCATCATCAATCATTTTATCTATTGCAAAAGTTCCTTGACTTAAATACTCATCTTTTGGAGTATAATAATCATCTACTTTTTTTCTAAAAACTAAAGGAGATTTTATCCAAATATCTATATCACTAAAAGCATCTTCAAAATAGGTATCTACTACTGGAGTTGTTTCTATAACCTCTTTTGATTCTTCATTTACATATTTTTTTAATCTTGTTTCAAGTTCCTCTGTTTTAGAAGATAATGGAATAACTACTGTATCTAAATAATCTTGAATGTAATTTGTATACTTTTTTACTTCATCATTAGTTAATTCAACTAATGATTCAATATCATCGCTCCAATTATTACTCGAAATAGAACTTTTAAAATTATTTAAAGAATTTAAAAAATTTTTATTTAATCCTTGAGTATCAGTTATATAAGCGTTAAAGTTAGCTTTTGAAACGCCTTTAACTTTACTATACAAATCTATTAAATATGTATCTTTAGCCATAATCATTATCCTCTCTGTAAAAAATGAACAATTCTCTACCTTATAAAAAAAGCATATCATATTTTACAGTTGTACTCAATAAAAAAAGCTTTAAATGTAAAGCCTTTATTCCTTAATTTTTTCCCAACTATTATTTCTTCCAAAATGTCCATATGAAGCCAAATCATAATATATTGGTTTTAATAAATCTAATTCATCGATTATATTTTGTACAGTAAAATCAAAATTTTTATTAACGTAATCATATATTTCATTAATAGGTACCTTTTCAGTATTATGAGTATTTATTGTAATAGAAATAGGCTTACTATACCCAATTACATAAGATACTTGTAATTCACATATATCAGCATAATTATGAGCTACTACATTTTTACATACGTATCTTGCGTAATACGCTGCACTTCTATCAACCTTTGATGGATCCTTGCTACTAAAACATCCGCCACCTACTCTTCCTTTTCCACCATAAGTATCAACAACTATTTTTCTACCAGTAGTTCCTGAATCTCCAAATGATCCGCCTACTATAAAAGTTCCACTTGGATTAATTAGATAAACTGTTTTATCATCAACTAATTCCTTTGGTATCACTTTTAATATTACGTTTTCTAATACTTTTTCTCTTAATTCATCTAATTTTATTTTTTTAACATGTTGAGTTACAACAACTACATGAGATACTCTTATTGGTTTATTGTCATCATACTCAATTGTAACTTGACTTTTTCCATCTGGAAGCAAATAATTTGCTTCTTCTTTCCTATATTCTGATAATCTTTTGCAAATTCTATTTGCAAGCATTATTGCAAGTGGCATTAATTCCTTTGTATCACGGCACGCATAGCCAAACATTATTCCTTGATCGCCTGCTTTTATTTCTTCTTGATTAACTTTTTCTGTTATTTCTTTTGATTGATTTGATACTTTTACTATTACATTATATTTTTCTTTGTATCCAATATCCTTAAGAACCCATTTAGCTATTTTTTCATAGTTTAATTTGGCCTTTGTATTAGCTTCTCCATAAATAAGAACTAAATCATCTTTAATAGTTGCTTCTACTGCCATTCTACTATCTTCATCTTGCTTTAAAGCCTCATCCAATATCTTATCAGATATTTTGTCACATATTTTATCTGGATGTCCTTCTGTGACTGCTTCGCTTGTAAAAAAATATTTCATAAAAAAACTCCTTCTAGATTATCAAGGAGTTAAAGTTCAATAACTATATTCATTATCGTTATTAGCATTACCACCTTACATGTGCAGGTTGGTACGAGTTCATCGAGCTAATTCTCTTCCTCGTTCTTGATAATCTACTATAATTATATATTTATCATATTAATAATGCAACTATTTTCTCTTACCAGTTCTAATAAGTGATAATTTTTTAGGTTCATTATTGTCTCTATATTGAAAAAACTTTTTATTTGTTCTAGCTTCTAAACACAAACGTGTTACATCACTTGTTTTTCCACTTGTTTTTTCAACAGAATTTAAATAATAGTTACCTTTTTCCAAATCACCTTGTTTATAAAATTCTCTTGCAAAGATTAACTTAATCAAATCAATTTGTTCATTTGTTAATCCAAGTTCTTTACCTGCAGATTCTATATCCATTTTATTATTATTCATATATGCAATTATTTCATCAAAATTAGATATAGTTAATTTATCAATATGAATTTGCCTTTCTGAATCATAATTCATTTGATTATAATAATTCTTTCTGTCTTTTTTCATTTCTTTTTCAACTCTTTCCTTTATTTTATCAACTTCAACTTTATTATAGTCTTTTTCTTTTATTATATAATTAGAAACTCTTAAATAATCATTTCCTAATTCATTTTTTCCAACTTCATTATATGCAAGTCCAAGAAGACCATAAACTTCACTTTTTGGAGATGAAGCACGTCTTAAAACTAATAATAGTTTTTTAATGCATATATTATAATTTTTTTTCTCATAATTTTCATATGCAGATTTAATAACTTTACCAACATCTATTTTTGCTTGTTCACTTCTATATCTTAAAAACAAATCATAATTTTCACCATTTTCTAATACAAAATAATCAAGTTCTGGATAATCATATAGATTTATTAAATAATCATTAAGATCTTCTTTTGTCAAAGAATCTATTTTATTTAAACCACCATTATCATCTAATTCTTTAATTTCACTTTCAAGGTACTCTCTAACTTTAATAGTAAATGGATCAACATCAACAAATGAATCATATGCCATACTAACACCTCTAGTCAACTATATATAATAACTTAAAATAATTAAGAAATCAACTTTTTTTATAATTATAATTATCTACTTCTTCTAAATATTTTTTATATCTTCTATACTCTATTCATCTAATACAAAATAAGGTTAATAATCATTAGAATTAGGTATATATAAAATAATCGTAGTTGGGTTATCTAAAGATATTTCTATCTCTGTTCCAGGGGAAATACTCTGTCCAACAATACTATTTGAATTATCTTCAGAATTACCAGTTTCTCTTTTTTCTATTATTACTTTCATTTTATAAATAGTTTCCAGTTTTTCTTTAACTTCTAAATAATTCTTACTAGTATAATCTTCAATAACTACTTTATCTACGCTATTTGACACAAATAAATCTATTACAGTGCTTTTATTTACTTTCATTCCAGCAAGTGGATTTGTTTGTACTACTCTATCTTTTTCATAAAAGTCATTTTCTACTTTGATTACATTAAATGACAATCCTTCTCTTTTAAGCATTCTTTCCGCATCTTCTAAAGATAAACCAATAAGATCTGGTAATACTGTTTCTAGAACTATTTTTCCTTCAATTACTGTTTTTTTCCCTTCAGCTTTATTATCTTTAGCTTCTTTCATATCTTTATAAAATCTAGTATCATCAATTAATAAGTAATTATCTATAAAATTATAATCTAACTCTAAATCATCATGTTTGCTACTAATAAATATTTTTTTATCATCATACTTATAAGTACATTTTTCTTCTTCATCAGATTCTTCCAAAATACAAGTATTATCACCATTAAAAGTTAATATAACAATATCATTATCATCTACATGATACCAAGTACCAACAAACTTATTTGACGTTTTACATCCCGTTAAAAAGACTATAAATAAAACTATAATTATTTTCTTCATAAAGACCTTCCTAATAATATTATAACATAAAAAAATGGCTTATGCCATTTTATATTCTATCTTATTATTAAATAAATCAATATAATCATCTAACATTGCATTCTTATTCATACTTCCTATTTTTTCTACAAATCCAAAAGTATATGGATTAAATTCTTTTTTAATAAAATCTACAAAATACCATTTCTCATATGAAGAATCTGTAATAACAGGCATTCTTTTAAATCCATAATATTCATATAAAACTTCTTGAACAATAAATCTAGTAAACTTGTCATCTTTTACTTCTCTAATAAAAGATTCAAAATCACAATCCACTCCAAAGATTTCCTTATATTCTTTTTTCATATCTACTTCAAGTACAATGTTAATGTATTTATCTTCAATTGCTGGGTATAAATTTATTCCATTTAATATTTTTTCTAAATTATTCATATATAATCCTCCTAAAATCATAAATATATCTTTTATTACCATCTTTTATAATATATATTCCAAACAAGTCTTTATTTAAATCATCCACAATTGTGTGGAAAATTATATCGTTATCTATCTCTTGATGAGTCTTTTTGTTAATATTCTTTATTTTTTTATTAAGTAATCCATACTTACTTATTTCATCTATATACCGATTTAAATCGATAAGAGCCTCTTCATAGTTATTATCCATATCATAATATGAGTTATCACTATTTTCATAATCATAAAACTCTATATGATTTCTACTTATCGAGAGTGTTCTTTTGCTTGTTCTAATAATATGAGATATTCTAAAGTTACATTCTTTAAATATTTTCTTTAAATCATCAATATCATAAGATAATAATTTATCTCTATAATGTTTAAAGAAATTCTTTACATTATTACTTTTGGTTATAACCTCCTTATCAATAACTTCTAAAAGCCTTTCATCTGAAAAAAAATCACTGTTAAAATAATTGTTTAATTTGTGGGTATTCTTAACCTCCATATAGTAATCAAGTTTTTTCATAATTATCTCCTTTCTATTTATAAATTCATTTTAAAACATAAAAAAATAGATAACAATTGTACTGGTCAAGTATTGTACATTTACAAAAAATTGACACAAAAAAAGACTTCATTTGAAGTCTTATTATTTTATAATCCTAAAGTATATGGATCACTTTGTGTACCAGATCCTCCAGTAATCTTAACCGATGAATTTAAGTATACAACTGGAAAAACTGCATTAGCACTACCAACGTTGCTAGAATTTAGTCTTCCCCAAGACATAATAGAATAACGAGAAGAAATATCTCTATTAGGTGAAATAACAAATGCTTCACAATTTAAGTTAAGCCAATCATTACTTCTTGTTCCACATTCATTATTATAATTAAGACCTATTGTACTTGTATAGCAACTTTCAATACCAGTTGCATATAAGAATTCGTATCCTTCCATTAATCCAACTTTTTTATTTACTGATGTTTCTTTTTCATGTGTATATGCTTCTTGAGCTTTATCATTATAACTTGTTGCCCCTACATACCATGTGCCTGGTATTATTAAATCTTTTGCATTTTGTTTTAAACTATAGTAGTAGCCACCTTCTGAATCACTATTTAAATATCTTTCAAGCTCACTTCCATCCCATACGTTTAATGATTGATCAAGGCGTAAAAATCCTATATGAGCTTCTTTTATTATTTTTATTTTATTTCCATATACTCCTATTATTCTCCACTTTTGACAGTTTCTATTATTATCATCACAATTGAAATAAACATAATTTGATGGATTTCCACCTCTTACTATATAAATATCAGAATTTGGTATATTATACATATCTAATCCTGATTGAGTCTTTAATAAAACTGCTGCTCTTTTTTCTACAATTCCAGTTTCTCCATCAACATTTCCAGAAGCATTTGTTGCTACTCCTTTACCACAATTTGTTTGCTGTTTGTCTATTATCATATATTTACTTCTTCCATCTACTCCTAATGAGTATGGAATATCATTATCATTTAAATCACTTTCTATTTTATCTATATCTAAATTTTCAAGTTTTGTAATCTTTCTTATTCCTTGTCCTGCATCATCCACACTTGTCCAATAATAATCATATCCTTTTCCATTATATGTTACCACTACATATGCTTTAGTAAACTCTCCATAAGGTGACTTTGATGCATTTTCTGTTCCAATACATTCTTGATCTATATAATAAGTTGTATCTGTATCAAACATCTCAAGTTTCCCATCATTTACTAGATTTCTTGCACCAGATATTATTTCTTTAGCAGTATCTACATATGCTTCTTTTCTTGAATTATTGATATAAGTTGTTACACTTGGTATTGCTATTATCATTAAGATTCCTAGTATTATTATAACTGCCAATAATTCGATTAATGTGAATCCTTTTTTATTCATACTATCACCTAGTATAAGTATAACATAAAACTTTTATTTCTAATAAAAAAATAGATATAAAAATATCTATTATACATTTTTTTTCAAATATTTATTAATTATATTTTCTATTTCATTTTTTAATTCAATTGGCTTAATTACTTCAATCATATCTAAGTTAGTTAATACATATCTTTTGAATCCTTCAAGGTCTTTATTTATAATTAATTTAAATCTATTGTTATCATATTTTTTTATTATAGCTGTCTCTCCAAATAAATCTACTATATTATCTAATAATTTATTATCACAAATAACTTCTATTTCATGAGAAGTATTTCCAAACATAGAAACAGTTGATTTAACAAATTCTTCTACATCTTCATTAGTTATTTTTTCATTTACTTTTTCATCTAAAATTTCTATATTTTTCATTCTATCAAGTCTATATGTATATAAAGATGTTTTTCCATCTTTAAGTGATACTACATACATCTCTTGTAACTGATAAATAATCGCATATGGAGATATGATTCTAACTCCTGTATTTACACTTTTTAATGTAGGATTTAATTCATATTTATAATAATTAAATCTTATTTTTTTCTTATTATATATAGCACTAGAAATATCTTCTATATTCTTAACTATTTCTTTATTTTCCATTTTAGAGTTTGTTGTATATATTTTATAATCTTTTAATTTTTCATTCTCATATACATTTTGCATATTTTTACACTTATATATTATTTCTCTTGACATTTGTTTAGGAATAAAAGTCGAATATGAAAATGTATCTATTATTGCTCTTATTTCTCCTGGTTCAAAATCAATATCAGGATTTTTTATTAAATAATAACCTTTTCTATTTTCTTGCCAAGTTACAATATCATAATCAAACTTTTCTTTTAAAAGATTAATATTTCTTCTAATAGTTCTTGGATCAATTTCAACTTCATAAATATCACTGATATATTCTTTAATATCATCAATACTAAGCATATGATCTTCATCACTATATTCTTTTAAAATATTAAGAATATATAAAATATTTCCATTTTGCTCATATAATTCCATACTAACTCCTAACTATAAATAAACATAAATTTACTTCTTGTTATTCTTTTAACTAAAACTTTCATATTTTTAATGTAATCAATTGATTTAGAATAATCTAAATAATCCATTTTTGATAAATCAACAACTACATCCTTTCTATCGTTTTCAATGTTTAAAAAATCTTCATAACAATTTAATACTTTCATATTATTTCCTCCTTTTTTATAAACTAATTATATTCTATAAAAAATAAGAAGAAAACATCATTGGTCATACAATGTACTTTAATTATATCAAATTATTAATTAATAAAACAAAAAATTAATGCATTTGCATTAATTTATTGTGAATTTACATTTAATTCATTAGCACTTTCATCAAGATTTTTATTTCGAGTATCTTCAAATCTTTTATAATCATCTAAAGCTTTTTTCATAAAATCTATATATACTTGTAAAGCTTCAAGAATTGGATCAAAATTATTTTGAAAAGCAATCATTTTATTATACATTGCTTCTTGTGTACTTCCTACCCATGAATGTCCATTATTAAGTATTAATAATTTCTTTTGTTCATTTTCAAATATACTTCTTATATTTGAAAGAGAGTTCTCAAATACTCCAATTTCTTGTTCTAATCCATGAGAATTAACCACTACTACGCTCATTTGCAGCAACCTCCTTATTAAGATTATTAGCAAAAGATGCATCTTGATTTTGATATTGTTTACTTCCATAACTAATAAATTGTCCAGTTGTATCCATAAATGCAGTTAATACTTTCATTCTATTTATATAGTTATAAGCTTTTTCATGGAATTGATCAACGTCATCACCTTGCCAATATGTTTGTAATCTTTCCAAACTAGCAAGCATATTATTAATTTCTTTTTCCAAACCAGATTTATCATTTTGTAAGTTTTTTGCAATACATTCTAATTCATCATACTCTACTCTTAATTTCATAAACCCTCCTATTAATAATTAGTCTCACTAGTTTCACTATTCTTTTGAGCTTGTTCTTGATTTCTCATAAAATTATCATATGTTGATAAATTACTCATCATCTCTTGTAAATAGTCATTATCTTTTTTCTCTTCTTGTTTATTTTCATCAGTTGATACAGTTGAAGCATTTGAAGAATAATTGAATGACTCTTGTGAATTACTATTATTAGTACTATTGCTTGATGGATTATAACTAAATCCATTAGTACTTGATTCTTGAGACATTCCTACTTGTGTTGAAGAATTACTTTTAATATTTTGTAATTCTTCAAAAGTAGTTTTATCAAGATTTCCTAATTCAGATTTACTTGTTTCTTCATTTTTAATATCAGTAAGTTTTTCTTTTTCTACTGAGTTATCTGCTATTTCATTAGCTTTCTTAGTTTCTTCTGAAGTAATATCTTGTAAATTTTCATCTTCTTTTATTGAACTATCTGCTATTTCATTAGCTTTTCTTGTTTCTTCTGAAGTAAGATCATATAATCTTTCTTCATCTTTGATTGAGTTATCTGCTATTTCATTAGCTTTCTTAGTTTCTTCTGTTGTAAGATTATATAATCTTTCTTCATCTTTAATTGAATTATCCGCTATTTCATTAAATGCTTGTGGAGTATTATTAGAGTTAATACTTTCTCCATCTCTTTTACTTAATTGTATATCATCTATATTATTATATTTTGTTGGGTTAATTTTAACAAAATCTTGTGGTGCTTCTATTTCTTCAACTTTATTAGTTAACATATATTCTGTTTCAAAAGTTGATTCTTTTTGACGTTGAATTTGATTTTTGATGTTTTCTCCTAAAGAAGTAACATTAGATATTCTTTTACCCAAACTATTTATAGATGATCCAAAAATACCACTTTCATTAGCACTTTTAAATGAATTATTCATATTATTATTAGCTGTATCAAGGGAAGCAAAAGATTTTCCTAGATTGGATATTAAATTGTTCATTTCATCTTCATCCATAGAGAATGTTCCATTACTCATTAATATCACCACCATTTCCTGTTCTATAATTATTGTTTACATTATATTCATAATATCTATTTTGATTATTTTCGTATTGTCTATTAGTATTTTCTTCTTTCTCTTCATCTTCTTCATCATCAGATTTTTTCTTAGCCTTAGCAAGTCCTGCTGCTCCTGCAGCCATTCCAGCTACTGCTAATCCACCTAATGCTATTCCTGCTGCTTTTCCTAATGTTTCTAATCCAGTATGTGGTGCTTTATCATTATCACCATATGTTATTGTATCATATCCATCATCACTTTGTTGATCATATCTTGCCCATGGTGGGATTTCTATAGTATCTGGATTTGTTTTTGGAATTGTTTCTGGAATTGTTTCTGGAATTGTTTCTGGAATTGTTTCTGGAGTTGTATCCACAGTTGTAGTTGGCCCTCCTCCAGTTGGAACTTTTCCACCAGGTGGATCTGTTGGTTGTACCACATCATCTGTTGGTACTGTAGGTGGAACTGTTGGAGTTATTGGAACAGTTGGTGGTACTGTAATAGGAATTGTTGGTTCTGGTGTTGTTGGAACTGTTGGTGGATCAGTAGGTGGAACATATAAATCATCATCTTGATCAAATCTTTGTTTATCAACATATGGATGAATTATAAAGTCAATATCTGGATCTACATCCGGATCAACGTCTGGATCAACATCTGGATTAACGTCTGGGTTAACCTCTGGATTAACATCTGGGTTAACGTCTGGATTAACATCTGGATTAACGTCTGGGTTAACGTCCGGATTAACATCTGGGTTAACGTCTGGGTTAACATCTACTTTTGCATCAGTTTTTGTATCAACTTTCGTATCTGGATTTGCGTCCGGATTTGGATTTGGATTTGGATCTGTTTCATATCCTAATGTACCCTCAGCCGTTTCTATTTGGCTTTGTTCTTCCATTATATCTTCCCATGTTCTTGTATCTTGAGTTGTATCTGTTTCTGTATTAGGATTTGAATCTGGTTTTGCATCTGGATTTGAATTTGCATTTGGATCTGTTTCATATCCTAATGTACCCTCACTCAGCTGTTTCTATTTGACTTTGTTCTTCCATTATATCTTCCCAAGTTCTTGTATTTAAATCTCTTTGTTCTGCTTTTGCTTTTTCTATATCTGTTGCAGAATCAGTTTCAGTATTACTATTTGTTGTTCCATTAGTATTTAATGATCTTTGCTCTGCTTTTGCTTTTCCTACATCTGTTGCTGAATCACTATCAAAAGAATTTTGATTTACTCTTTTTCTTCCATTCATATCTTCCCAAGTTCTTGTATCTTGAGTTGTATCTGTTTCTGTATTAGGATTTGAATCTGGTTTTGCATCTGGATTTGAATTTGGATTTGGATCTGTTTCATATCCTAATGTACCCTCAGCTGTTTCTATTTGACTTTGTTCTTCCATTATATCTTCCCAAGTTCTTGTATTTAAATCTCTTTG
>CADBDE010000019.1 GCA_902793375.1 uncultured Erysipelotrichaceae bacterium | reverse complement strand
ATTTTGAATGTAACTAGTAACACTAGGTATTGCTATAATCATCAAAATTCCTAAAATGATTATAACTGCCAATAATTCGATTAATGTGAATCCTTTTTTGTTTAATCTTTTCATTTTATTCTTTTCCTTCCTTCTATTATTATAAATAAATATTAGCATATTATGTATTATTAGTCAATAAAGCTAATAATCAAAAAAAGACTTTAATGTAAAGTCTTAGTAAACTATAACATCAGTTATTGCTAATTGATTATTTCTTTGTCTTAGTGTACTTAATTGAGTTCTTAGATTTGAATATTGTCCAGTTGTATCTTCTAAGTAATCAACAACTAATTCATCACCACTTACAACTAAATCATATTTTGTACTTCCATCAATAACTTGGCTTGTTTCAAGGTTTATTCCTCTATTCTTTGATAATAATTTATATTTTTCACTGTTATGATCATCACATTCATCATCTACACACATTTCACATTCTTCTGTAACACATGATACAAGATGTACATAATACTGATATTCATAAACTGTAGGAACAACATCAAGACCATTAGAATCTTTGACTTTATCCTTTGTAATTGCTACGAAAGAATATTTTTGTGAGTAATAAGTGTCATATGATGTAGTTTCTAAATCTAAACTTTTAATCTCTGAAAAAGGAAAAATAACAGCAGTTGTTTCATCTGGATACTCATATTTCTTTTCAGTCCTTATTGTATATTCTGCGGATGATATTGCACGTTTTGCATCTTTTAAAATAGAATCTTTTTTATTTTTTTCTAGAGTTCCAATAATATTTGGAATTGCAACAGTCATTATAATAGCTAAAATTATTATAACCGCTAGTAACTCAATTAAAGTAAATCCGTTTTGATTATTTATTCTCTTCATACTATCACCATACCTTAATATGATTATAATATTATTACTCAATTTTTTCAACAAAAAAAGAACTTAACAAAGTCCTATTTTTGTAACATACTCATTAAATTTACTTTAAACATGTCTTTTTCTGGATTGCTTTTAGAAATCATTACACCTTTATATGTAGATAATTCAGTACGATGTCCTTCATCTAATATTCCTTCAGGAGTAATGTTAGTTAAAAGGATTATATTCTTATCTTCATAAACT
The DNA here is from genome assembly GCA_902793375.1 of uncultured Erysipelotrichaceae bacterium. GTDB lineage: Bacteria > Bacillota_I > Bacilli_A > RF39 > UBA660 > RUG13868. The sequence goes on along the minus strand of CADBDE010000019.1, from coordinate 19,081 downwards.
GTATAATGTAGTTTGATTTGTCCATGAACTTTTGCAAATAATTTTGCAGTAGGTAATTCTAATTCGTATGACTTAGTATGATCCTTTTTAGATACAGATACTAATTCTCCAATAAAATTACCATTTCTTATTTCTGGATAATACTCAAAATTAAGTTTTTTGAAAGCAAACATATTATATTTTCTTAATGTTCTTTCTTTTTTTCTAAAATCATTCTCATTTTGGTACTCAAATATATAAGATTGTTTCATAGTATTCAACCCCCCAACAACATACACATCTACAACCCCAATTTTCTAGATGTGTTAGTATTATATCATAAAAAAGTTGAAAAGTCAAATATTTTCTTTATTTTATATGGTTTTGATCAATATTTTTATTCCAGTTTTGTCAAAGTTGTCAATTTTAATTTCTGAAAAAGAAGGAATACAAACAATATTTATACCAAGTGGTGCCAAATAACCTCTACATACTATTATAGATTTCATTAATTGATTTAATGCACCAGCACCAATTACCTGTACTTCTACTTCTTTTTTTTCTTTGATTATATTTGATAATGCTCCTGCTACACTATTTGTTTTAGATTTACTAGATACTTTTATCATTTCATATATTTCCTTTCTATTTAAATATATGAAAAAAAAGATGACTTATGTCATCTTAGAATTCTAATTTTTCAATTTCTTCTTTTGGTGCTTCAGGAGCTGGTGCTGCAACTTCTGGAGCTGGTGCTGCAACTTCTGGAGCTGGTGCTGCAACTGCAGGAGCTGGTGTTGCAACTTCTGGAGCTGGTGCCGCAACTTCAGGAATTGGACTTTCAACTACAGGAGATGCATCAATTGCAACCTTTACTTCTTCAGTTGGAACTGGAGCAGTATTTTCAAGCGGATTTGCTCCACCATATATTTCTCTTGGTTTTTCCTCTATACCAACATTTGCAACTTCTGGACTTGCCCCTCCATAAACAGTTGGTTGAGCCTCATCTAATGATTCAACTGCTGGTGCTTCTACTGTTGGTGCTGCAACTTCTGGAGCAGCAACTACTGGTGCAGCTTCTTGAACTGGTGCTTCAACTACTGGATTAATTGTTTCTGTTGTATTAAGTGTCTCTGGTTGAGGTACTTCAACAGCAGCTGGTGCTGGTTCAGAAATATTTAATGTTTCTGCAACTTCTGGAACAGGAACTTCATTAACTCCATCTTCTGTAGCTTTAACAACTACTGGTGCAGCTTCTTGAACTGGCTCTAATGGTGCTGCTTCAACAACAGGTGCAGGAGCTGGTGTTTCAGTCTTCACTTCTTCTGTTGTTGTAACAGGAGCTGGTGTTTCAGCTGCTTCTGTTGCTTTTGCAGATTTCTTTCCTTCCTTTAAAAATATTACAATTCCTACAAGTAAACAAATTATACCAAGAATAATTAAAATTCCTGCAGGAGATGTAACAAATTCCTTAAAATCAAAACTTAACATTTCAAAAATATTCATAACTTTCTATCCTTCTTCCCTAATCTATTCTAATAAAATGATAACAAAAAACATATTCAAATGCAAGAACATTTTTACATTTTTATATTAAACATTTTCCATATGTCATTTTTTGGAGGAAAATGTGTAAAATTCATCATTTCTTTTTTTACAGGATGAATAAATTCTAAACTATATGCCCACAAAGCAATTTGATTATTGTCTTTTATTCCATATCTTTGATCACCATATAAAGAATGTCCACGACTAGCAAATTGCACTCTTATTTGATGATGTCTTCCTGTAAGTAATTCTATTTCAATAAGTGATAAATTATTACTTTTATTTTCTTCTAATACTTTATATTTAAGTTTTGAAAGTTTTCCTTTTTCTTTTGTAGTTACAACAGTATTACCACTATCTTCTTTTAATAGGTAATCTGTTAATTCATCTTCTTTTTTTTCAAGAATTCCTCTTACTACTGCTAAATATTTTTTATTAAATTTCTTCTCTTTAATCATTTCTGATAATCTTGCTGCTGCTTTAGAGCTTCTTGCAAATACCATTACACCACCAACTGGTCTATCCAATCTATGAACAAGTCCAATATATACATTACCTGGTTTATTATATTTATTTTTTATATATTCTTTAACCATTGTTAATAAATCAATATCTCCAGTTGAATCACTTTGACTTAATACATTATTTGGTTTTACTACAACAATAATATGATTATCTTCATACAAAACATTTATTTTACTCATTTGATTCAAACCTTGAAGATATTCCACAAGGAAGAACTAAATCACTATTTTTTATAGGTATTCCAATTTCTTCAGAATATACTTTTCCTTTATATTTTTTATTAACTGTCATTTTTAATATATTAGTAAATACTTCTTTAGAAAGTCCAGTTGTATAAGAATTAATTAAAAAGAATAATGGTTTGTTACTTAATAACTCTGTACATAAAGATACTAGATTAAATAAATCTTTTTCTATATCCCATACTTCATTATTAGCTCCTCTTCCATAACTAGGTGGATCCATAACTATTGCATCATATTTGTTTCCTCTTCTAATCTCTCTTTTTACAAACTTTACAACATCATCAACAATATATCTAATATTAGAATTTTCTAGATTATTAAGTTTAATATTTTCTTTTGCCCAATCAACCATTCCACGTGATGAATCAACATGAACTACACTTGCTCCTGCTTTAAGACATGCTACTGTTGCTCCTCCAGTATACGCAAAAAGATTAAGAACTTTGATTTCTCTATTTGAACCTTTTATTTTTTCCATCATAAAATCCCAATTAACTGATTGTTCTGGAAATAATCCGGTATGTTTAAATCCCATTTGTTTTATATTAAATTTTAAATCATTATAAGAAACTACCCAACTAGTAGGTGTTTTTAATATATTTTCCCAGTAACCTCCACCTTTATTACTTCTATGATAGTAAGCATTTATTTTATCATATTTTTTTATTAATTCTCCATTATCCCATATTATTTGTGGATCAGGTCTTAATAATAATACTTTTCCCCATCTTTCAAGTTTTTCTCCATTTGAACAATCAATTATTTCAAAATCATTCCATTTATTACTTAACAACATATTATCGCCTCGAAAAAATTGTATCATAAAAAATAAAAAAGATATACATTGTATATCTATTTATCAAATATTTTCTTTATATTTAAACTGGCTTCTTTTAAATCATTTTTCTTTATATTTTTATTATTTTCACAAATGTTATTTATTGCATCTTTAATATTACAATTGTTTTTAACCATATTGTCGATTATTAAAGCTTCGTTTGATATTATTTCGTTTTTTTCTTCTTTTTCCATTTCTTTTTGAAGTATTAATACATATTCTCCCTTTTCTATATTAGGATCATTTTTAATATCTTCATATACTTCTTCTATTGTACCAAAGAAACCTCTTTCATGAATCTTTGTTAAGTCAGATGCCAAATAAACCTTTGAATTTGGAAAACAATCCACAAGTTTAGTGAATAGTTTTACTATTCTTTTTGGAGATTCATATATAACAAAAGTATTTATTTTACTTTTTCTTATTTTATCTATTTCTGCATTAAATTTTGTATTATCTGTTGATAAAAATCCAACAAAAGAGAATTCCTTTGTATCAAGTCCTGAAATTGAAAGTGCTGAAACTGATGCACTAGCACCAGGTATTACAATAACATCTATTTTGTTCAAATGAGCATCTCTTACTAAAACATAACCAGGATCTGATATACAAGGAGTTCCTGCATCTGTTACTACTGCAATATTTAAACCATTTTTTAGGTCATTAATCAATGAATTTGATTTTTCAACTTCATTAAATTTATGATATGCAACTAATCTTTTTTTTATATTAAAGTGATTTAATAATTTTAGTGTTTGTCTTGTATCTTCACATGCAATAATATCAACATTTTTTAATATATCAAGTGCACGAAAAGTAATATCATTTAAGTTTCCAATTGGAGTTGCAACTACATATAAAATCCCCATTATTTACCACCTAAAAACATTACATAAATATTATAAATTAATAATATTGATGAAACAACAAGAACACAAACAGCAAATATTTCAAAAGAATCTAATTTTCTACTAAATTTCTTTTTTTTCATACCATATCACCTACGACAATTTTACCATAAAAGAAAAAAAACTACTAGATAGTTTTTTATCACTTATTTTATCTTAAAAGAATCAAAAATTTTCCTTTCTTTTTCTAAATAACTTTCATAGTCCATGTTTTGTTCTTCTGCTCTGTCCATATTAATATCTTCTAAATATCTAAGTTCAATATTATTATCTGCAATAAGTTTTTTTACTCTATTCCATCTTTCTTTATCAAAATCATTACTAATAGTAGACATTCCATAATCAGCTTTCATATCCTGCAATGATTGTGGATTAGAACCATTTATTTTTAAGTAATCATTATAAATAACATTAGCATATTCTTCTTCATCTATCACAACTATAATTCCACCATTACTATATACTGTTATACTTCCAAAAGAATAGTCACAATTATCTAAATAATAGTCAATACTAATTTTTCCATCACCAATTTTTAAATTATCAAGTATTTCCATTGTAACAGATTCTTCATCAATAACTGATGCAATAGCTTTTCTTACCATTAAACTCACCTCTAATCTTATTATAACATAAAAAAAAGAAACAATAAATGTTTCCAAATATACAAAAATGGTCGAGATGACAGGATTTGAACCTGCAACCCCTTGGTCCCAAACCAAGTGCTCTACCAAATTGAGCCACATCTCGATTTATACAAAAAAGTGGTGCGCTCGAAGGGATTCGAACCCCTGACCTTTTGGTTCGTAGCCAAACACTCTATCCAGCTGAGCTACGAGCGCATTGGATACAAAAAAAAATATAAAAATGGTGGCTCCGAATGGAATCGAACCATCGACACAAGGATTTTCAGTCCTCTGCTCTACCGACTGAGCTACAGAGCCACATATGGCGGTTCCTACGGGACTCGGACCCGCGATCTTTTGCGTGACAGGCAAACGTGTTAACCAACTGCACTAAGGAACCATATGGTTGCGGAGGAAGGACTCGAACCTACGACCTTCGGGTTATGAGCCCGACGAGCTACCAACTGCTCCACCCCGCGATATATAAACAATAAATTGGCGGAGGAAAAGGGATTCGAACCCCTGCGCCGATTGCTCGACCTCCCGGTTTTCAAGACCGGTCCCTTCAACCAGACTTGGGTATTCCTCCATTAGTGGTGCCTAAGGCCGGACTTGAACCGGCACGAGCTATGACACTCGCAGGATTTTAAGTCCTGTGCGTCTACCTATTCCGCCACTCAGGCAACTGTCTTTTTTCGTTAAGACTATTTGATTATATAACAATTTTATATTTTTAGCAAGTATTTTTTACTTTTTTTAAAAATAACAAAAAATCTATGAAAAAAGCACTATTACGTGCTTTACTTCTAAATGGTGTCCCGTTGGAGATTCGAACTCCAGACCCTTTGATTAAAAGTCAAATGCTCTACCGACTGAGCTAACGGAACACATATGGCTGCCTCGGCTAGATTCGAACTAGCGCATGCGAGAGTCAAAGTCTCGTGCCTTACCGCTTGGCTACGAGGCAATTTAAGTGGTGGAGAGAGATGGATTCGAACCATCGAACCCGAAGGAACAGATTTACAGTCTGCCGCGTTTAGCCACTTCGCTACCTCTCCAAAATAATGGTGCCGAAACCAGGACTTGAACCCGGAACCTACTGATTACAAGTCAGTTGCTCTACCAATTGAGCTATTTCGGCACAAAATAAATATGGTGGAGGATATAGGACTCGAACCTATGACCCCCTGCTTGTAAGGCAGGTGCTCTAACCAACTGAGCTAATCCTCCAAAAAAAAACAAACTCATCACATATGACAATATAAAATATATCATTTGTAATAGACTTTGTCAACAAAAACTTTTATTTATTATCATTTTTGTCAAATTCTTTAATTTTTTTATCAATCCATATAGGAAGATTTTCACTTAATGTTGTAAACCCATGTTTAGTAGGTTGTATTTTACTTCTTTTCTCATCTCTATAATCAATATCTTTTATTGATAATTTAATATGATGATTTTTTTCATTTACTTCTAATACCTTCATTTTTATTGATTCTCCAATATTTGCATAATTGGATACATTATTAACAAAATCATTTGATATTTCTGAAATATGTATTAGTCCATCATAGTAATCATCTAAATTGACAAATATCCCATATGGTTCGATACCAGTAACATATCCTGTTACTATTTGATCTTTCTCATATTTCGTCATTGATACACCCTCGAATACATTATAACATAAAATTACTATTTAGTAAAATATCTTTACTAAATATATTTTTATATATTATAATTGTTTTGGTGATTAAAATGGATGTTGAAAAAAGAATTAATGAAGAAATAGAAAGATTAAAACCATATTTACAAAACGATGGTGGAAATATCGAATTTGTAAAATATGAAGATGGAATTGTATATGTAAAGCTTACTGGTGCTTGTGCAGGATGTTCAATGATTGATGTAACATTAAAAGAAGGTATTGAAGAAATACTTGTTAGTGAAATACCAGAAGTAAAAGAAGTTATTAAAGTAGATTAATAACATAATCTATAAAAGGCATATTAATATGTCTTTTTTTTATTTCAGTAAATATTTCCTTAATATTAGATATATAATCATTTATATTATTTACTATTAATTCATAATTCATTTTAATTTTGTTATCTTTAAATAAGTCAAAATAATATGTTGGAAATATTAACCTTGCTATAAAGTAATAGTAATCTTCTATATTTAATTTCATATCAAATATTTTGTAATACTCTACACTTTTTTTATTGTTATAAAAGAATTCATGCTTTATATATTCAGAAAATGAATTAATTATTGGAGAGTATTTTATGTTATTAGGATTATAAATATCGAATAGTGTTTTTATATTATAAAATCTATTAATAGAAAGACCATAAGTAATCTGATAAATATCTATATTCTTTATTATATTTAATGATATATCAGATAATCCTCTAAAATAATTAAAATCATAGATATCATTACTATATATACTATTATAGTATTTTTCCAAATAATCAATTTTTTCTTTCCATATATTAAAAAGATCTTTTCTTACTACTTGTGGATAAACTATTTTTTTAGATAGTTTAATTAAGTCATCAAAAATTATATATCTATCATTTAAATCAGTGTTAATATTTATCACCATTACATTTATATGCAAAAAAAAGCATTTATAATGCTTTTTTATGCTGCTTTTATTTGACTTTGATTTTGTTCTTCTGTGCTTTCCATACGTTGTAAGAATGAATAATTACCAGTTTCTAACTCTTCTTTTAAAGAAGTTAACATCTCTTTTTTCTTATTAACAGGTTCTACTTTAGTATTAATTCTCTTGTTAATATTATCAATACGAGTTTGTTTAATTAATAAAGCATTAGATTTATTAGTTAACTCTCCATATCTATCAGAATTATTCAATAATTCAATATTGTTAACTGATGCTGTTTGTGTTTTACTAACTGGTACAACTTGTACATTAGGTGTTTCAGTATCAACTTGTGATGTAACTGCTTGAACTACTGGAGTTTGCTCTACTGTTGAAGTGTTTTCAACAACAGGTTGCTCAATCGCTACAACTGGAGTCGAAGTTTCAACTACTGATTGATTTTTATTTTCTACAACATTATTTTTTGAATTATCATATATTTTTCTTGCTTCAACTTCTGCGCTATCAGCAATCATATTTAAATCATTAAGTCTTTGTGCCTCTTTTTCTGCACTATCTGCAATCATATTTAAATCATTTATTCTTCTTGCTTCGACTTCTGCACTAATATCAAATAAATTCTTTTGACTTAATCTTTGTGCTTCTTCTTCAGCACCATCTATAATCATATTAATATCATTAAGTCTTTGTGCCTCTATTTCTACACTATCAGCAATTAAATTTAAATCGTTTAATCTTCTAGCTTCCATTTCAGCACTATTAATTATTTCAGTATCAAAATAGGCATCATCCGTTTTTATTATTGTAGATTTTCCAGCTGAACCAATTGAATTATCCATTTCATCACTTTCAACATATCCAGCAATAGACTTATCTATCATACTTGCTTCTTCATCTATACTCTTTAGTTTTCTTCTCAATTCTTCTGCATCTTTAAGTAATCTATTTTTTTTATCTTGACTAAATAGTATTCTAGCTTGTACTTCTGCTGATTCTAATATATCTAAGTGTTCATTATTTTTTTGCAGTTGTTTTGCTTGTTCGTAAACAGATTTATCAATTAATGATTTATCATTAATTAATGCAGCTTGAGCTTCTGCCCCTTCTTTCAAGAACTTATTTTCTGCTTCTAAATCTTTTTCATAAATCATTCTAGCTTGTTCATCTGCACCACTAACAACTTTATTCAACTCATTAAGTCTTTGTGCTTCTACATTTGCACTCTCTTTAATTTCTTCTAATTCTTTTTCTCTAACGATTGACTTTTTCTCATTCTCAATAATTCTTTGTGCCTCTTCTTGTGCACTTTCTATAATCATTTGTTGAGTTTTATTTTCTTCTTCAATTTTTAATCCATCATTAATAATGTTTTGTGCCTCAACTTCTGCACTATCTTTAATCATTTTATCAAGCATTATTTTATCAGCATCAGCTTTTTGAGCATTATATATTCTTTTTGCTTCTTCTTCTGCTCCTGATAAAATCATATTATTATCATAAATTTTTCTAGCTTCTTCTTCAGCGCTATCTAATATTAATTGGCGCTCTTTTCTTTCTTCTTCTCTTTTTTCTTCTTCAAACTTATCTCTTGCTTCAATATAGTTGTTTAAAGTATGAAGCATTCTAGCTTGTTCCTCAGCACCTTTTTTTATTTTTTCATATTCATTTGCTTTTTCTAATTCCGCTGTACTCATTGAAGTTTCTACTTCAGAATCAACAACAGACATAACAGCAACTTCACTATTTTGTTTAGATTCTGCTTTAAGAACATCATTCATATGTTGATTAAATGTTGATAAAACATCTTTTTCTTGTAAATCTCTTATTTTTGCTTTAACATCTTCTCTATTATAATATTCATTCAAACTTTCTTCCATTTTCTTATGTTCTTCATCAGTTAATGGTTCTTTATATCCATTAACATCATCAATAAGTTTTTGGAATTCAGTATCATCTTTAATATTAATATCTAATTTTTTATTTTTTGATGTTTCAATTCCAGTTAAATCAGTAAATATCTTAGATAAATTATTCTTTCTAGATTCAAAACCATCTTTAAATTGTAATGGAATTCCATTAGGACTTTTTTCATAACTTTCAATAAGTTCAAACTCATCACCTAATTGCCCTAACATTTTTCTATAAGATAAATCCTCTTCACTTACTTTATTTGAAACAACTGGAACAATTTCTTGCTCTTGTTCTTCTTCATCTTTTTTAGATTTAGTTATGGCTACTGTTACATTTTGAGAAACACTTTTTACATCACTAAATAGTTTTCTCCAACTAGGTACATTAGGTTCTTTATTAGCTAAAGCACCTTCTTCTGAAGAATCTATTCTTTTTTTCTTAGCAATTTTATATAAATCTATCTTATTTAATACACTCTTATAAACTCGTGTATTAATTTTTTTGATTTTTAATGCTTTTGGTGGCTTTTGAGCAAATCCTTTTTTTACATTAATTCCAAAATTATCCTTATATGTACCAATTCTTCCTTCTAGTTTTAATAATTCTACTAATGTCTTTTTTAGTCTTGGTAGCACAACTTGAGAATTAGTTATTTTTGAAATCATTTCGTCTTCTTCAATTCGTTTTTCTAGCTCGCTATTTCCAGATAATTTTCTTCTAGCTTCTTCTTCAGCTTTTACTTTCTCTTCAATTTCTACAGCACTAAACAATTCACTATATTTTCCATTTATATTAGCGAAAGCTTTTTCTAATAGCTTTCCTTTAATATTTTTTTGTAATGAAAGAAAGGTTGGAGAAGTAAATCTCAACTTACTTGGTAAACGTCCACTGCTTCTTTCAGCCCTTTTACTTTTACCAAGAACCTCAGTTTCTACTATAAGTTCGCTCATATAGTCACCTCCTTTATTATTAGTTTTATTATTCTACAGGTTTAGATAACTCCTTAAGGACATTTTTAATTCTTGTCCATTCTTCTTCACTATCTACGCTTCCTAACTTAGGATCTCCGCCTTCACTTCTATCAACTGAAGCAACATAAATTGTTACATTTCCATTATCATCAGTTTCATTTTTAGTATATACCATATACTCAGTATTAGTATCAGTAAATTTAAACGATAATAAAACTTCAACTTCATCAATTGATCCATCTTCTAAAACAATTGACATTATTTTTTTCTCTTCATCCATAAGTAGCCTCCTTATTCTTCATATTACCATTTTACCATATTTAAAATTCTTTTCAATATTATTTATCTATTTTTTTATTTTTTTCTATCAAAAAATATTTACAATTATATGCACAATAATCTTTTATATATGTTTCTAAGTAACTTAATTTGTTTATTTTATTCGCATTTTTATTCTTATCATTATAAAAACCTTTAAGTCTTAATTTCCCATAAGCATAATCTCCAAGAATATAATCAAAAGGCTTAAAATAATCAGTAGCAAGTGATGAAACCTCTTCAAAATTAAAAACTTCGTTTTCATCCTTTATTATGTTATATTCTTCATTAAATAGTATTATTTTTTTCATATTATCACCAATATTTATTATAACATATTTTTTTAATATATATTAGAATTTTTATTAAATCCAGTAATATAATAATTAGGTATTGTACCATTAACTAAACTCATAAATATAGGTATTTTATTATCTACTGTTATTTTGTTTGTTATAAATGGAAGTGTTACTTGTTCACTTACTTTAATATTAATATAAATAGTTAGCATTGCATTATTAATTCCATATTCCTTAACATCTGTTGTAACGTATGACTCAAATTCTCCAGTCAAAGATATCTTAACTGGTATTTTAGGGCCTAAATTAGAAAGAAGATAATTATTTGTTATTAATCCACTAGGTACTTCTAAAACAATTCCATCTTTATTAACACTATTTGTTGATAAAATATTTTCCCTAATATTTAATTTAGATAAATCTCCATACTCAAGCATATTAAACATATTATATACTCTTTCAGTAATTGAATTAACTAAATCATTAATAACTCCTGAGTCATATATAATATTTTTTATCTCATTATCATCACTTTTAACAATATCATAAATATCTCCAGCATAAAAATTTACTTTTTCACGAACATAAGCATTATTTACTATATACTTTGTTATTTTACTCGCTATCATAGAAGAATAATCAATTATGTTATTCTTCGTTTTATTATTAATAAAATGTATATTAATAATTGTTAATAAAATAATTCCAATATTAATTATTAAAAACTTATGTTTCAAAGTATCACCATTAAAGTATATGAAAAGAACTGATTAAAAAATCAGTTCATTATAAATGTTTTTTATATTAAAATTTAACACCAATTACTTGTAATATAAAATATACAACAATAGCTATAATTACTAATAGTATTAATGAAATAAAGAATATTTTTGCACCATTATGTTCATCTTCTTCTTTTTCTTCTTCAAGTTCTTTTTCTTCTTTTATTTCTTCTTTTTTTTCTTCCTCAGCTGATAATAAATCTCCTGCAGTTAATTCTAAAGATTTAGAATAGAATGAACTAGTATCAGTTAACTCAGTATTTGTTTTTTCATCTACAAACTCATCTATTTGTTCTTTTGACAATTCTTTTTCAAGTTGAATATCAATAGTAGTAGCAAGAAGTTCGCTTAATAATTCTTTTTCTTCTTCATCTTTTATATCATCAACCATTGTTTTAGAAGTAATAGTATCTATTAATTCTTTTAATTCTTCAGTATCTTCTTCAGAGAATCCTTTTTGATACAAGTACTTTTTATTTAGATTATTAAGTATATTGTAGTCTTCTCCTTTAATACTTCTTTTTCCTTCTAATTCATCTTTTTCTCTATTTTTCTTAGCTTCTTCTAAAACTTTATTAATATCATAATTTTTTTTCTTTTTTTCTTTTGGTTTTTCTTCTACTATTTCGTTATCTTTTTCATCAATTAATTCTTTATAATCTTTTACTTTTTGATAATCTCCTCTTTTAAGGTTATCCAAATCAAGAGCAGATAAATTAATCTCTTCATTTGTTTCATATGCGGGTATTTCTTCTATACCTATCTTACTATTTATTTCATCATATAAGACTCTATTTTTGTTTACACGAGATCTTGATACATTTTCATTATTAGAATCATTATATCTATCGCTTCGTTTATCCATAATATCCACTCCTACAATTACACTATATCATAAGAGTGCCAAAAAAGAAACAAAAGTACGTATATCTAGTGTAAAGCACTTGTAAAAAAGATTTGTAAAGTTTTATTATTTATTGTATAATCTAAATGAAAGGAATTTGAAAATGAAAGCAAGTGTTAATAAGGATGCTTGTATCGGATGTGGTGCTTGTACTGTTACTTGTCCAGATGTATTTGAAATTGGTGATGAAGGAACTGCTGTAGCTAAAGTTGCTGAAGTTCCTGAAGAAGCTAAGAATGCTGCTGTTGAAGCAAGTGAAGGATGCCCAACATCTGCTATAAGTGTTGAATAAAAATAGTATTCTAAATTAGAATACTATTTTTCTTTATGTAATGTTCTTATTTTTTCCCCATCTTTATAAAGATTTAATTCATTATTAGAGAATAATATATAAAATCCACTATATTCATTTTCATAATAATCACCATTATAAATAAATTCATATGTTTCATCATTTATTAAAACACTAATATTATTTTCATCTTGTGATTTAACAATAATTGTATCTCCTTCAGTAATGTACAAACCATCATAATAACTCTTTTTATGTTCACTTATTAAATCATTACCTATCTTTTCAAATCCATCAAAAGTACCAATTCCTATTAACACTAGACCCACTGCTATAAAAAACATTCCAATTACTTGTCTCATATTCACACCTTTTTATTGATAGCTAATGAATATAATGTAGTTACTTCCTTATGATTAAGTTTTCTATATTCACCTGATTTTAATCCTTCAAGAGTTAAAAATGCTATTCTTTCTCTTTTAAGTTTTAAAACAGTATGTCCAACACTTTCAAACATTTTCTTAACTTGATGATTTTTACCTTCATGAATTGTTATTTCTATTATTGACGTATTTGTCTTCTTGTCAACTTTTCTAATCTTAACTTTAGCTCGTTTAGTTTTAATCTTATCAATTATAACTCCTGTCTTTAATGTCATTAATTCTTTAGGGGTTAATTCACCTTCTATTTTTGCAATATAACATTTATCTATTTCATTTTTAGGATGCATCATTAAATTAGCAAATTCTCCATCATTTGTTAATATAATTGCTCCAGTTGTATCATAATCAAGTCTTCCAACTGGATATATTCTTTTATCATCTTTTATTATATCAACAACTGTCTTTCTTCCTTTATCATCAGTCACACTAGTAATAACTTCACGTGGTTTATTTAATAAATAATATACTTTATCTTCTTTATTTATTAATACACCATCTACTTCAACTTTATCACTTGAGCTTACTTGAGTGCCTAGTGTAATAACTCTTACTCCGTTTACTCTAACTTTACCATTTAAAATTAACTCTTCTGCTTTTCTTCTTGAAGTTATCCCACTATTTGCAATTACTTTTTGTAGACGTTCCATAGAAAATCACCCACTGAAATTATAACAAATATTATTAAAAAAGAGAATGGAAAAATGTAATTATTTTATTTAGTATACTTTCTTTTTTACATTTTTTTCCCTTTGAATATATATTTTCTCTAAATATTTCTTTATCTTTAAACAAAACATATATTTCTCCAACAACTAAATTCTTTTCTTCATTATAATAATCTACTACTACTTGAATACTGTTTTCTTCTTCCTTAGTCAAAGGATAAGAAAAGCTATAATTTATATATAAGTCATTATATTGTGTATTATTAAAAGTAATATTATTCTTATCTATTATTAATATTCTGTTATAGATAGAATATAAGTATTCATATAATTCCTTTTGTACTTGATAATGATTAGGATTATTTAGTACAACTGAAATTAAATTTAAATTATTTTTACTTGCAGTTGTTACAAGTGTTTTACCTGCTTTTGGTGTATATCCAGTTTTTCCTCCAGTCAAATATTTATAGTCATTTAAAAGCTTATTTCTATTGTACCAAAGATAACTTTTTTTATTAGTGGTTACACTCCATTTCTTTGTTCCTGATATTTCTACAAAATCAATTAATGTATTTGCATATCTCATTAATTTTGCTAAATCATAAGCAGTAGAATAGTTTTGTGTATCTTCATCAAGACCATGTGGATTTTTAAAAATCGTATTATTCATATCTAACTCTTTTGCTTTTCTATTCATTAATTCAACAAAATCATCAATTGATCCAGAAACATATTTAGCAATACTTACTGCTGCATCATTACCACTTCTAAGAATGAGACCATATAATAAATCTCTTAAAGAAAGTATTTCTCCTGGCTCTATATAAATATTAGTTCCATACATAGGTAATACTTCATCACCAATAGTTACTTTTTCATCTAAGTTTTTATTTTCTATTGCAATTACTGCAGTCATTATTTTAGTAGTTGATGCAATTAAAAGTTTTTTATCTTTATTATTCTCATAAAGAATTCTCCCACTATCCATATCCATTACTATACAATTATTACAAGATACTGCAAAAGTATTTAAAGGAATTAAAAAAATAATAAAAATAGTTATCCATTTTTTCATGATAACACCTCTTAAAAATATATGAATAAAAAAAATAATTATTAAAAAAAATCTACATAAAATGTAGATTATTTTCTATAATTAATTATCTCTTTTAAATATAAATCAAAAAGACTATTCATTTATCGTGCTATCTATTATTGATGAATATTTATCATTTTATCAATTACATTTTTTACAGATCCTTCAGTAAAAGGCTTATTAAGCACATCTACTATAGGATAGTCAAAAGCTTTCATTACTGTATCTTTAGAATCATCTCCAGTAATAATTACTACAGGAACTTTAGCAAATAAATTATTGCTATTTAAAAAATCTAGTACTTGGAATCCATCAACATTAGGCATATTTAAGTCTAATAGAATTCCTTTTAAATTTTGAAGTTCTTGTGAAATCATATTAATTGCTTCTTGACCATCATTTGCAGAAATAACTGAATACTCTGTAGGAACCACTTTTTGTACAAAATTTCTTATTATATTTGAATCATCTGCTACTAGTATTTTACTTGTACTATCATTATTAGCTACAATTGTAACTCCTTCTGCTACTGCTCCTGAAGTATACTTTTTAATAACTTCAAGAATTCTATTTGCTTCAGTCATTAATGCATCATAGCTTCCAATAACAAATCTTACATCTTTTGCTTTACTAGCCATTTCATGTTGATAAGCAAGTTCTGCTAATTGAGTAAATCCAAGATACTTAGAATCACTTTTTAAAGAATGAACAAGTATTGCATAATTATCCATATCTTGTTCTTCTTTATATTTTTTAATATTTGCTAATTTCTCATCAATTTCACTTAAGAAATCTTGAATTGTTTCATTATATGTTTCCATATCTCCAAGAAGTTCTAAGGCTCCATTAACATTTACTCCACCTTGAATTAAAACATTTATGTCCATTATATTCACCTACTTTAATAGTTTAACATCTTCATCTTTTTCTGATACAACAACTGCTTCAGTAACTGTTACACCATTTCCATTTTTTCTTCCTAAAACAAATCCTGCTATTTCAGCAATACCATAAAGAACTAATAACACTCCAATAGCAATAAGTGGTGCATCAAATAATCCTGGAATAATTATTAATAAAACTCCAATTAATAATATTATTCCTGCATTAATAAAATATGGTTTTTTATCTCCTTTTCCTTTAAATGCATATACAAATCTAAATACTCCAATATATAATAAGTATATTGCTAAAATAAATCTTAAGATATCAGTTATTTCTTTCATCCAAACTAGGGAACAAATAACTAAAACTAAACCAAATATAGTTAATACTCCTCCAGATAAGACTTCTCTTTTTTCTCCATCTTTTGCTTTATAATAAAGCATTAATTTAAATGCTCCAATTATTGCAAGTACAACACCAAAAATAATTGAAATAGTTTGTATCAAATCCTTTGGATTTGTAATTAAATAAATACCAATTATTAAAAATAGAATAGCTGCAAGTATTGATTCACCCATCTCGCTAGTTTTTAATTGGATTCTCTTTTTTTGTTTTTCCATATTCATCCTCCTAAACTAAAATAATTATATATTAATTATTAAAAAAAGTATATATTCTATTTTATTATTTTTTAATAAAATTCATTTTTTCTGTTAATCCAACAACATTATCTACAGGAATTGAGAAACAAATTCCACGGCCTTCATGAGAAAGACCAACTTCATCAGTAATTTCCTTCATAACTTTTTTCTTTTCATCTTTTTCAACAAGAATTAAAACAACATCTTTTTCAGGTTCTATAGTAATACCTAAGAACTTAGTAGCTTCTTCACTACCTAATCCTATCCCATTTATTAAAGTTCCACCATTTGCTCCTACTCTTTTTGCTGCATCCATAGCTTGCGTTGCATATCCTTCAGAAACAATTAATATAATAAGTTCGTATTCTTTATCTTTTTCCACTGTATATTCCTCCTTATAATTACTAAAGTTACTATAAACACTAGATAAATATTTATTAGCACTTGTAATTCCTAATGAAAAGCATATCCCATTACCTGGTTTATATAATTCAAGTTTATTATGTAATAAATATAATAATTTATTTTCTAATACACAAGGAATTACTGATAAGACAATATTTTTTTTAACATCATCAAGTCCAAAATATGAAAGAAGTGAACCTGATGCTGTACCTTTTGCATTTATTGAACAAGAATAATTAATATTATATCTTTTAAATAATCTTACAATCCTATCTGTTTTATCTTTATCAGAAATGGTAACAAAGAGTTTTGTTTTTACATATTCTTCTTCCATAATACCTCCTAATAATCAATAATTTCTTCAAGATAAACTGCATTCTGAATAGCAATTTTTTTAGTTTTAAGCTTGTATATTAATCCCACTATTTGAATAACTACAAGTGGGGTTGTAGCAACTATTGCAATAAGACCAAATGCATCAGTTAAAACATTTCTTCCTAGTGCTTCTGATATTCCTACTACAAAAGGAAGCAAGAATGTTGCAGACATAGTTCCACTTGCAACACCACCAGAGTCAAATGCTATTGCAGTAAATATTTGAGGTACAAATAAACTAAGAATTAGTGCGATTAAATAACCTGGAAGTAAGAACCAAACAATTGATATTCCAGTTATCGCATGTAATACTGCTAGCCCTGTTGCCATGGATACAGCAATTGATAAAGCAATATTTAAAGTTTTTCTTTTAATATTTCCACTTGTTAATTCTTCTATTTGTTCAGTTAATACTCCTACTGCCGGTTCACTAATTACTATGAAATATCCAATAATCATAGCAATTGGAACTAAAAGAATTTGATAATCAGATAATACTTTACCAATCATATATCCAATTGGTAAGAATCCAACATTTATACCCCATAGGAATATAGTAAGACCAATATATGTATAAATAAGACCTTTAAATATTTTAAATAAGACTTTTTTATTTAATTTTAAAAACAAGAAATTATATGCTAAAAAGAATATTACTATTGGAGAAAATGATTTAAATACTGTCCATAAAAACTTAGGAAGTGTATTTATAAACAAATTAATCAATTCTCCTAGATTTGTATAATTTGGTAAATCATATGGAACATAATTAGATTTAGCATTAAATATAATTCCAAGAATCAATACAACGATAACTGGTCCAATTGAACAAAAAGAAATCATTCCAAAAGTATCTTCTTTTTTCTTTCTATCACGTCTTTTAAAAGCAAGTCCTGCTCCTAGTGCAATTATAAATGGAACACTTAGCGGTCCTGTTGTAACACCACCTGCATCAAAAGCAAGAGGAACAAATTCTACTGGTGAGAAAAATGCCAAGATAAATGTTATCACAACAAATAAAGCAAGTATTATTGAATAATTAAATTGAAATAATAATCTAAATACTGCAATTAATAAAAATATACCTACACCTAAGCCTACTGAATTAATAAGTAAATCACTTGAAATTGTTGGTACTTGAGATGCTAAAACAGAAAGATCTGGTTCAGCAATAGTAACAATAAATCCAATAATAAAACTAAACATTAATATTAAAGGTACTGTCTTTTTCTTAGTTAAATTGGTACCTATTTTACTTCCAATCTCAACCATAGATATATCAACACCAAGATTAAAGAAAGTCATTCCTACAATTAATAATAATGCCCCAATTAAAAATGAAGGTAAAATATTAATTAAATCCCAGTTTAAAGAAGCAATACTTATTCCTAAAATTATTAATGTAATAGGAAGTATTGATTTAACTGATGCCATAAATTGTTCTAAAAATAACTTCTTCATATTAACCTCTATCATTATAGATTATATCATATAAAAAAAAAGAGTGATACTCTTTTTCTTAAATGAAATAATTTTAATATTTTTTTATATTTAATTAAAACTAAATAACTATAACTGGGCGAACGCCGAAGTTGTTGCCGTTGTCAAAGCTGCTGTTGCTGAAGCTGTCGCCAGAGTGCACGCGCCAAACACGGGTAGTGCCGTAAGCAGACCCAAGCCAGAAAGCCAGAAAACAACATAACGAACTGGGGTTCACTGAATAATATTTCCTTATATTATCTATATACATAAATAATACCATATATAATTTTTCCCTTTTAAGGGGAAAT
>CADBDE010000018.1 GCA_902793375.1 uncultured Erysipelotrichaceae bacterium | reverse complement strand
ATACAAATATTACTGGATAAGCGTAGATGATGCAGGGCAAGGCGTATCAAAAATAACACCACTAGATAAATTAGATACAGAGATAATCGAAAGTGATTTAAAAGACTCTGATATAGAAGCAGTAGTACAAACAACAGGAATAGGAAATAGAAGTGAAATATACATACTAGATTGTGATAAACAAAGTTGGGAAACTCAAAGACACCTAGATGATACAAGTAATAATGTATCAGAAGATGGTGGGGGAGGCTCTAGCTCTGGAGGTTCAGGAAGCGAATCTTCAAGAGTAGTATATCCTGAAGGAAAGACAAAAGATACAGTGGTAACTGGAGACATAGTAACAATAGATACAGAAGAGTTCTATGTAGTAAAACATGATGGAAGAGATTTAGTATTACTTTCACATTACAACTTAAATGTAGGAGATAATAAAAAGCCTGGAGCAATAGAAGGAATACAAGATAATGAAGTAAAAGGATGGGTATCAAGTGGAACACAATACGGATATATTTCATTCTCAAGTACGAACTATTGGGATGGAAAAGTAGGCACAGATTATCCAGGAAATTATTGTAGTAGCAATACATATACGTCAGGAACAAATTGTGCATATGTATATGATTCAAATAGTAATTTAAAGACATATGTAGATAGCTATAAAACATATTTAGAAGGAAAAGGAGCAACAATAAAGAGTGCAAGGTTATTAAGAGTAGAAGAAGCATTTGAACTTGGATGTGGAAATGGATCATGGGATTGTAATAATGCCCCAGCTTTCGTAAAAGAGACATCATATTGGCTTGGGTCTGCTTACGACACTATCCGCGTTTGGCATGTGATCTCTAACGGCAACTTCAACTACTACTACTATAACTACGGCATCACCTTCGGCGTTCGCCCAGTTATAGTTATTTAGTTAAATTAAGGTCTATAATTTTATAGACCTTTTTATTATTGAGTGTTATAATATACTCAAATAGGAGGACCTATGGAAGAAGAATACATTTATATTGGTAAAATAGTTAATACTCATGGTATTAAAGGTGAATTAAGACTATTAAGTAACTTTAAATATAAGAATAAAGTATTTTTACAAAATAGAAAAATATATATAGGTGACGATAAAAAAGAAGAAATGATTAAGAGTTATCGTCATCATAAGATATTTGAAATGATTACTTTATATGGATATGATAATATAAATGAAGTATTAAAGTTTTTAAATAAAGGTGTATTTGTTAAAAAGAGTGATTTAGATTTAAAAGATAAAGAGTTCTTAGATGAAGATTTAATAAATCTAAATATAATTTTTAATAATCAAGAAGTAGGTCATGTTGTTGCAATTAGACAAATTAATCCTAAAAATAAAGTAATTGAAGCAGTTATTAATGATAAAACTACTTTAATACCTTATCATGAAGATTTTATTAAAGATATAGATTTAGAAAATAATAAAATAGAAATGAATTTAATAGAAGGAATGATTTAATGAAAATAGATATATTAACACTTTTTCCATCTATGTTTGATGGATTTCTATCTAATTCGATTATTAAAAGAGCAATTGATAATAAATTAGTAGAAATAAATATTGTTAATTTTAGAGATTATTCTAAGGATCCCCATCATAAAGTTGATGATACTCCATATGGCGGTGGAGCTGGAATGGTTTTAATGGTACAACCTATATATGATGCAGTAATAGATTTAAAGACAAAGGACTCTAAAGTAATTCTTTTAACTCCTGATGGAATACCTTATAATCAAAAAAAAGCTTATGAATTAAAAAAAAATAAACATTTAATAATTATTTGTGGTCATTATGAGGGTTTTGATGATAGAATAAGAAGTGTAGTTGATTTAGAAATAAGTATGGGAGATTTTGTATTAACTGGTGGTGAAATACCAGCAATGGCTCTTACTGATTCAGTAGTAAGATTAATTGATGGAGTAATAGAAGAAGAATCTCATATAAATGATTCTTTTAATCCAAATACTAATTTACTTGATTATCCAACATATACTAAGCCTAGAGAGTTTCAAGGAATGACAGTACCAGAAGTATTATTAAATGGAAATCATAAAGAAATAGATGAATATAGATTAAATGAAAGTATAAAAAAGACTAGAGAAAGAAGACCAGATTTATTAGATAAGTAGGTGATATTTATGGCAGTAGTAAGTAGATTTTTAATTGTAAAAAATAAAGATGAAAAAGATATTAAATATTTTGATTATGATAAATTAGATGGATATAATCTTACTATGAAAAAAGATGTTCACTTTGCTGATGCCATAGATATAAATAGAGTTATTATTATTAATCCTACTTTTATTGATAAAATAGCTACTAAAAAATTAAATGCTAAGTTTAATAAACTAATAAATATGATGCAAGTAGTGTGTGAAGTAGGAGATGAAGATTCTTCAGGAGAAGGATATCGTATAGCACTTAATGAAGCTACTAAATTAAAACAAGAATTATGGAATAAGTATAGAAAATATATTACAGAAGAAAAACTTAAATTAATGCTTAAAAAGATTGAAATATTAGAAGATGAGTTAGAACTTAGACAAGAATTGTTAATTAACTCTAAAATAATGGAAGAAGAAATGAATAAAGGACATAGCAAATAATAAATTTTATTTGCTTTTTTATTTCTTTTGTGCTACAATTTATACGTTGCGTAATCCGCTGACCTAGTATTTGTTATGATTACCGGAAAAAACAAGAAAGGAATGATATCGATGAACGTAATTGATAAAATTACAGAAAAACAAATTAATCCAAATATCCCAGAGTTTAGAGTTGGAGATACTGTAAAAGTTAATGTTAAAATTATTGAAGGAAACAAAGAAAGAGTACAAGCTTACGAAGGTATAGTAACAGCTCGTAAAGGTGGAGGAATCAGTGAAACATTTACAGTAAGAAAAGAATCTTATGGTGTAGGTGTTGAAAGAACTTTCCCAATTAATTCACCAAAAATTGATAGCATAGTAGTATTAAGACATGGTAAAGTAAGACGTGCTAAATTAAACTTCTTAAAAGGATTAAAGGGTCAATACAGAATCAAAGAAAGAGGACAAAAATAAGAGACCTAGTCTCTTTTTTTAGTATATTATTATGGATTTAATAAAAAGAATTATAAAAGAGGCAATTCCATTTGTAATAATAATTATTTGTGTTTTGTCTGTAAAGCAATTTATTGTTACACCAATTCAAGTAAATGGTGATTCAATGGATCCAACTTTAAAAGATGGAGATTTAATGCTTCTTAACAGATTAAGTTATAATTTTGGAAGTATTAATAGATTTGATATAGTTGTGGTTGACAAAGAAGATTCTTATATTATAAAAAGAGTTATTGGTCTTCCTGGTGAAATTGTTAAATTTGAAGATAATAAATTATATATTAATGATGAAGAAATAGAAGAATATTATCTAGATGATACCGTTTTAACAAATGATTTTGTGGCATATATAGATGATGATTGTTATTTTGTTATGGGAGATAATAGACAAGTTTCATTAGATAGTAGAGCATTAGGATGTTTTGATATAAGTAAAATAAAAGGAAAAACATCACTTACATTTTTTCCATTTAATAGATTTGGATTTAAATAGAGAACTTAAGTTCTCTTTTTATTTGATTTATTATAAATAATGTTGTAAAATAATTGACAATTTGATGGGGTTGTTATGAATAATAATGAATTAAATGAAAAATTAATTAAATATTTAATAAATAATAAAGGTAACTATTCTGATACCTATTTTTATGATCTAGGAAAACGCCTTCCATTTCTAGATAGGATAATATATGACTATTATATGAAAAATAATCAAGATTATCCTAAATCATATATAATTTATCTTAATGAGCAATTACTAATAAATAAATTAATAGAAAATAAAGAATTAACATATATTGTTGATAATTTAGATAGTATACTAAGAAAGAAGCAGGATAGTGATACTGAATCTCTTCATGAAGAAGTATTATTATTTCTTAAATCTAATATAAATGAATTAACTGATAAAGATATTTATAAAATATATTATTCTATTTCTAAATATGTATCTCTTCATAGTGAAGATGAAAAAGAAATATTAGAAATAGAAAAAATGCTTTTAGATGTATCTAATAAAGAAGATACTTCTATTTTAAATATTAAAAGTGTTTACAAAGGTGGATTTTCTCGTGTATTTAGAATTAATAATACAATAATAAAAGTTGGTAATAAAAGAGCATGTGAAAAAATTGCAGATAATAATAGAATATTAATTCCAAGATTTAAGAACTATATTGGAAGTAAATTAGTAGAAATAACTGATTATTGTGATACTAAAAAAATATCTCAAGAAGATTTATATTTAATATATGAAGAATTAAGAAATCAAGGAGTAATGTGGTTTGATCCGTTTGAAAGAAATATTGGTATAATAAATAATAATTTAATTAAAGAACAATATAAAAGAAGAAATAATTTGAATAATCTAGGTATTATTAGTAATCCAAATAAATCAGATACAATTTTAAAAGATGGAGATTATGTAATAATAGATTTAGATCATCTAGTTTTCGATTATGATGAAGAAAAAATAAATAAATTAAGAAATAAATTAGATGAAGAAACGGAACAAAGATTATACTATTTTGAAAAAAGATATAAAAAAGAAAAAGAATTACTTATTAAGAATAAATAATTCTTTTTTTAATTTTATTCTTATGTTACAATAAATAATTGTACAATGATGGGAGGATAGCCATGGTAATAGACTTTGAAAAAGATGAGATAAAAGCAAAAGAATTAAAGAATGGTATTCCCTATGTTGGGTATTTTTCTCCTATGGGCAAGATAATTGATTATAACGTTGGACTTGGCGGTCAAACGCACAATTCCTGGACTAATCCTGTTTCTTCAATTTATTTAAAATATGTAAGTTATATAATAACTAATGAAACAATTGATGGAAGTTATGGACAATATTTAAAAGAACATAATCCTGATAAATTAAAAGAGATGATATCTGATGGACTTAATGAACTTGTATATAGAGGTCATAGTAGTTATTATGGAGGAGTTCATAGTTCTTTTAAAGAATTTTATGAAGAAATAATTAGTGATATTGAAAAATATGAAAACATTATAAAGTATGATAGATCAGATGAATATGATAAGTTTATTCTTGATTTACTTAAATTTTTTGAGAAAGCTTATAAAAATAGAGATTATATTAAGACTACTAATAAAATAACAAGGATAGATAATCAAAAAGATATAGAAAAAAGAGTTAAAGAAGAATTCTTTTTAGAAGAAGATGATGAGTATATTTGTAATAGATTAGTAGAAAGAGAAGTTAACAAAGAATTATTATCTTGTTTTAAAGATATATGTGTTCAGTTTATTGGATATGATTCAATTGAAAGATATGGTCCAAATGGAAATAAAATAACAATTCCAAAAAATGAAGAAGATTATGATAGTTTCTTTTACAAAACTCCAAGAGTAATTACTACTTCAAATAATGATATATATAATAGATTTTATAATTATTTGATAATGGATTGGGATGTTTATAAAGTACCTAGATTTATTTATGATAAAAAAAAAGAAGAATACGTTGTGTTAGAAAACAATCTTAATCAATATAGACAAGAAAGAGAAGAAGAAATAAAAGAGGAAATACAAAGTATTAAGAGATTGGTACCACCTTATGAGAGAAATAAGTTTTTTAAATAATTTTTATTTTATCTATTCTAAAATTAATTTAAGTGATACAATTATGATTGTGGGGGGAAATGATATGAAAAGAGTCGCAAAAGATATAACTTTAAAAAAAGATACTTTAGTTGATATTATGAATAATAATATTGATACTGAAGCTTATATTGAAAGAATAAAAGGGTATTTAGAAAGTGCTAATTATTTAGTTCAAAATAAAATGCTAGATATGAATTCAATTGAATTATATGATAATTTAAGAAAAGTATTTGATATTAAATTTGAACCAAATGATTATCTTAAAATATTATCATTAATGAATAAAAAACATTATAGTAAATATATTATTTTACATACTAATATGTGTGATGAAAACAATTATAATGTATCTTATTTAGGTGCAGTTACTAATAAAGTTAAATATATAAATGATGATATTATTGATTTAAAAGATATTAGAAAGTTAACTGAATCAAAAGATTTAGTACTATTAGAACCTCATTATATAAAAAGAGAAAATAATTCAAATAAGAAAGAAAAATATGAATCTCATTTATATGACTATATTAATGTTAATAATAAAATAATTGATGAAAATAGTGTATTGTATCCATATGCTTCATTATTAGTTAAAAAGAATATTATTATAAAAAATGTATTATATGATTTAAAAATATATTTAAGTGAACTAAAACATCAAATAAGAGCAATTAATGGATTAGCACTTGTTGAAGATGATGAAAGAATAGCAAATATTGGAAGACAATATAAGAAAGCTTATGATAAGGCAACTAATGATAGAGTATTGCCAAAAAGAGAAAAAGTTACAGTAAGATATCATGAAAAAAAGAAAAAAAATTAATTCTTTATTAGGAGGTTTATTATGAAAGAAGTATATGCTTTTTTAAAGAAATGTGGAGTTTTTTATGTAGCTACAATTGATAATGATAAACCAAGAGTAAGGCCATTTGGTGCTGTAAATATGTTTGAGAATAAAATATATTTTCAAACTGGAAAAATCAAAAATGTTTCTAAACAAATAGAGATTAACCCAAATGTAGAAATAACTGGTTTTGTTGATGGAAAATGGATTAGACTTGAAGGAAAATTAGTTAGAGATGATAGAATTGAAGCTAAAAAGAATATGCTTGATAATAATCCTGAATTAAGAAGTATGTATGATGAAAATGATCCAAATACAGAAGTTCTCTATTTAAAAGATGCAAAAGCATCAATTAATTCATTTACTGAGCCTCAAATAAATTATGAATTTTAAAGGTATAAATATTTTTATTTATATCTTTTTTAATTTTTATGATATAATTGATTATAGAGGTAAGATATGAAATTTATAGAAAAGAAATGCCCTAATTGTGGTGCAGAATTAAAATTTGATAAAGATAGTACAGAAGTAAAATGTAATTATTGTGATACTAGTTACATTATTCAAAAGGATGCTGATTTAAATTCAATTGCTAAAGATATATTTGATGCTAATGATTTTATTTTACATAGAAAAATGATTAGTAATTTTGGTAAAGGAATAATAGTTTTTTCATTTATTGTTTTTATTTTTATTTTTGTAATGTTTTTACTAATGTTTTTTAGAATAGCTCATTAGGAGGTTTTATGAAAAGAAATAAAGAAAGGATTAGTAGCAAGAAATATGTAGTTTTAATTGCTTTTATTGTATGTATTTTATTAGCTATAATAGTGTATTTTATTGTGAATAATAATAAAACAAATAGTAGTAGTAATGATGGTGTTAATGAAGAAGAATATAATGATGATGATTTTTTAGAATCTAGTGTTAAGCCATTTGATAGTGAAAAAAAGATAAATGTAATAATAAACAATATTGAATATACAATGAATTTAGAAAACAACTTAGCAGCTTTAGATTTAATATCAGTTTTACCAATTGATTTGGAAATGGACGATTTAAATAATAATGAAAAATATAATTATTTAAGCTATTCATTAACAAGTGATAATAGTTATACAGGAAAAATAACAAAAGGTGATGTTATGTTATATCAAAGTAATTGTCTTGTTATTTTTTATAAAGATTTTGAAACAGATTATTCTTATACTAGAATAGGACATATAGATAATTTACCTGATTTTGATAATCAATCTATATTAGTTACATTGAAAAATTAAAAGACTATTTAATAGTCTTTTTCATTTATTTGAAAAAAAGTATTAATAATGTTATAATTTTTTTTAGAAATACATAATAAAAAATGAGGTGTCTTATGAGAAAAAAAGTAGTTGTTTTTGGTGGAGGAACTGGAATGAGTTCTCTACTTAAAGGATTAAAGGAGTTCCCAATTGATATTACTGCAGTAGTATCAGTGTGTGATGATGGAAGAAGTACAGGAAGATTAAGAGAAGAATTTCATGTTCCTGCAATGGGAGATATAAGACAGGTTTTGGTATCTTTATCAGAAACAGAGCCACTTGTTGAGCAACTATTAAACTATAGATTTAAAACTACAAGTGATTTAAATGGTCATCCTGTAGGTAATTTGCTTCTTACTGCTATGTCTAGTATGACAGGAAATATGTCAAGTGGTGTTGAAGCACTTGGAAAAGTATTAAATTTAAAGGGTAAAATACTTCCATTAACAGATGATGAAGTTACTCTTGTTGCAAAAATGGATGATGGAAAAGTAATTGAGGGAGAACATAACATTACTGAATATAATTCTAAAATTAAAGAAGTATATTATAAAAAAGATCCAAAATTGAATAAAGATGTAGAAACAGCAATAAAAAATGCTGATTTAGTAATACTTAGTATGGGAAGTTTATATACAAGTATTTTGCCAAATCTAATATGTTCTAAAGTAGTTAAATTATTAGAAACTACAAATGTACCAATAATGTATACTTGTAATATTATGACTCAACCTGGAGAAACAGATGATTTAAAAGTAAGTGAACATGTTGCAATAATAAATAAATACTTAGGGAAAAGAAAAGTTGATGTTGTAATTGCTAATAATGGTAAAATTGATGAGAAAATGAGAAAAAAATATGAGACACTTGAACAAAAAGATCAAGTTATTATAGATAAAGAGAATTTAAATGATATAAAGTTAATAGCTAATAATTATGTTACTATAGAGAATAATTATTTAAGACATGATACTATAATGTTATCATTAGATATTTTTAAGTATTTGATTAAAAAATAGTTTATTGTATTATTTATAATTAAATGATAAAATAAACTGAGAAATAGGTGAGTTTTATGAGCAGTAAAAAGAATAATAAACCTAAAAATATAATAAAAAGAGATGAGAAAATATCATCTGTAATAGAAGTAAAAGAAAAAGATAATAAAATTGTTTATATTCTTATTTTGATTATCGCAATTTTATTAAGTCTTTTGATTTACTATATATTCTTTAATAATAGTAATAAAAACTGTGATAATTGTGAGAAATCTACTATTGAAATTGAAGTTGATCCAAAATATCAATTAGTTAATTATGTTGGATTTACATTTAAGATGCCTCTTGAATGGGATTTTGTAGGAGATGAATCTTATAATATTTCTAATAAAGATGAAAAACTATTTATTAGCTTTGAAACAATTAGTAATGATTATAATACTTTTATTTCAGATGAAATACAAAAATCTTTTTTAGAATCAATTCAAACTAGTGATAATATTAAAATTGAGCAAATTAAAAAGCAAGATAATTACAGTTTATATGAAGGAATTTATAATAATTATAATTATTTAATAGTAGCATTAGGTAATGAGAAGAAGACAGTTCTAATAAAAACTCAATTTGTAGATAAATTAGCATTTGATGAATTAAAAAACAGTGTTATAGATTTTGCGATAAGCAGTATTACAAAAGACGAAGGGTAATTCGCCTTTTTTGATTATTGTAGATTTAGGGTGGTGAATATTATGTCTTACAGAATTGATAGATTAGATGATTTTGGAAGAGGAATTACTTTTGTGAAAAACAAAATATGTTTTGTTAGTAATGCATTAGTTGGAGAAGAAGTTGATATTAATATTTTGTCAGAAAAAAGCAAATACTTGGAAGCAAATTCTACAAAAGTATTTAAAAAAAGTAAATCAAGAATTGATACAAAGTGTCCTTATTATAACTTATGTGGTGGATGTAATGTATCACATATGAACTTTATAGAAGAATTAAACTTTAAGAAGAATAAAGTTGAGAGGATTCTTAAGAAATATGCTAAAGTAAATAATGGTGTTAAAGAAATAATTAAAACTGACAGATTTAATTATAGAAATAAAGCAACTTTAAAAGTAAAAGACGGAAATCTTGGCTATTTTCAAAATAAATCATATGATTTGGTTAATATAGATAGTTGTTTATTATGTACTAATAGAATTAATGAAGTAATAAAAGAACTTAATACTATTAATTTACAAGGTATAAATGAAATTGTAATAAGATGCAATAAAAAGAATGAGATATTATTATACTTAATAGGTATTATAGAAAATGAGAATTATTATTTAGATAATTTAAAAGATGTAGAAAATATTGTTATAAGTAATTATAAAAATATTAAAACTATTAAAGGAAATAATTATATAATAGATTCTATTGGAGATATGTCTTTTAGAGTATCTTATAATTCTTTCTTTCAAGTTAATACTTATGGAGTAGAGGTTTTATATGAAAAGGTTAAAGAGTATGCTGATTTAACAGGAAGAGAAAGTGTTTTGGATTTATACTGTGGTACTGGAACAATTGGAATGTACTTATCTAGTTTTGCTAAAGATGTTTATGGAATTGAAATAAATAAAAATGCTGTTAATGATGCAATTTTTAATAAAGAATTAAATAATATAAAAAATATTGATTTTCTATGTGAAGATATAAGTAAAATAAAAAATAATTTTAAAGATGTTGATTTAATAATAATAGATCCACCAAGAAGTGGATTAAGTTTAGAAGCAATAAGTAATATTCTATCAATAAAATCAAAAAGAATAATATATGTATCTTGTGAACCAATGACTTTAGCAAGAGATTTAAATATTATTAAAGAAGAATATGATTTTAAAGAAATAACTTTAGTAGATATGTTCCCAAATACTTATCACGTTGAAACCGTATCAGTACTATGTCGTAAAACTATTGAAAAATAAGGAAAAACTATTTTTTTAAAATAATTAAAATCTCCTATTTGGCTATAAATAACTAAAAAAGGAGATTTTTTATATCTAAGCATGTTATAGGGAACAGGTCATAACTAATATAGAAAAACTGAAAGATTATCGAAAATAACATGATCGTAAAATATTGCGATTGTTTAAATTAATAATAAAATATTCAAAAAATGTGATATAATAATATAGATAATTTTTAATTGTTGGAGGATCTTATATATGAAAAAGAAATTGTTAAGCACTTTATTAGTGGGAGTTATAATTGCTGGGTTAACCGGATGTGGAAGTAGTTCAAAAAATGCCAATGATTCAACAAACGATGTATCAAATAATGATAATTCAAAGAACACCAATGTCATTACATGTGTTCAATTACAACCTAATTCTAGTTTTAATGAATTAAATAGAGGAACTAAAACTATTTTTGATACTGACAGAATTACCAAAGTAATTTATTTTTATGAAATTAGCACTAATAAAAAAGCAGAGGAATATTGCAATAATGAAGGAAAAAGATTAACTGAAACATTTAAAAATGTTAGTTACGAAACTAAAGATAATAATTGCAATATTATATTTAATGTTGCAAAAATGTCTGACAGCGAACTAGAAAAAACTAATTTTGGGAAAACGATAGATACTAAAACTTTGATTACCGAAATGAGTTATAATGATTATTACGATTATCTTTCATCAAACGAATATGCTTTTTGTAATAAGGGAGATAAGGTTGAAAAGAATCATCCAAATACAATTGTTGGGGAATATGATGGTTTGATTTATGCTAGTAATGGAGGAGTTTATGATTGGAAAAATGTAACTATGATTTTTGAAGATGATAATTATTCGTGTAATTATTCTGTAGACAATAATGAATATAAGATTGTTGGAAATTATATATATGATTCAAATACTGGAACTTTAGAATTATCTATAGATAAAGATAATAGTAAAGGTAATCTTTCTGTTGTTTCTGCTTGTTACGGAACAAAGAGGGTTTACAAAGATATAGAAGAATATGATTTGGAAATAGTAGATTATATGTCTGATTTAGATACTGATTATCAAAAAAGTATTAAACTTAATAACAAATAAAAATAAGAAATAATATCATAATATTAGGATATTAGGAATTGAAAAATCAGTTTCTTTTTTAGTAATATTACGAGGAATTAAATTAATGAAAAATATTCTTTAAATTGTGATATAGTAATGTAGATAATTATTACTTAATTATTTGTGAGAGAAGTTTATTTATGAAAAAGAAAATATTAAATTTACTGCTAATTGTTTTTTTAGTTATTGGATTAACTGGTTGTGGGAATAATGACAATAGTAACACAAATAACTCATCAAATGACAATAATATTACCGAAAATAATACTAATAATGCAATAAAATAAGAAAATGTAAAAGAAGATAATCAAGAACTTGTTGACACTTTAAATAATATAGTTAAGGAATTATACGAATATGATTTAGAAAACAAAAAAGATTCAAAATACATTTTTTCTTATGGACTATTTAATATAGATGATAAATTACAAGAAAAATATCCATATAAATATGAGTTTTTAGCTCTATGCGATGAAAAATTTACTGAAAAAATAGAATTAACAGAATTTACAATTTCTGATGAATCTAGCGAAAATCAGGCAAAGCTAACAAATGGAAATACAGGAAAGTGTACATATAGAACTTGGGAGTTTACTAGTGGAATGCTAAAAAAAGACGGAAAAGAAAATTTGAATTATTATACATTAGTTAAAGAAAATGATACTAATAGTTATTATAATATCAAAATATTCTTTAAATCTATAACAGTCGAGGGTAAACAAAGGTATTATCCAAAATTTAGTAATTCACAATTATTAAATTAAGAAAGGAAGTAGGTCTTAATATATTATAAATCGTCATATTAAGATATTAGGAGAATGAAATATTTCTCTTTTTTTGTGCTATAATACTCTTGGAGTTGAAAATATGAAAAAAATATTATTGTAATTATATTAATATGTTTTATTGCTATAGCTATAACAGGTTGTGGTTCAAATAGTAATAATAGTTCTAGTGATAATAACAAACAAAATAATGAAGAGCAAAAAGAAACTACCACTAATTATAAAGATGGATACTATGAATGGTCAGTTGGAAAATATAC
The DNA here is from genome assembly GCA_902793375.1 of uncultured Erysipelotrichaceae bacterium. Lineage (GTDB taxonomy): Bacteria > Bacillota_I > Bacilli_A > RF39 > UBA660 > RUG13868. The sequence goes on along the minus strand of CADBDE010000018.1, from coordinate 8,415 downwards.
ATTAAAGACTAAAATTAATGTTATGGATTATATCGATGGTGAAAAATGGGATATTATCCTATAGAAGCATATGGCAGAGTCGATACTAGACACTATAGAAATAAAGCAAATCCTATAGTAGATTTAACTTTTGAGGCATCAACTTACTATAATCGATTTTTTATTAAGACATATAATGATCCACCTAAAGAGAGTATTATGAATATTACTATTACTAGCAATCATACTGATAAAGAGTATAATTTTGGTGATGGATCAATTAAAGTTCCATTTGAATTAATAGTAGCTTATGCTTATGCTGCTGAACATCTATCTGATAATTCAAGTATAGATCCTTTTAGTGGAATAATAGAAGAACGTAATTCAAATTTCTATGCATTAAATTAAAACCTGTTTCTTTAAAATAATATATCGGAAGATTAAGATATAACGATAGTATAAGCAGATGAAAATAATCTGCTTTTTGTATGATATAATATAATTAGAAATTAAAAAAAGTATATGTTTCTGATACGCAATCAACTTTGGTAGTTTTATGTATAGGAACATATTTTTAAATATGAAACATGGTTAGATGACTTATTCCTGAATAGGTGTCCACCCATTGCGAAAGTATAACGATTCTAGAAAGGAAATAAACATGAACAACATAATAAAAAAAGGGACATTGTGTAAACATTTTAAAGGTAAAAGATTAATAGATAAAAACATCTATAAAATCATTTCTCTTAATAATAAAGGAATTGATATAGATAGTAGTATTACTTATACAGGAGAAAGAAATGTTAAAGAAGCCAACAATTTAGTTATTTATATGAATATCTTTAATAAGAAATTATTTACAAGAGAACTAGATGATTTTTATGAAGAATTAGATAAAGAAAAGCAGGAGGAATTTGGTCAAATGCATAGAGTGGAACCATTAACTAAAGAAGAAAAAAAAGAAATCAAAACAAAAAAATTTGTTATCGAAAAAAGTATCATGAGTATTAATCAAAAACTAAAAGAATATATAGAAAAAGAGGTTTTCCCTGAATATGATAAAAACGAATCAGGACATGGAATTAATCATATCAAAGATGTAATAAAAAGAAGTTTCGAATTAGTTGAGGAGAATAAACTTGATGTTAATATGGATATGGTTTATGTTATAGCAGCTTATCATGATATAGGACATCATATAGATTCAAAAACTCATGAAATAATATCTGCAGACATAATGTCGAAAGATAAAAACTTATCTAAGTTCTTTACTGAAGAAGAATTAAAAACAATAAAAGAAGCAATTGAAGATCATAGAGCATCAGCTAAAGAAGACCCAAGAAGTATCTATGGTAGAATAGTATCCTCAGCAGATAGAAATAATAAAGTAGAAGATTGTTTAAGAAGAACATATACATATGGTAAAAAACTAAAACCAGATGCAACAGATGAAGAATTATTTGTAAGAGCATATGGTGTTCTTCAAGATAAATTTGGTGAAGATGGTTATGCTAAATTTTACTTTAAAGATTCACAATACGAAAACTTTTTGATGGAATTAAGAGAATTGCTAAAAGACAAAGATAAATATATTAGTACCCAGAGAGAATATATTAAAAAATTAAAAAAAGAAAAGAAAATATAAATATTTAACTTAGCACTGACACTGATACCACCTATTGTGAATCAATCACAGTTCTTGAGAGGAGATAGTGTATGAATAAAGCAATAAAAATAATATCTATATTTGTTGGAGTTGTTTTCTTAATTGTGGCAAGTTTAATAGCATTATTCATTATTCATATTAGTAAACCACCATACGAAAGAAAAGAATTTATTGACTTCTTAAATTCAAAAGAAGAATTAAGATTACAATTAATAAACGATATAAAATTTGGAAAAACAAGATTAGACGAAAATAATTATGTCGTTATTGAAAATAAATACAATGGTGTTGCAAAAAATAACATAGTATACTTCGAAAAATGTGATGAAAAAGAATGCATGGTAAGTTTCTTATATGAACAAGGCTTTCCAGATGAAGATCAATATTTATTTTACTCATCAGAAGGAGAAGAGCTAATTGAAAAAAATCTAGACAAAAGTCTGTATAATTATATAAAAGAAATTAAAGAACATTGGTATTTTGTACAATATAATTAATATGACATGTCAAAGACACACGTACTAGTCTATTAAACTGTTTGTTTTAGGAATGCAAAGACCCATGCTCATATAAAAAATGAGATGTCAAAAACCCATGGTCTAGCCATGTGGAATGTGTTTGCTTACTCATGAAGAAAAAGAGCTGATTATTCAGTTCTTTTTTGTTTTAAATAGATTTTTTATAAAAAAGGTGTTATTTATTGTACTTATTTACTTTCTTTTTTTATATTATTTTTGTACAATATTATAGTAGGATGATAGGGAGGATTTTATCATGGAAGAATATATGAAGATGCAAGAGATTTTAAAGAAGTATACTAAAGGTGATAAGAATAATATGATACAAATTCTAAATGAAGTACAAGAAGAATTTGGGTATATATCAGAACAGGCTATGTTAGATATTTCTAAACATATAGATGTATCTTTATCAGAAATATATAGTGTTGTTACATTTTATTCAAGATTTACACTAAAGCAAGCTGGTAAATATCATATTACTATTTGTTTAGGAACTGCTTGTTTTGTTAAAGGTTCTGAAAAATTATTAGATAGAGCCAAAGAAAGACTTAATATTGAAGTTGGAGATACTACTTCAGATGGTAAGTTTTCTTTAGATGAAGTAAGATGTATCGGTGCTTGTGGTTTAGCACCAGTATTCACAGTTAATGGTGAAGTATATGGTAAAGCTACAGTTAAGATGTTAGATGAAGTAATAGATAATCTTATGAAAGAAGAATAGGTGAATTATGAAGACGTTAGAAGAAATAAAAAGAATTAGAGAAGAAAAAAGACAAGAATTAGATTTGAGAGTTAATAGGGGAGCAACAGGAATAGAAAAACATATCTTAGTTTGTCATGGATCAGGATGTACTTCATCAAAATCACCAAAAATATTCGAAGAATTTAAAAGAATAATAGAAGAAGAAAACATTCCTAATGTAAGAGTAGTAATGACTGGATGCTTTGGACTTTGTTCTAAAGGACCAATCGTTGTTATAAGACCGGAAGATACTTTCTATTCAGGAGTTAAAGTAGATGACTGTAGAGAAATAATTGAAAAAGATATTGTTAATCATCAAATCGTTGAAAGATTATTATGTAAGGACATTGATAATACTTTAGTTGAGAAATTGGATGATTTTAGTTTCTATAAAAAACAAAAGAGAGTTGCTTTAAAAAATTGTGGAATTATTAATCCTGAAGAAATAGATGAATATATTGCTTTTGATGGGTATAAAGCATTAGAAAAATGTTTACTTGAAATGACACCTGATAGTGTTATCGAAGAGATTTCTAAAAGTGGTCTTAGAGGTAGAGGTGGAGCTGGATTCCCAACAGGAAAAAAATGGTCTTTTTGTAAAGAAGCAGAAGGTAGCGAGAAATACGTTGTATGTAATGCTGATGAAGGAGATCCAGGAGCTTTCATGGATAGAAGTATTATTGAAGGAGATCCTCATTCAGTACTTGAATCAATGATTATAGCAGGATATGCGATAGGGGCTAGCAAAGGTTATATTTATATTCGTGCTGAGTATCCAATTGCGGCTAAAAGATTTCAAGAAGCTATTGATGATGCTAAAGATTATGGTATATTAGGTAATAATATTTGGGGAACTAATTTCTCTTTTGATTGCGAAGTAAGATTTGGTGCTGGGGCATTTGTTTGCGGAGAAGAAACAGCTTTACTTGAATCAATTGAAGGAAGACGTGGACAACCAAGACAAAAACCACCATTTCCTGCTAATGCTGGATTATTTCAAAAACCAACACTTATTAATAATGTTGAAACATATGCAAATGTTACAAGAATTATTCTAAATGGTGCAGACTGGTACAGTTCAATTGGTACAGAGACTAGTAAAGGAACTAAAGTATTTGCTTTAGGAGGAAATGTTAATAATATTGGTCTAGTAGAAGTACCAATGGGAACAACTCTTAGAGAAATTATTTATGATATAGGTGGAGGAATTCCAAACAAGAGAGAATTTAAAGCTGCACAAACTGGAGGACCATCTGGAGGGTGTATTCCTAAAGAACATTTAGATACTCCAATTGATTATGAATCTTTAAAAGAGATTGGATCAATGATGGGGTCAGGTGGACTTATTGTTATGGATGATTCTAAATGTATGGTTAACTTAGCTAAATTCTATTTAGGATTTACAGTAGATGAATCTTGCGGAAAGTGTACACCATGTAGAGTAGGTACAAAACGTTTATTAGAATTATTAACTAATATAACTGATGGTAAAGGTGAAGATGGTGACATTGAAAAGTTAGTAGAACTTAGTGAAAGTATTGAAAAAGCTTCTGTTTGTGGACTTGGTCAAACAGCACCAAATCCTGTATTAAGTACAATTAAGTATTTTAGAGATGAATATGAAGCTCATATTAAGGATAAACATTGTCCTTGCGGAGAATGCAAGAAATTAATGGATGTACATATTGTTGCTGAACTATGTAAGGGCTGTGACTTATGTCGTAAGAACTGTCCAGCTGGTGCTATATCAGGAGAGCCTGGTAAGGTTCATGTAGTAGATCCTAGTAAATGTATCAAGTGTGGAACATGTATTGCAAAATGTCCATTCCATGCGATTAAAGGTTAGGTGATAGAAGTGGTTAAATTAACAATAAATGGAAAAACTGTAGAAGTAGAAGAAGGAACAACAATTCTTGAAGCTGCTAGAAAAGTAAATATTGATATACCTACACTATGTTTCTTAAAAGATATTAATGAAGCTGGCGACTGTCGTATGTGTGTAGTTGAAGTTGAAGGTATGAGAGGACTTGTTCCATCATGTATTCAAAAAGTAAGTGAAGGTATGGTCGTAAATACAGCAACGGATGAAGTAATAGAAGCAAGAAAGACAGTTTTAGATTTAATATTATCAAATCATGAAAGAGAGTGCCTTACTTGTGTAAGAAATGGGAACTGTGAATTACAAAATTTAGCACAAGAATTTTGTTTAGATGATATTCGTTATAAAGGTGAAAGAATTAGTGGTCCAATTGATGATAAATCACCTTCAATAGTTAGAAATCCTAATAAATGTATATTATGTAGAAGATGTGTTTCTACTTGTAAAAAATTACAAGGAATTTGCGCAATAGACGTTATGGAAAGAGGATTTGCTTCAAAGATTGGAACATATAAAGATTTAAGTTTAAATGATGTTAATTGTACTTTTTGTGGACAATGTATTGAATCTTGTCCAGTAGGTGCTTTAACAGAAAAAGATAGTGTTACAGAAGTTTGGAAGGCTCTTAGAAATCCAGATAAATATGTAATAGTTCAAACAGCTCCAGCAGTAAGAGCTGGTTTAGGTGAAGAATTTGGAATGCCTATAGGAACAAATTCTTGTGGTAAAATGGTTACTGCTTTAAGAGACTTAGGATTTGACAAAGTATTTGATACTAATACTGGTGCTGATTTTACAATTATGGAAGAAGGAACAGAATTTTTACATAGACTTCAAAATAATGAGACTCTTCCAATGATTACAAGTTGTTGTCCAGCATGGATTAGATATATTGAATTAAATTATCCAGATTTAATTCCTCATGTATCAACTTGTAAATCTCCTCATCAAATGTATGGAGCATTGCTAAAATCTTATTATGCAGAAAAAGAAGGAATTGATCCTAGTAAAATATATGTTGTTTCAGTAATGCCTTGTATTGCTAAAAAGTTTGAAAGAACAAGAGATGATCAAAATGGAGCAGGATACGAGGACGTTGATGCTGTTATTACAACAAGAGAACTTGCAAGAATGATTAAACAAGCTCACATTAATTTCGTTAATCTTGAAGATAGTTTATTTGATGATCCAATGGGAGAAGCAACAGGAGCAGCAGCAATCTTTGGAGTAACTGGTGGAGTTATGGAAGCTGCTTTAAGAACTGTTCAAGAAAAAGTAACTGGTAATTCATTTGAAAAGTTAGAATATGAATCAGTAAGAGGAGAGAAAGGTATTAAAAGAGCTACTTTACAAATGGGTGAGAAGGAAGTTAAAGTAGTTGTAGCATCTGGACTTAAAAATGCTCAAACAATTATGGAAGAAATTGCTAGTGGACAAGCAGATTACGATTTTGTTGAAATAATGGCATGTCCAGGAGGATGTGTAATGGGAGGAGGACAACCAATTAGATCATCTAAAGATAGAGCTACTATTGATATTAGAGCTAAAAGATCAGAAGTTCTTTATAATATAGATGAAAAATCTGTTATTAGAAAATCTCATGAAAATCCAGTACTTAAGAAAGTATATGAAGAATATCTAGGAGAACCTGGAGGAGAAAAAGCACATCATTTGTTACATACTTCTTATGTAAGAAGAGAAAAATATAATCTAAATGATAATTAAAAGTATTTAGTAATCTAAATTCGGAGGTGACTTATTGTCATCTCTTTTTGTTTAAATGGATGTTTGTAAAATGAATGAAATAATGGAAACAAAAGAAATTGAAAAGATATTAAAAATTGATTAAAATATAATGATATAATTATTGTGTAATGTATAAATAGCTTAAAATTATAATGCTTATAACTCATCATTGTGAAAGTATTACGATTCTTGAAAGGATATAATTATGAAAAATATAAGAATAGTATCGATGGATTTTGATGGAACTTTATTAACTAGTAATAAAAAAATATCGGATAGAACAAGAAAATGTTTAATTGAGTTTAAGAACAAATCTTACTTTATAATTGGTGTTACAGCTAGAAATCTATTATCTGTAAAGAATATTTTAGATGTAAGTTTGTTTGATTACATTATATTAAATAATGGATCAGATATATATTATGTAGGAAATGATAAAGTTGAAAATGTAAGTAATGTCACAAAAGAAACTGCTAAAAAAATATATAATTCATTTTCTGATAAATGTAATCAAATTGATTTTTGTACACCATTTAAATACTTAATTAAGTCAAAAGAAAAACGTGATGATAGGCCTTTTATTAAATATATAAATGGACTTGAAGAAGTTAATGATTCAATTTCAAGAATGAATGTTTTCTTCGAAGATGATAAAAAACTCAATAGTAGTAGAAAATGGATTGAAAAAACCTTTGATGATATAAATGTTGTAAAAATGATTGATACTGATAAATTAAATAGTCGTATGTGGTTAACAATAAATCCTAAAAATACTAATAAACTCAGTACATTAGAAAAAATATGTAAAGATTTAGGATGTTCAATTGATGATGTTGTTTTCTTTGGTGATGGTGAAAATGATTTAGTATTAATTGAAAATGTTGGTACTGGTGTAGCAATGGAGAATGCTATTGATATTGTAAAAGAGAAAGCTAAATTTGTTACATTATCTAATGATAATGACGGAATAGCAGAATTTTTAGAAAATAATTTATAATAATATGCGTATGTATTGTGAAAATATTGTTCTTTTATTACCATCAGAAAATTTAGAGGAATCATTACAAATATTAAGTAGTCGTTCGACTGGGGATTATAGTCCAAACAGAAGATTTATTACAAGCCCATGTAATGAAGAATTAGCAACAATAGTTATATATGAAAATGGTAGAACTCCAAAACAAGTAGCTCAAGATATAATGAATAGTATACAGATGAAAAGAAATGAGTCTATAAAAAAATAATTTATTTTATTATAAGGAGATAAAAAATGAAAATATTAATAATATGTAGTAAAAAGTTTTATTCAAAAATAGAAGAAGTTAAGAATTATTTAGAAAAGAATAATATTGAAGTGAAGAACATCAAAAATTTAAAGCAGCAATGTACAAACAAAGTGAAGATACAATTTCAAATATGGATGCAGTTTTAGTATTAAATCTAGATAAAGAAAAAAATGGGGAAATACTAAAAAACTATATCGGAGGAGCTACATTCTTAGAAATGTATGATGCATTTAGATTAGGTAAAAAAATATATTTATATAATGATATTCCTAATGGTATGTTATATGATGAAATAGAAGGATTTAATCCAATTATTATTGATGGTAATCTAGAACTAATTAAATAATATGACTTAGCACTAATACGCAAACAACTTAGGAGGTTTTGTGTATAGGAATATGTTTTTTAATATGAAACATGGTTAGATGACCTATTCCTGAATAGGTGACCACCCATTGCGAATCCATCACAGTACTTGAAAGGAGATAAAAAAATATGGCTTTTGATTATAAAAAAGAATATAAAGAATTTTATATGCCTAAGAATAAACCAAGTATAGTAGAAATTCCTAAAATGAATTACATAGCTGTAAG
>CADBDE010000017.1 GCA_902793375.1 uncultured Erysipelotrichaceae bacterium | reverse complement strand
TTAGCATGTTCATTAGATTATAAAACCCCAATTCAATATAAAACTGAATTAGGGTTCTAGAAATTCTTTTTTAGTGTCCACTTTTTGTTGACTTATTCAAAAAGATTAATAATAAGTCTTTTTATTTTTTTACTATCATTTCCTCTAAATATTTATACTTCTTTTGAGATAAATATTTTATCAATAGTATATAATTTAATATTTATTCCTTTTGTATCTGTAATTGTTTTTCCTTTGTCTTTATTAACGTTTATATTTCCATTTCTTGATAATATATTAATAATTATAATAACTTTCTTTGAATTATTAATTAATTTGCTAAGTAAAATAAATATATCTTTTGTATTTATGAAGCCTTCAATTTATTTACTAGTATTATATTATTTCTTAATTTTTGTAATAATTTTTAATTATAAATATATTTACATTTTTATATTTGTTTTGTTATTACACTATAATTATAATTTTTTATTTAGAAGTATTTATATAATTTCATTTGATGTTGGTCAAGGGGATTCTACTTTAATACATATAAATGATAATAATATTTTAATTGATACAGGAGGAGTAATAAATAAATACATATCAGATAATATCACAATACCAGTTCTAAAGTCTTTTGGAATTAGAAAATTAAATTATTTAGTGACTACACATGGGGATTTTGACCACATGGGAGAAGCAATTAATTTAGTTAATAATTTTAAAGTAGAGAAAGTAATCTTTAATTGCGGAGAATTTAATGATTTAGAAAAAGAATTAATTAAAGTATTAGATAAGAAGCATATACAATATTATTCATGTATTAAAGAGTTAAATATAGATAAAAATAAATTATATTTTTTACAAACTAAAGACCATGATAATGAAAATGATAACTCAAACGTTATTTATACAGAACTAAATGGTTATAAATTTATGTTTATGGGAGACGCATCTATAACCACTGAAAAAGAAATATTAGATAAATATAATCTATCAGATATTGATGTATTGAAAGTTGGACATCATGGTAGTAAAACAAGTTCAAGTAAAGAATTTATCGATGAAATAGAACCTAAATATTCTGTAATTAGTGTTGGTAAAAACAATAGGTATGGTCATCCGAATAAGGAAGTTTTAGATAATCTAAAAGATACAAAAATATATAGAACAGACGTGAATGGGAGTATTATGATCAAGATTAATAAAAATAAGTTAAAGGTAGAAACTTGTAGTCCATAGAAAAAAATATATATTATTATATAGTAGATAAGTATTTATAATGAATTAATAATTGATAGATAATGTGATAAAAATAATAAAAAATATGTAAATATTTTTATAATTTATACATAATATATATTAGAACGCTTAACGCGTTTTTACATAGATAAAGAGAGGCCTCTCTTTTTTTCTTTGCAATTTATTAAAAAAAGTGTTATACTTTAAAAGACTTTAAGAAAGATGAAGGTGTTTTATATAGATGAATATAATAGAAGAGGATATTGAATTTGAAAGCATTATTAGTGAAATAGACAAAAGTGATGTTTTTCAAAAAACAAAAGATATAGTGCATCATTCTTCAAATAGATACGATCATTGTAAAAGAGTGGCATATTATACATATTTGATTACAAAAAAATTAAAATTAAGTTATGAAGAAGCGACAAGAGCAGCTTTACTTCATGATTTCTTTTTAGTAAATAATAAAGATATAACATTTAAAGATAAATTTGGGACTTTAATTAATCATCCAAAGTATGCTTTGACTTTTTCAGAAAAATACTTTAAATTGACTGAAAAAGAAAAAGATATAATTGTATCTCATATGTTTCCAATAGCTCCAACTAGAATTCCAAAATACTTAGAAAGTTGGATTGTAAATATAGTAGATGATTATGTAGCTATTAAAGAAGAAATATATGATAAAAAGAAAAAGGCAATTGGATATGCTAACTTTTTATTAGCATTTACTATGTTAAATAAATAAAAACTTGATAAAATCAAGTTTTTTTTTAATAATAGTACTTTAACGAATTGTTAATTGATTACTTTTAATGAATTTTACTTTAATTATTTAAGTTTATTGATATCATTTATTTTTTTTAATATCTTTGTATTATTTGTATTAATTTCATTTAAAACTATTAATAAACCATATTTGTGAATATTGTTTGCAACTGATGGTAATTGTTCTTTTAGTTCTGTAATATTTACAACGTATGGTAAATTAAAATAATTACTTTCTTCAGAATCAGCTATGAAACCAGTAAATATTTCTCTATATCTAATTTTATTGTTTTCATTTATTACTTCAAATATATATTTTTGATTTGTTTGAATCACCATAGGCATTTCATCATTTGATATATACTCTAAATTAGCAACAACTATGTTATTAGAATAATAACTATCTTTCATTTGATAGTTTTCGTTATTTAAATTTAATGAATTATTTTTTTGATTTTCTTTTTTCTTACCAAACATATTATAACCTCCAAAATTCAGCTATTTATTATAACATGTTTTTGATTATATGCAATAAAATAAGCGAACACTAATAGTGTGTTCGCATGAAGTCTTAATGGTGTCCCCGGTAGGACTCGAACCCACATCTATACCTTAGGAGGGTATTGCTCTATCCTGCTGAGCTACGAGAACAACAATATGATTATATCATATTTTTTTATTATTTCCAATTACATTTTATTTGTAAAACTATGCCAAAAGCATAGTTTTTTTAATTAATATTTGATAAAATAATTATAAGAGGATAGTATGTCAAGAAGAAAAAGATTGAAAAGAAGAAGAAAAAGAAATAGAAAGTTCTTTAAAAAATTATTAATTATAATCTTATTATTCGCTGCAGTTTTAATAGGAATTTTTTTCGTTGACAGAAAAACTTTTGATAAATTAACTAATAATGTCTTTATTGAATTAAACAAGATAACTAGTAAAATACAAAAACAACTTAGTAAATATAAAAAAGAAAAATATGATTCAATAGAAATAAATGATAATTTAGCAGTTTTTTTCTTAGATGTGGGACAGGCTGATAGTATTTTAGTCAAATATCAAGATGAGTATATGTTAATTGATGCAGGAAATAATAATGATGGAGAAAAGTTAGTTAATTATTTTAAATATTTAGGTATTAAAGAATTTAAGCATGTGTTTGGGACTCATGCTCATGAAGATCATATAGGAGGAATGGATAATATAATTAAAAAATTTAGAATATTAAATTTCTATATGCCAGATGATCCTACTACTACTGAAACATTTGTAGAAGTATTAAATGCACTTGAAAAAAATAATGTTAAATTACAAACTCCAAAAGTTGGAACTAGATTAACACTTGGTAGAGCAGATATTGAAATACTATCAATAAAAAATAAACAACAAGATATGAATGATGATTCAATAGTATTAAAACTTACTTATGATAATATATCTTTCTTATTTACTGGAGATGCTACTCAAAATATTGAAAAAGAAATATTAAATAAAGACTTAGAGAGTACAGTTTTAAAAGTAGGACATCATGGTTCAAAATATAGTAATAGTGCTCAATTTTTAAGAAAAGTTAATCCAAAATATGCTATTATTTCATGTGGCATTAATAATGAATATTATCATCCACATAACGTTGTACTAGAAAAATTAGAAAAACTTAATACTAAAATATATAGAACAGATTTAGATGGAACAATAGTAGCATTAACGGATGGTAATAATATTGAGTTTAAGACAATAAAAACGTATACTGATGGAGGTTAATATGGAAAAATATGCAGTTGATAGAATAGAAGGAAAATTTGCAGTTTTAGAAAATATAAAAACAAGAGAAATTAAACTAGTTGAATTGCTTCTTCTTCCTGTAGTTAAAGAAAAAGATATAATTATTTATAAAGATGGTTATTATCAAGTTGATGATAAAGAAAGAAGAAAAAGATTAAAAATAATAGAAGATAAACTAAAAAAAATAAAAGCATAGAATAATATAGATTTTTATGCTTTATTTTTCTAAATATTTTGTTATAATTATTTAAGTATTGAAGGTGTAGTTATGAAAAGATATAATCCAAACTTTGAATTAGGATTAACTGATCAACAAGTAGAAGAAAGAATTAAGGAAGATTTAAATTACAAAGATGTATCAGTTCCTACTAAAACAATAAAAAGAATTATAAGTGATAATTTTTTTACGTTATTTAATTTTCTAAACTTTGGCCTTGCGGCTGCTATTGCTTTTGTTGGAGCATATAAAAATATGTTATTTATTGGAACTGTTATTTTGAATATTATTATAAGTACAGTTCAAGAAATAAGAGCAAAGAAAATTGTAGATAAATTGTCTTTAATTAGTCAATCTAAAGTTGTCGTTATAAGAAATGGAGAAAAAAAGGAAATTGTAAGAGAAGAAGTTGTACTTGATGATATAGTTGAATTAAGAACAGGAACACAAGTTGTATGTGATTCTATTATACAAGATGGAGAGTGTTTGGTTAATGAATCATTTATTACTGGAGAATCTAATCCAATTCCTAAGAAAAAAGGTGATATGGTATTATCTGGTAGTTTTATAACTGGTGGAAAAGTACTTGCTAAAGTAGAACATGTTAGAGAAGATAACTACACTTCTAAGATTAGTAAAGATGCTAAATACGTTAAAAAGTTAAATTCAGTACTTATGAATTCTTTAAATAAAATTATTAAATATATTTCAATAACTATAGTACCAGTTGGAACTCTTTTATTTATAAATCAATATTATTTTGCAGGAAGTGATTTTAATTTAGCTGTTTTAAACACAACTGCAGCATTAATTGGAATGATACCAGATGGATTAATTCTTTTAACTAGTACAGTACTTGCTGCATCTATATTAAGACTTAGTAAATATAAAGTATTAGTACAAGAATTATATTGTATAGAAACACTTGCTAGAGTAGATGTATTATGTCTTGATAAAACTGGAACTATTACTGAAGGAGTTATGGAAGTAGTAGATTTCATTCCAAATGTTGATTATGACGATGATGAAGTAAGAAAATTACTTGACCAATTATGCCATACTTTGGAAGATGTATCTCCAACAATGGAAGCGTTAAGACAAAAATTTGAAACAAAAAATGGAAAACCATTGGATTATAAAAAGATTATTCCATTTTCATCAGATAAAAAATATTCTAAAATTGAAATGAAAGAAATGAGTTATTATTTAGGAGCTCCTGAATTTATTATTAAAGATAGTAAATATGATGAGTATACTAAAGATTATAGAACTCTTTTACTTGCAAAAGAAGAAGATGGTAAAAAGTCTCCTGTTGCTTTAATATTAATTCAAGATAAGATTAGAAAAGAAGCAAAAGATACTCTTGAATACTTTAAAAGACAAGGTGTTGAAATTAAGATTATATCAGGTGATAATCCAGTTACTGTTTCACAAATTGCTAAAAGAGTAGGAGTAGAAGGATATGATAAATATTGTGATTTGTCTACTATTAAAACAAAAGAAGAGCTAAAATCAGCATATTTAAATAACACAATATTTGGTCGTGTAAAACCTGATCAAAAGAAAGATTTAGTTATATTAATTAAAGAGTTAGGTCATACTGTTGCAATGACAGGTGATGGTGTAAATGACTGTCTTGCACTTAAAGAAGCAGATTGTTCAATTGCAATGGCTTCAGGAAGTGATGCAGCTAGAAATGTAAGCCAGTTAGTTCTTATGGATTCTAACTTTGATGCAATGCCAAAAGTTGTTTTGGAAGGTAGACGTTGCATTAATAATATTGGAAGAAGTGCTTCTTTATTCTTAACAAAAACAACATATACTATTTTAATTGTATTAATGGTTTTATTTACTGCTCTTCATTATCCATATCATCCAATTCATTTAAGTTTAATGAACTTAATTACTATAGGTGCACCATCCTTAGTACTTGCTCTTGAGCCAAACAAAGATAGAGTAAAAGGTAATTTTATGGTCAAAATAATTGCAAATGCTCTTCCAACTGGATTGTCTGTATTTTCAACAGTATTTCTATTCTTATTTTTAACAAGACACTCTGGATTTACTACAACAGAATCATCTACAATTACAGTTATAATAACAACGGTATTAATGCTTATTTATCAATATAAATTATGTAAGCCATTTAATATAATTAGAAGATTACTTCTTGGTACGATGATTACAATCTTTGTTGTAGAAATGTTATTCTTTAGAGATTTCTTTACTCTTGCAAGCTTAGATTTAGGAATGATATTATTAACTGGAGTGTTCTTAACAATAGGAATAATTCTATGGAAATGTTATAATTTGTTATTTGATTATTTAATAAACCATAATAAAGGATTTAAAAAATTAGTTCAATAATTAATAAAAAAGTAATAAAAAACTATTACTTTTTTATTTATTTTTTTGCATTTTATATTTTACTATGTTATACTTATTCTATACGAGATTAGAGGAGTGTTACTATGTTAATTGGAAAATATAATAAATCTTTAATAATAAGTTATTTAGGAGTGTTCTTTGCAGTACTTGGAATGTACTTTTTAGCACATAGTCTTGATTTAAAAGCTACTATGGTATGTTTTTTGCTTGCAGGTGTTTGTGATATGCTTGATGGAATGGTTGCAAGAATGATGAAAAGAGATAAAGATGAAGAATTGTTTGGAATTCAATTAGACTCTCTTGCAGATACAATTGATTTTGTTGTATTTCCAGTATTTATTGGATTAACACTTGGATATAGTGAATGGTATCAAGTAATTGCTTACATTCTAATAGCAATGGCTGGAGTACAAAGATTATGTCATTTTAATGTATTAGTAATTAATAAAAAAGATAAAGGCCCAGTAAAATATTATAGTGGTCTTCCAGTTACATCTACATCAATTACAATACCAGTTGTATACTTAATAAGTAGAATATTATTTAAAATAAATAGTGATATTAATATATTTGAAACATTATTTACATTTGTTGTATTTGCATCAGCAATATTATTCGTATTAAATATTAAAGTACCAAAACCAAGAGGAAAGGCATATGTAATTATGGGTGGACTTGCAGTTTTGGGTGCAATACTTATTTGTGTACTATAATGATTACAAAAGTAATAGATAGAAAAACAAATAAAATAATTGAAGAAAAGAGCCCCAAAGGGGCCAATTTTCTTTATAAGAACTTTTTTGGACGAATAATATTAAAGGTTGCTAATAAAAGATTTGTATCAAGAATAGCTGGAAAGCATTTAAGTAAAAAGAAATCAATTAAATATATAGATAACTTTATTAAAGATAATAATATTGATATGAGTGATTATCCTAAAGTTGAATACAATTCTTTTAATGATTTTTTCTCAAGAAAAATAAAAGATGGAAAAAGAATATTTAGTGGAAGTAAAAGAGATTTTTGCGCACCAAGTGATTCAAAACTAATTGTATATAAAATAGATGATAATAAAGAATTTATTATTAAAGATAAAACATATACTTTAGAATCTATTTTAAGAGATAAAAAATTAGCAAATGAATATAAAAATGGTTATTTTTTAGTATTTAGACTATCAGTTGATGATTATCATAGATATGCATATATTGATAATGGAAAAGTAGTTAGATCAAAAGAAATAAATGGAAAATTTCATACAGTTGGACCTATAGCATTTGATAGATTTAAAGTGTTTCAGGAAAATCAAAGAGAGTATTCTATATTAAAAACAGAAAATTTTGGCGAAATAATACAAATGGAAATTGGTGCTATGATGGTTGGAAAAATTGTAAACCATAAAAAAAATAGATTTAATCGTGGTGAAGAAAAAGGATATTTTCTATTTGGTGGATCTACTATAGTTATAATAGTTAAAGAAAATATTTTAGAAATAGATCAGGATATATTAAATAATTCCCTAGTTTCTATGGAAACAAAAGTAAAACAAGGGGAGAAAGTTGCAAAGAGGTTGTAAGATGTTTAAAAACAAAGCAATATTAATAATTCATGGATTTGCTGGTGGAACTTATGATGAAGAGTATCTAGCTAATTTTTTAGAGTTAAATAAAAAATTTGATGTATTTTTCTTTACTCTTCCAGGTCATGATGTTAAAGATAAAAGAAAAGCAACATGTGATGAATGGATAAATGAATCAGAAAGACAATTAAAAAGATTAATAAGATGTAATTATAAAAAAATATATATAATTGGACACAGCATGGGTGGTGTAATTGCAGCTCATTTAGCCAAAAAATATAAACAAGTAAAAAAACTTGTTTTAGTAGCTCCTGCTTTTACATCATTAGCTTCTAAAGAAGAAGGTGGACTATTATCAATAATTTTTAAAATACCTGATATAATAAAAGCATATAGTTATAATGAATTAATTACAAGAGTAACTAAACTTCCACTAAAAAGTGAAAAAGAATTTTTTAAATTAATTGATTTATATAAAAACGATGTAAAAAGTATTGATATACCTGTTATGTTTGTTCATGGTACAAGTGATCAGTTAGTACCTTATAAATCATCTGAAAAAATATATAATGAATTAAAGAATGATAAAAAAGTATTTTTAACAATTAATGATTATTATCATGATGTATTTAAAGGGAAAAAAGTTGATGATATATGTTATCATATAGAAAGATTTTTAAAGTTAAATAATCGTAAAATAAAGAATGAAAAAATAGAATTATAATTATTTACAAATAAAAAAAATATAGTAAAATTAAATTAAGGAGTGACGATAAATGGATGAAAATTTTATAGAAGTTGCAGAAGAGAAAATGCTTAAGTCATTAGAAAACTTAGAAAAAAGATTTGCTACAGTTAGAGCAGGAAGAGCAAATCCAAGTTCTTTAGATGGTGTAATGGTATCATATTATGGTGTAGATACACCACTTAAACAACTTGCTACAATATCAGTTCCTGAAGCAAGACAATTATTAATTAAACCTTTTGATAGATCATGCTTAAAACAAATTGAGAAGGGTATATTTGATGCAGATTTAGGATTTACTCCTAATAATGATGGAGAAAGTATTAGAATAGTTATACCTCCTCTTACAGAAGATAGAAGACGTGACTTAACAAAACAAGTAAAAGCTATGGCAGAAGAAGCTAAAGTATCTGTAAGAAATATTAGAAGAGAAACAATGGAAGATATTGAAAAAGCAAATCTTCCTGAAGATGTTGAAAAAGGAAAAGATAAAGAAGTACAAGACTTAGTAAATGAATATAACAAAAAGATTGATGAAATGTTAAAGGAAAAAGAAGAAGAACTAATGAGTGTTTAGTTCTTTTTTTATATACTTTTTTATTAAAATATTGTATGATATAACTTGTTTTTTGGAGGATCTTATGAATATTAATTATAAAGAAGAATGTAAAGATTATGAATTAATGTTAAATTTAGATAATTATCAAAAAAAAGAATTAAATGATTCATATGATTATATATGTGAGTATCTATTAAATATTAATATACCTTTTATACCATCAAAAAATATTAACTATGGTAACTTACAAGAATTATTTACTAAATCAATTAAAAAACTTAGTATAAATACTCAATTATTTTATAAAGATATTATTAAAGAAATACAAATAATTAAAACAAATATGTTTGAAAATGGTTATGCTCAAATTATAGGAAACTCCAAAATACAAAAAATATATATTACTAAAAAGCATTTACAAGAAATAGATTTTGCATGTTATTCGCATGAATTGGGTCATGTACCATATTTAAGAAATGGTGCAAGAAAAGATTATTATGAGTATTCTGAAGTTTTACCAATTTTTCTTGAATATTTATCATGGTTATCAATTAATGAAGACAATGCTTTTAATAATTTTATTAAAGTTAGATTTCAATCAATTAAATTAGAAGCAGAAGAATTTTTAAAAGCATCAAAACAAGATTATTATGAAAATGAATATCATCATAATTATCTAGATTATTTAAAAAGAGATTACTTAAAATATATATTATCTTTTGATTATGTTCTAAATTTAATTAATGTATATAAAGAAGATAATGATTATGTTGTTAAATTGATTGATTCAATAGTATGTGGCTATTCAACTTTTAAAGAAGAAGAGAATATACTTGGTATTGATAGTAAATGTAAAAAACTAATAGATGAATCAAAAAAATATATTTAATTTTATATAAAAATACTCGTTTCAAAATCGAGTTTTTTTCTTGATATATTAAGTAATTTATGATATTATATAAAGCCATAAATATTTGTAGGGAGGTATTATTATGAATAAAACAGATTTTTTAGTATATGTTGCAAAAAACGTTCATGATATGAAACAACTACAAATTAATTATAAATACTTATATGATAAATATGAAAGACAAGAAATGTTTAAAATAGCAAGAAAAATTTCAAGATATAATAAAATAAAAATTGAAGAATCAAGAAATCCAATTGAAGAGAAAAAATTGTATCAAAATTTTCTTAAATCTCTAGAAATACTTAATAGTGATATTATTTATTATTTCTTTAAAGAGCATTTAAAAAGAATAACTTTAGTTAGATCTAAAAATGTTTTGGATGATGATGCTGAACTTGAGTATGACATAGAAAAAAATCAAAAAACAAAATTTTATATTAATCTTCCAAAAACTCATTTATCTATAACAAATCAAATTGGATTTGCTCATGAAATGGGACATATTCCTGAAATTGATTTACCAAGACATTCTTTTTTTGAATATAATGAAACATTACCAATGTTTTTTGAATATATATCTGCACTTGATTGTTATGATAAGAATGATGCAAAGAATAATTTTATAAATGAGAGATTATCAATGATTATTGATGATGCTGTTAGTCTTACTAAACTTTATAAAAAATGTGAAGTAAAAGAAGAAGCACAAAAATTATATTTTACTCAAGAATTTGCAGATACTTATAAATTTTTAGAGTCATTTGATTACGCACTTCAATTAATTGATTTATTTGAAGAAGATAAACAAAATATTGTAAGTGAATTAGAAAGCGTTATTAATGGAAAATCTTTAATAGATGTATCTGAAGATCTATTAATTAATCCTTATGGATGTAAAAGACTATTAAAAGAATATAGAAATGAGGAATAATAGTGAGTAGATTGTATGGTAGAGTAGAAGATATATATAATTTTTATAAATATTTATTAGATAACTATAATGAAAAGTATAAAAAAGATAAAACAATTATTTCTTATGAAGAATTAGAAGATTCTCCAAGAAAAATATTTGATTATTTAGGAAAAGATAATATTAATTATATTAATGAGTGTAATGTTAAGTGTTATTATGATAAACTTAGTAAAAATATTAAATATAATATTGAAGATGATAATAATATTCTTTTTTTCCCTTCTAAAAAAATGCAAGAAGAATATAAGTCAGAATTAGTATTTTATATAGGTGCTTTACTTAATGAAAAAAGTTTAGATTATATGGAAAATAATTATGATATTTGTTGTCAGTATAGTGATTTAGTACCACTTTTAACTCAATATTTATTTTTTAAAGAAAATCATCAAGAAGAAAGATTTGTTTTAAAAAATTTTAATGATTTAAAATTAAATGCTCCAATATATTGTAAAATTCGTAAAAGAGCTATATCATATCCAAAAATATATACAGAGGATGTTCTACTTAGAAATACACTTTTAAACTTAGTACCTATTTCATCACTTGATGCTACATTTCAAATAATCGATAAATATGGAAATGATAAAAATAAAATGAGATGTTTACTTGGTAAGCTTATTGAGAATGAAAATCATAATAGAGAAAAAATAATAAATGAAGAAGGATTTAATACATATGGATTTAAAAGATTAAGAAAAGAAATTGATAAAAGAAGAATAGGTGATAATAATGAGTAGATTATATGGAAGAGCTTTTGACGTATATCAAATGTCAAATTATATATTAAGTGCTAAAATTCCAAAATATAATGAAGATAATAAAAAAATAACGCTTGATGAATTAATTAATTCATCTGGAATTATTGAATTATATATTCCAGAAAGTGCAATTGATTATATAGTTAATTATCCAATTCATATTGTTAAATCGCCAATTATACCTAGAAATATGAGCGAGTTCCCAAATAAAACTAATCCTAATGCAACAATTTATTTTAAAGGATTTAATTTTAAAGAAGAACATAAAAGAGATTTAAACTTTTTTTTAGGATGTGTATTATCACAAGTTAATCCAGATAAATTACCAAAAAATAATGATTTACCTTGTGAATATGGAGATATTCTACCATTATTATTGGAATACTTATACTTAAAAGAGAATAATAAAGAAGATATTTTTTTACCTAAACATTTAGAATCACTTAAGTTTAATGCAGAAAAATACACTAAATCTTATGAGATTTATCACAAGTATTTAGCAAATAATGGTTTATATGAATCTTCTTTTTTATCACAAAAACAACAAGAGAAAATAGAAGAATATAATACAAAACTTGAAAATGATTTCTTAAAGAATACATTAACAATGCTTGTACCATTTTCATCTGTTGATGGAGTACTTCAAGTAATTGATAAAATACAAACAAAAGAAGAATATAAAGATTTAATTGCTAAGTTATATGAAAATAAAAAGAATAATAGACAAGATATTCTAAAAGATTATAATATTGAATCATATGGATATAAAAGACTTAGAAAAGAAATTGATAGAAGAGTGAAATAAATGAGTAGAATTTTAGGTAGAGCAAACGATGTTTTAAATATTTCAAATACTTTAAAAAATACTGATTTATTATCATATAACAAAGACAATAGAAAATCATCTTGGGAAAAAATAGATAATATTAAAGAAGAATTAGTTGATTATCTTCCAAGTATAGCAATTGACTTTATAAATAAAGATAAAATTTCTATTTTAAAAAATCCACTAAGAATATATACATTTACAAGTGTTCCTGAATATAAAGATGAAAATAGAATTATTAGATTTCCATCTTTAACACCAAAAAAGGAATTTGAAAGGGAATATGCATTTTATTTAGGACTTTTGTTATCTAGTTATCAAAATGATACAGAAGAAGAATTGTTAGAACTTGGAAGAGAATATGATGATATTATTCCTCTTCTAATTGAATATGTTTATTTAAAAGAGAATAATTTAGAAGATAGATATTCAATTAAATATTTAAATGAACTAAAAAAATATACTAGATATTATAGTAAAAATTATAAGAAATATAAAAAGTTTTATGATTTTTATAATAATGCAGAAACTCATGATTTAGATGATAGAGAATATGAGAATTTTAAAGAATTAAGTGATTATTATGATGAAGAAATGGAAAGAGTAACACTTCCAAACATTATTAAATTATCATCATTTGATGCTACATTACAAATAATAGATAAGAATTATAATCATTTGGAATATAAAGAATTAATAAGAGAGCTTATGTTAAATAAAGATGAGAGTAGGTCTTCAATTCTATATGAAAGAGGAATTGAATCTTATGGATATAAAAGATTAAATAAAGAAATAAATAATAAAAAGAGATAATTAATCTCTTCTTATTAGTATGGGGGAAAATATGGATTATTCAAAATTATATGAATATTTTATAGTATTATTTTATAAATATAATTATAAAAACATAAGTATGCTTGATAAGAAAGATTATGATTTAGAATCAATTTATAAATATATATACGAATTATGGAAAGAATATTCTGATGAAGTTTTAGATTTAAATAAAGAAGAAGATAAAGAAAAATTATATGATTTATTAAATGAAATATTTAGATATGAATTACTTAATGATTGTATAGAAGAATTATATGTTAATCTTACAGAACAAAGAAAAGATGAATTTATAATTAATAATTTAAGTCATATATGTGAAACAATTGAATTAATCTTTAAAAATAATAGTTCATGTGAAGTAGATTTATCTAATTTACCTAAACTATCTTCTGAAGATTTAGATATGTATTTTAAAGAGTTTTTAGTATACATCGATGATTCTTTAGAGTATCTAGAATGTTATGAAAAAATGAAGAAAGATAAAAAAATAGTATTTTTTGATCTTTTAAGTGATAAACAAAAAAAATATTTTAAAAAATTACTTGATATTGAAGATGATGATTACAATACTTTTACAATGAAAGATAAAGGATTTATTGTAATAGATAGAAAAGGAGATATCAGTGATTTAAGAACATTAACACATGAATTTATTCATTATTACATATATAAAAATAGTGATGGAAAAGAACCATATTACTTATTACAGGAATTTCCTTCAATAATATATGAATATTTTGCAAATAAATTTTTGATAATGAAAAGTATTAATAAAGAAGATGTAAAAAAGTTGTTTCTTTTTAGATTTAATGAAATAGATAGAAAGAAAATTTATTTAAAAACAATAAATAAATATCTAAAAATGTATAATGATAATAATTGTTGTGTTACTTTAGAAGATGATATGGATCAAATAAAAAATATAATTAATGATTTTATTGATAAAAATGGAATAGATGAATATAGAAAAAGAGTTAAAGAAAATAAAATTGATGATCCAAAATTAATTGCAAAAGATTATTGTGATGAAGCAAATTTTTATTTAGTTAGATTCCCATATGATTTAGTACAAAATTATCCATATTTAATTGGACTGTATTTATCTATTCATTATATTGAAGAAATGACGAATAATAAATTTAGTTTAAAAGAATTAAAAGAAATGACAAAAAATATATCAGATATAAATCCACAAATTATATTTGATGTTGAAAATAAAGAAAAGATAAAAAAGAAAATAGATTAATTAAATAATCTATTTTTTTATTATTATGTATGTTATTATTATAATAGGTGATAGTATGAAAAAGAAAAATGGATTTACATTAATAGAGTTATTAGCAGTTATAATAATACTAGGGATATTAATGATTATAGCAATACCAAGTGTAACAAGGTACATTAGTGATTCAAGAAAAGCTGCTTATGTAGATACTGCAAAAGAAATAGTTGGAGGAGCAAGAAACTTAGTTAATGAAGGAAAACTAGAAATGTATGATACTGATACAACTTATTACATTGAAAGTAGTTGTATCAAAACAGAAAATGCTAGTAAATCTCCTTATGGAGAATTTACAAAAGCATATGTAGTAGTAACATATGATGGGAAAAGATACACGTATTACTGGACAAGTAATGATGATGCTGGACAAGGAATCAAAAATATTATAAGAGTTGATAAACTAGATATTGAAAATATTGAAAGTGATCTTAAAGATACTGATATATCAACACTAAGAGGAATAGATGGAAGAAGCAAAACAGTAGTTGTTAGTGATGCAAACGGTTGTAAAAAAGAAGGAGCAAATGATGCTAAAATACCTATAGATGGAGATACTGGGGAACAAAATGTTTTTGCTATAGATACAATAGAAACATCAGCACAAGAAGGAAATCAATTTAATAGAATTGGTGAAACTGATATTTATATTTTTAAGGGTGGAACAAATAATCCACCTGCTAACTATGTTAAATTTAATAATGAAGATTGGAGAATAATTGGTATATATGGAAATAGAATAAAAATACAAAGAGTAGCTACAATACCAAATCTACAATTTTATACAGCAATGACAACAAATGTATGGAGAACAAGTTATTTAAAAACATACTTAAACACAACATATTATGATACTTTAAGTGCAGAATCTAAAGCAATGATAGATGATACTGCAGAATGGAATACAGGTGATACGAAGTATAAAGGAAAAGCATATGAAACATATAATTATGCTACTTCAGTTAAATGGAAAGGAATAGATACAGGTGATCCAGGAATAGCACTTATGGCTAGTTATGAGTATCAGTATGCATCAAATGGAAGTGGATGTTTGGAAACAACTGGATTTGAGTATAATAATAATGGTTGTGGTTCAACTTCTAAAAACTGGTTGAGGCCTTCAACAACTTCTTGGACTATTTCTCCTGTTATGGGACCAACACACTACCGTGTTATACATATTTATAATGGTTATACAAATAGTGATGACGTTGATCATGCTTTATCTGTAGCTCCAGCTGTTTTCTTAAAATCAACTGTTAAACTTGCAAGTAATAGTGGTAACGGAACTTCAACAACTGATGCTTATATATTTAAACAATAATTATAAAAAATATTTGCAAAAAAACTATATATGATATATAATTACATATAGATTTTGTATATTGATTGCGATGATTAGGAAGTAGTAGTAAAAGTACTATCTTTAAGGGAGCTAGGGTAAGTGAGAACTAGTAAGAAAAGTATTTATGAATTCGTCCTATAGGCATTTATTAATAGTAAACGGTAGCGCGTTATAGCTAATGAGTATAAATTAAGGTGGTACCACGAGCACTTCGTCCTTTGGGATTAAGTGCTTTTTATTTTGAAAGAAGGGATAATATGGAAGAAAAAGTTGAAAGTATTAAAGTAGAATTAATTAAAGATTTATCAAATACTAAATCAATTCAAGATGTACAAAATTTAAAAGTAAAATATTTAGGGAAAAAAGGTCTTGTTACTGAATTAACTGCTAATATGAAAGATTTATCAATTGATGAGAAAAAAATAGTTGGTAAATTATCTAATGAAACTAAAAACTATGTAACTGAAGAAATATCTAAACTAGAAAATAAAATAGAAACTGAAGAATTAAATAAAAAACTTCAAAGTGAAAAAATAGATATATCTTTACCTAGTACAAAAGTAAATGTTGGAGGAAGTAATATCTTAGAAAAAATAATTGAAGAAGTAGAAGAACTTGCTATATCTATGGGATATGATGTAGTAGAAGGACCTGAAGTAGAAAAAGATTTATACAATTTTGAACTTTTAAATCTACCTAAAGGGCATCCAGCACGTGACGCACAAGATACATTCTATACTGATGGAGATACACTACTACTTAGAAGTCAAACTTCACCTGTTCAAATTAGAACAATGTTAGAAAACAAAGATAAAACTCCAATTAGAATTATTTGTCCTGGTAAAACTTATAGAAGAGATGATGATGATGCAACTCATTCACATCAATTTACTCAAATAGAAGGATTATTAGTTGATAAAGATATTTCTCTTGCAAACTTAAAAGCAACATTTGATGTTATTGCTAAAAAGTTATTTGGTAGTGATAGAGAAACAAGGTTTAGACCAAGCTTTTATCCTTTTACTGAACCTTCTGTTGAAATGGATATATCTTGCTTTAACTGTGGTGGTAAAGGATGTAATATATGTAAAGGAACTGGATGGATTACAGTAGGTGGAGCAGGAATTGTTCATCATAATGTACTTGATAACTGTGGCTATGACTCTAATAAATGGACTGGATTTGCATTTGGTTTTGGAGCTGAACGTTTAGCAATGCTTAAATATGGTATTACTGATATTAGAACATTTTATACAAATGATTTAAGAATAAAAGATAATTTTGATAGAAAGGATGTGTAATTATGGCAATAAGCATGAATTGGGTTAAAGAATATGTTGACCTAGATGATGTTGATTTAAAAGAATTAGCAACAAAAATTACAAATGCTGGTGTTAATGTTGAACATGTTACACAAAATAATTTAAATAATTTAGTTATTGGTGAAGTACTTGAATGCGAAGACATTCCTGAAACTCACTTACATAAATGTTTAGTAGATGTTGGAACTGATAAAAGACAAATAGTATGTGGTGCTAATAATGTTACAAAAGGAATAAAAGTAATTGTATCACTTCCTGGTGCAATACTTCCTGGAGGGTTTGAAATTAAGGCCTCTACTATTAGAGGTTATGAATCAAATGGAATGATTTGTGCTTTATCAGAGTTAGGTCTTGAAGAAGATACACCAGAAAATCATGCAAAAGGTATATGTGTTTTACCAGAGAATGCTAAAGTTGGAGAAGATGTAGTAAAATATATGGGACTTGATGATACTATATATGAACTTGATTTAAATCCAAATAGAAATATAGATTGTACTAATCATATTGGTTTTTCTTATGAAGTAGCAAGTGTTTTAGGAAAGAAAGTAACTCTTCCTGATATTTCTACTAAACCAATTAAAGATTCAATTAAAAAGCATTTTTCTTTAGAAGTTGCTACTCCAAATTGTACTTTATATAATGCTAAAATGGTTATTGGAGTTAAAATTAAAGAATCTCCTGATTTTATTAAACATAGATTAATTGCAGCAGGTATGCGTCCAATTAATAATGTGGTTGATATATCAAACTATGTAATGCTTGAATTTGGACAACCACTTCATTTCTTTGATAAAGATAAACTAGGTGACAAAATATTAGTTAGAATGGCTGGAGACAATGAAGGAATTGTAACTCTTGATAAGAAATATCGTGAACTATTCTCTGAAGATATAGTTATAACTGATGGAGAAAAACCTGTTTGTATTGCAGGAGTTATGGGTGGAGAAAACACTGAAGTAGATGAAAATACAAAGAATATTTTAATTGAAAGTGCAATATTTAATTCATATAACGTTAGATATACTTCATTAAGATTAGATCTTAGAAGTGAAGCATCACTAAGATATGAAAGAGGTCTTAACTGGGAATATACTAATATGGCAATAGAACGTGCTTGTCACTTACTTGAAAAGTATGCAGATGGTAAAGTATTATCTGATACAATTGTATATGATACAATAGATAAAACAGTAAAAATTGCAGATGTAACACTTGATGATGTTAATACTACACTTGGTCTTTCAATGAAAAAATCTGATGTAGAAAAGAGTTTAACAAATCTTGGATTTGAATATACTGAATCTAAAAATAAATTTACTGTTACAATTCCTAATAGAAGACTTGATGTTGAACCTCATAAACAAGATTTAATTGAAGAAATTGGAAGACTATATGGTTATGATAAAATAGAATCTGTTTTACCTAACATTCCTGATAAAGCTGGAAATTATATTGGAGCAGTTGCATATAGAAAACTTATTTCTAAAAGATTAAGATCTTTAGGACTTAACGAATGTAGAACATATACTTTAGTAAGTGATGAAGAAAATAATTTATTTAATTATAATAAACATGAACAAATTGATTTATTAAGACCAATGAGTAGTGATAAGAAAACAATAAGACAAACTATTCTTCCATCATTATTAAAAACATATGAATATAATAAAGCTAGAAATGTTAAAGATATTATGATTTATGAGATTGCTAACACATATTTTAATAAAGACGAAGAAGAAACTAAAATTGCTATTTTAATGAAGGGTGACTATTTAAATAATTCATGGAGTAGTATTAGTTCTAAAGTAGATTTTTATTTAATCAAAGGTATATTAGAAAACTTACTTGATTATTTAGGATTTAGAAATAGGTATCAATTAGAAGCAAAAGAAATAGATGGAATTCATCCTGGAATATCAGCTGAAATTCTATTAGATAGAGAACCAATTGGATTCATAGGAAGAGTTCATCCAACTATTACTAAAGATGATGTTTATGTTCTAGAAATAAGTATGAATAAATTTTATGATAAGAAGATTAAACCAATTAAGTTTAAAGAAATATCTAAGTATCCAAGTATTGTTAAAGATTTAGCATTTATAATTAATAAAGATATTACTAGTGGAGAAGTAGTTGATACTATTAGAAAAGCTGGAGGAAAGCTTTTAACAAATATTGAAGTATTTGATGTTTATACTGGAGAAAATGTTAAACCTGATGAAAAATCAATAGCATACTCCCTTACATTTAGTGATCCAACAAGAACATTAAGTGATGAAGAAGTAATGCAAATATTTAATAAGATTATTGAAGAAGTAGAAAAGAAGCATAATGCTATATTGAGAGATAAATAATTAGCATATCTTCTTTTTTTTTATAATTTATATGTGTTATAATAAAAAAGCAAATATTATTTATGAGGTGTAGTATGAAACGTAGTGAAGTAGATAAATCAAAATTAAGTCCAATGATGCTTAAATACCTTGAAATAAAAGAAAAATATAATGATACAATTATATTTTATAGATTAGGGGATTTCTATGAAATGTTTTTTGAAGATGCAATTCTTTGCTCTAGAGAACTTGAATTAACATTAACTGGAAGAAATGCAGGTCTTGATGAAAGAGTTCCTATGTGTGGAGTTCCTCATCATGCTTATCTACAGTACCTTGAAAAATTAGTAGAAAAAGGATATAAAGTAGCTATTTGTGAACAATTAACTGATCCAAAAGAATCTAAAGGAATGGTAGAACGTGATGTTATACAAGTAGTTACTAAAGGAACAATAATAGATAATACTTTATCTGAAAAAGATTACAATTATATTGGTAATATTTATGATTTTGATTATTCTTATGGTATTAGTTATGCTGATATAACTACTGGATATTTTTTTGTATTACTACTTCCTCATGATAAAGAAAAAGTAATAAAAGAAATAGTTAATAGAAATATAAAAGAAGTAATAATAAATGATAAAACAGATAGAGAAATAGTTTATGTTTTAAAAAATAATTATAATATTTTAATTACTATAAGAGATGAACTTTATGATGGAGATGATTATAAGTACATTTATGAAGATTTAAATGATATAAGACTTACTACAATTGTTAAACATTTAATATCATATATCCTAGACAATAAAAAAGGAGATATGTCTCATTTACAAAAAGCAGAACTTATTCATTTAAATGAACATTTATTATTTGATAATCATACAAAAAGAAACTTAGAACTTGTAGAAACATTAAGATTAAAAGAAAGAACTTATTCACTTTTATGGCTTCTTGATAAAACAAAAACTGCTATGGGAGGAAGACTTTTAAAATACAATATTGAAAATCCTTTAACAGATAGAGAAGAAATAGAAAGAAGATATAATACAATAGAAACTCTTTTAACTTCATTTATTGCTAAAAATGATTTAATAACTCTTCTTGATGAAGTATATGATTTAGAAAGATTATCTGGAAGAATTAGTTATGGTAATTTAAATGCTAGAGACTTACTTCAATTAAAAAGAAGTTTAAAAGTACTTCCTGAAATAAAAAATATATTAAAAGAAATAGATTTTTATAAAACAATAGATACTTTTGAAGAATTATATAATTTACTTGATATATCTATAGAAGAAGATCCTCCTATATCTATTAAAGAAGGGGGAATAATAAAAAAAGGATATAATAGTGAATTAGATGAATTAAGAAGTATTAGTAGTGGTTCAAAAGATTTTATTTTAAATATTGAAAAAGAAGAAAGAGAAAGAACTGGAATTAAAAATTTAAAACTTGGTTATAATAAAGTATTTGGATACTATATAGAAGTAAGTAAAGGAAGTATTCCTTTAATTAAACCTGAATATGGTTACGATAGAAAACAAACACTTGTTAATTGTGAAAGATTTATTACTCCTTTATTAAAAGAAAAAGAAAATATTATTTTAGGAGCAGAAGAAAAAATAATTAACTTAGAATATAGTTTATTTATGGATATTAGATCTAAAGTAAAAGAATATATTCCTAAACTTCAAGAAACATCTAAGACTTTAGCTCTTATTGATATGCTTACATCTTTTACAACAGTATCAGAAGAGAACAATTTTGTAAGACCAAATCTTATAAATGAAAAGAAGATTGATATTAAAGATGCAAGACATCCTGTAGTAGAAAAAGTTATAAAAGACGAGTTTGTTCCTAATGATATTATTATGGGTAAAGATGTTGATGTATTATTGATAACTGGGCCTAATATGGCTGGTAAATCAACTTATATGAGAACACTTGCAATTATTATAATAATGGCTCAAATAGGTTCATTTGTTCCTTGTAAATCTTGTACAATCCCATTATTTGATAAAATTTTTACAAGAATTGGTGCAAGTGATGATTTAGTAAGTGGTGACTCTACATTCATGGTTGAAATGAAAGAAGCTAATAATGCAATACAAGAAGCAACAGAAAATAGTTTAATCTTATTTGATGAACTTGGACGTGGAACAGCTACATATGATGGAATGAGCCTTGCTCAAGCAATACTTGAGTATATCCATAATAAAATACATGCAAAAACAATGTTTTCTACTCATTATCATGAATTAACAAGATTAGAAAAAGAATTGAAACACTTAAAAAATGTTCATGTAAGTGCAATAGAAGAAGAAGGAAAAATTACTTTCTTACATAAAGTTAAAATGGGATCGGTTGACAAAAGTTACGGAATTCATGTAGCATCCC
The DNA here is from genome assembly GCA_902793375.1 of uncultured Erysipelotrichaceae bacterium. Lineage (GTDB taxonomy): Bacteria > Bacillota_I > Bacilli_A > RF39 > UBA660 > RUG13868. The sequence goes on along the minus strand of CADBDE010000017.1, from coordinate 1,609 downwards.
TTGCACATCTTCCTAAAGAAGTAATAGAAAGAGCAGATGAAATACTTTCTGAATATGAAACAAAAAGTAAAAAGAAAAATGATTTCAAACAAATAGAATTACAACTTGATTTTCAAGAAGAAAAAAATGATAATGATGCTATTATAGAAAGATTAAAAGAGGTAAAACCTCTTGAAATAACACCTATTGATGCATTAAATATTTTATATGAATTAAAAAATAAAATTGATAAATAAGACTTTTATAAGTATAATATTATTATAGTAGGTGAGTTATGAACATTATAGATATTATTGTAATACTAGGTATTATTTTTTCAGGATATATAGGAATGAGAAAAGGGTTTGTTAAATCTTTGGTATCATTTGTAGGTATTGTGTTAGTGTTTATTCTAGCATATTTTATGAAAAATCCAATTGCAGATTGGTTATGCATGAATCTTCCGTTCTTTAATTTCACGGGTAGTTTTAAAGGTGCGACAATATTAAATGTTATTTTTTATCAAATTGTAGCTTTCATAATAATGTTTTCACTTTTTATGGCAGCATATCACGTTGCAGTTAAGCTATCAGGACTTGTAGAAAGACTATTAAAAACTTCATTTCTTCTTGCAGTACCTACAAAGGTTGGAGGAATGATAATAGGAGTTTTTGAGGGAATTGTAATTTCATTAATAGCTATTGTAATTCTTTCTCTTCCTGTATTAAAATTTGATTTAATTGAAAAATCTGCAATTAGAAATTATTTATATAATGTAAGTCCAGTTATAGGAAATATTACTGGTAGTATGAATGATTCAGTAGATGAAATACTAGAATTAAAAGAAAAATTTGATAGTGATGATAATAAAGAAGAATTTAATTTAAGATCATTAGATATTATGTTAAAACATAATGCAATGAAAGTATCTCTTGCTGAAAGATTAGTTAATAGTGGTAAATTAAATATTAATCCAGAAAAAGCAATGGAGATAGTAAATAAGTATAAATAGTATATTAAATAAACAAGTTAACTTGTAGTATAATATAAATGAAGGATGTGTTTGAAGTAAAGGCTAAGCACTCCCTTTTTGGTAAAGCCTGATATTAACTTTAGAGTAATATCAGGACCTTTTTATTTTAGATGAAAGACAAGTACCTGATAAATAAACACATCCAATTATATTATTATCTATAACTTAATTATTTTCTGAAAAAATGTAAAGTAGATTAAAAATAATCTATTTTTTTTATAAAATAATAATTATTATGATAAAATTATAATAGGTGATAGTATGAATAAAAAAGGATTTACTTTAATCGAATTATTAGCAGTAATAATAATTTTAGGAATCTTAATGATTATAGCAATACCAAGTGTAACAAAGTACATAAGTGATTCAAGAAAAGCAAGTTATGTTGATACAGCAAAAGAAATAGTATCAGGAGCAAGAAACAAAGTAAATGATGGGAAGTTAGGTATGTTTGATACAAGTGCAACTTATTATATTCCATCAAGTTATATAAAGACTGAGAATGCTAGTAAGTCTCCATATGGGGAATTTACTGAAGCTTATATTGCAGTAATATATGATGGAAAAGGATATAAGTATTACTGGATAAGTGTAGAT
>CADBDE010000016.1 GCA_902793375.1 uncultured Erysipelotrichaceae bacterium | reverse complement strand
ACATCTAACATCTCGAACTAAAAAGAATAAAAAAACAGATAAAAATATACGACCGAAGATATGACATAAAATAGAAAAAAAATCTTGTCGACCGAGGCGTAAGACCTATGGTCGGCAAGACGATATTATTTTAAAAGAAGAGTAATATAATAAAGTCGACCGAAAAATAATTAATATTAATAACAATTTATATAATAATAAAATATATAATAATCTAATATTTTACAAAATATAAATGTTTTTAGATGTTAAGTATTTATAATTAAGAGCTTTTGCTCTTTTTTCTTTATTATATTGAAATTATGTATAAAAAAATGTTAAAATATACACGAAGGAGAAATGGGATTATGGAAAATAAAAGTATAACAAATAGAGATGTAGATTTTGCAAAATGGTATACTGATGTAGTTAACGCTGCACACCTTGCTAGTTACACATCAGTAAAAGGATGTATTGCAATTGAACCAAATGGATATGCTATTTGGGAAAAAATGCAAGAAATATTAGATAAAAAATTTAAAGAGTTAGGACATGTTAATGTTCAAATGCCGTTATTAATCCCAGAGAATCTATTAAAGAAAGAAAGTGAATTAGTAGAAGGTTTTGCTCCAGAAGTTGCTTGGGTTACACATGGTGGATCTAAAGAACTTGAAGAAAGACTTTGTATTAGACCTACAAGTGAGACTATGTTTTGCGACTATTACAAAGATCATGTAGCATCATATCGTGATCTACCAAAACTATATAACCAGTGGTGTAATGTATTAAGATGGGAAAAAGAAACAAGACCTTTCTTAAGAAGTCGTGAATTTTTATGGCAAGAAGGACATACTATACATGCAACAGAAGAAGAAGCTAAGAAAGAAACAGATCAAATGATGGAAGTATATAAGTGGTTTCATCATGAAATTCTTGCAATACCTTCAATTACTGGACTTAAAACAGAAAAAGAGAAATTTGCTGGAGCTGAATACACATTAACTAATGAAGCGTTAATGTATAATGGTGTTGCTCTTCAAGCAGGAACTTCTCACTATTTTGGACAAAAATTTTCGAAAGCATATGATGTTAAATTTTTAAATAAAGAAAACAAATGGGAATATGTATATCAAACATCTTGGGGAACAGCAACAAGAATGATTGGTGGACTTATAATGGTTCATAGTGATAATTATGGATTAGTTTTACCTCCAAGAATTGCACCAACTCAAGTAATAATAATTCCTATTGGAAAAAGTGAAGAGGTATTTAATCTTGTAGATAAATACGAAGAAGAACTAAGGAAAAATGGAATAAGTGTTAAAAAAGATTTATCTGAAAAATCTCCTGGATTTAAATTTGCAGAAGCAGAAGTAAATGGAATACCAGTTAGAATAGAAATTGGTGAAAGAGATTTAAAAGAAAATAAGATTACTTTTGTAAGACGTGATACAAGAGAAAAGATAAATGAAAGTACTGATATTGATATTGTTCCATATGTTAAAGAATTATTAGAAACAATTCAAAAAGATATGTATAATAGGGCAGTTGAACGTCGTGATAAATTAACATTTGAGGCACATAACTTAAAAGATATGGAAAACATATTAAATACACAACCTGGATTTATTCATGCAGATTGGTGTGGAAGTCAAGATTGTGAATTAAAGATAAAAGAAATTAAAGGATGTAAGTCTCGTTGTATAACAGAAGAACCACTAATTGATGGTAAATGTGTTTGTTGTGGGCGTGATGCTAAACATCATGTTATATGGGGAATACAATATTAATATTTACGTAAAATTTAAAAGAAATAAATCATTTATTTCTTTTTCTTTTTAAATTTTAATTGTTTGTAATATAATATATATAAAGGTAGGAAAAGATAATGGATAATAAAGATGAAAAAGTTACAAACAATGAAGCAGAAAAACTTGAAAATAATAATGAAGTAAATGAAAAGCAAGAAAAGCAAAAGAAAAAAAATAATCTCGGATTAATTGTTTTAATAATTGCCTTATTATTAGTATGTATAGGAACTGTTTTATTGATTACAAAATCATTTAGTAGTGATAATAAAGAATCAGGTAATAATACAGAAAATAAAGAAAATAACAATAATACAGAAAATGATAATAATAATAATGAAGTAGTAGATGATGTTATTACAAAAGAAGAAGCTGAAGAGTTTTTAAACAAATTAAGTGACTTATTATTTATAGATTATTATGGTGAATATGGAGAACAAAAAATATTTTACTCATGTATTAGTTATTTAGTTGAAAGTAATAAGTATACAAAAGATGGAGATAGATTTGTGTTTAATGAATCTGACATTAAAGACCTTTTACGAAAATATTTTATGAGAGAAAGTATTGAATATAAATCAGAGGGGATGAATGTTATTTATGATCAATCTAACAATACTCTTAGTGTTTCAATAGGAATAACATTAGCAAGAGATACGGCTCTTGATGGAGGCCAAGTTCCTAGTTATAGTGTTGAAGATTTTAAGTATTCTTCTCAATTTAAAATGGCATATCTAAAATATAATAATTATGATGTAAATTTAAGAAAAGAAGATGGAGAATTACGTATCACATCCTTTTCTCCAACTATTCCAGAAGTTAAAGAAAAAACAGATGAATCTTTAGATTTAGAAGAAATAAAAACAACTCTTATCAATGATATAACAAATAATAATTATTACGCATATGTTGTTTATTGTACTGAAGTTGGAAATGGAGAAACAAAAAATGAATACAAAGAAGTGTCAGTTAACGCAATTAATACTATAATAGAAAAGTTAAAAAGTGCATCAAAAATTGAAAAAACAAATCCAGTTGGATATATTGGTAATTGTTCTCCAAAATCTGTATTATTTGAAGTGACTAGTAAAAAAGAATCACTTGATGGTAAAAAAATAATTATTATGTATAGTTATAAAGACAATGAATTAAATATTGGATATGAAGGAAATCCATTTAATTTTACATTCAAAAATGCAAGTGAAATAGATAATCTTTTAGAAAACTTATCTTAAAGATATTTACAAAATATTAAAATTATACTATAATCTAAACAATTACATTGAAGTTGAGGAGTATATTAGAGCGTTTTAAAGAGAGCAAGTGTTTGGTGGAAACTTGTAAATTAACTAATAGAAGGTAGCAACGGAGTTGATTTCTTAAGTAAATAGAGAAATCCGTATTACTTGCGTTAAAGTATTAAGTGTGTAGAATTATTCTACAAAATAAGGTGGTACCGCGATAACTCGTCCTTAATTAGGATGAGTTTTTTTATTTGTATAAAGGAGATGTTTTTATGTTAGATAAGAAATATAATACACAAGAAAAAGAAGAAAAATGGATGAATTATTGGGAAGAGAATAAAATCTATGAATTTAAACCAGATAAAAGAGAGATTTATTCAATAGATACACCGCCTCCAACTGTTAATGGAAAAATACATATAGGTCACATTTTTTCATATAGTCAAGCAGAGATGATTGCAAGATATAAAAGATTAAGAGGCTTTAATGTTTTTTATCCATTTGGTTTTGATGATAATGGACTTCCTAGTGAAAGATTAGTTGAAAAAGAACAAGGTAAAAAAGCTCATGAAATTGGAAGAGAAGAGTTTAATAAACTTTGTTTTGAAACAACTGATAAATATGAAGCAGAGTTTAAAAAATTGTTTAAAAGAGCAGGTTTTAGTGCAGATATTAATAATGCATATAAAACGGTTAGTAAATCTTCTCAAAAAATTAGTCAATTATCATTTATTGAACTTGTTGAAAAGAATGCTTGTTATCATAAAGAAAGTCCAGCATTATGGTGTAATGAATGTTTAACATCAATTGCTCAAGCTGAACTTGAAACAAAAACTATTAAAACACAATTTAATTATTTAAACTATGAAACAACAGATGGAGAAACTTTTACAATTGCAACAACAAGACCTGAATTAATCCCAGCAATTGTATGTGTTTTTGTTAATCCAGTTGATCCAAAACATAAACATTTAATTGGCAAAACTGCTCATATTCCTGTTATTGATGAGAACGTGCCAATTTTAGCAGATGATAAAGTTGCAATTGACAAAGGTACTGGTGTAGTTATGTGTTGTACTTTTGGAGATCAAACAGATATTGAATGGTGGAAGAAATATAATTTACCTTTAAAAAATATATTTACTAAAGATGGAAGAATTGTAGATACAGTTAAAAATTATGGTGGATTAAAGATTAAAGAAGCAAGAGCAAAAATAATTGAAGATTTTAGGGAAGCTGGATATTTAGTTAAACAAGAAGACTTAGAACATGAAGTTCAAACACATGAAAGATGTGGAAAAGAAGTAGAATATTCTGTTATGAATCAATGGTTTATTGATATTATGAATCATAAAGAAGACTTCTTAAAAATAGGTGATAATATCGATTGGTATCCAAAACATATGCAATCTAGATATAATGAATGGGTTAATAATATCGCGTGGGATTGGTGTATTTCAAGACAAAGATATTTTGGAGTTCCTTTTCCAGTATGGTATTGTAAAGATTGTGGAAAAGTAATTCTTGCTGATAAATCACAACTTCCAGTAAATCCATTAACAGATAAACCAAAAACAAAAAAATGTGAATGTGGATGTAGTGAATTTATTCCAGAAAAAGATATTATGGATACATGGCAAACTTCTAGTGTTACTCCACTTTTGAATATGAGATATAAAGAAAAAGATTCATTAGAAGACTTATTAAAGCCTATGACATTAAGATGTAATGCTCATGATATAATTAGAACTTGGGATTTTTATAGTATAGTTAAAAGTTATTATAACTTTGGAATGAAACCATGGAATGATGTAATGATTTCAGGATTTGTAATGGCAAATAAAGGTGAAAAAATATCGAAGAGTAAAAGTAACTCTAAGATGGAACCATTTGAATTATTAGATACATATGGAGCAGATATCGTAAGATATTGGGCTGGATCAGGAAAACTTGGAACAGATATAATATTTAATGATGAAACATTCTTAAGAGGTAAAAAATTAGTAAATAAGATTTGGAATGTATCAAAGTTTATTGAAATGCATCTTGAAGATTATAAAGATAAAGATTTTGAAGATTTTGAATATATTGATAAATGGATTTTAGGAAGCTTCCAAGAAATGGAAAAAGGATATATAAAATATCTAGATGATTATGAGATTGGACTTGCTTTAAATCACTTAGAAAAATTCTTCTGGAATTTCTGTGATAACTATATTGAAATAGTTAAACATAGATTATATAGACCTGAAGAGTTTGGAGAAAAAGCTAGATATTCTGGGCAAAAGACAGTTTATACAATTCTATATAAACTATTACAAGACTTTAGTATTTACTTCCCATTTATAACAGAAGAGATTTATCAAGAATTATTCCATGATAATAAATCAATTCACTTAACTGTTATTAAACCATTAGAATTTGATTTTGCAAAAGAAGTTAAAAATGGTGATTCAATCGTTGATATCATTTCTCAAGCAAGAGGAGAGAAGACAATTAATAGTGTTTCATTAAAGACTCCAATAAAGAATCTTGAGATAAGTGTTAATGAAGATTTAGAAGATGCAATTAATAAATCTATTAAAGATTTCAAAGCTACTTTATTCATTGAAAATCTTAAGTTAAAGAAGATTAAGGAATCTCATAATATAGATAAGATTGAATTAGATATGGAAGCTATAGATAAATAAAAAAATAAAATTTTTTAAATAAGGTATTGATAAATAGTATAAAGGTAACTAAAATTAGGTTTAATTATATAAAAAAAGTGGTCACGTATGATTAGATTAAGGAGATATTATGAAAAAGAAAATATATTTATTAATAATAATTTGTTTAGTATCTTTATTTTCTGCTTGCAAGTCAAGTAGTGATTATGATAATAAACAAAAAAGATTATATGAAGATCAAATTAATATTAATATTGAAGTGAAAAATTATGGTACTATTAGTTTAGAATTATATCCTAATCTTGCTCCTATAACAGTAGATAACTTTGTATCTCTTGTTAAAAGTGGTTTTTATGATGGATTAACATTTCATAGAATAATTGATGGATTTATGATTCAGGGTGGTTCTCCGCAAGGTAATTCTTCTGGAGGATTATCTCAAAAGATTAAAGGTGAGTTCGAAGCAAATGGCATTAAAAATGAGTTAAAACATGAACGTGGTGTTATATCTATGGCTAGAGCAGGAAACGATTATAACTCTGCAAGTTGTCAATTCTTTATTGTACACAAAACTTATCCATCTCTTGATGGACAATATGCGGCTTTTGGTAAAGTAACAAATGGTATAGAAGTCGTTGATCAAATTGTTAAAAATACAAAAATTGAAGATTCTAATGGAACTGTATTAAAAGAAAATCAACCAATAATAGAAAAAATATATGTTGTAAATGGGTAGAAATACCCATTTTTCTTTACTTTTTAGCTAAAATGTGATATAGTATGCACAATCAAATGGGGTAGAGTATTAAAAGAATAAAAATGGGTGTTTTGTATGAATGAGGAATTATTAAAACTATATTATGATTATTCAATAAATGGTAAAATTGCTGATAAAGATTATATTGTAAAATTTATATCAATTATTTCTAATTATTTTAATTTCTCTAAATATTTAACTAGTATATTGTTCGTTTCTAGCGAAGATAATACTGATAATAAGGTTCTAGCATCATATGATTTAAATATAAGAAAAATAATATATTATAGTGATATAGTTGATGTAATTGTAAAAAACAATTATGGTTATGAAAGATTAGTATCAAAAAAAGAACAAATATTTTATAAAAATGCTATTATTTCAACTTTTTTACTTCATGAATTAGAACATATAAGTCAAATTAAAAATATGTTTGAAGGATCAAATATTGAATCAGATATTTTAAGATTAAGTAGATTGGTTAAAACAGGAGATAATGAAACATATAATAGAAACAAAATGAATGAATCTATTCAAACCTATAATATGTTTTATGAATTTGCTCCTGAAGAAAGATTAGCAGAAATAAATGCTCATACTGATATGTATAGAATAATTGAACCAATTAAAAATTTAGTTCCTAATGTTGTAAAAATAGAAGAAATACTTGCATTAAAAAATAAACTTAAGGGATATAAATATGAATCAAAATTAATATCTCCAACTATATTCTATTTACATTCTCTTGGAAAGAAAAAAGATTTGGAGAAACGTCCATGGTATGATGTATCATTAAAAGTAGCTACTAAAAAATCACAAGAGTTGTTTGAATTAGATAAAAGATTAGAACTTGGATTACCAATTAATCATTTAGAGTATTTTCAAACAGAAAGACAATTAAAAAGATTATCTAAAAAATTATAAAATGAGAAGCAGTTCTCATTTTTTTATTAAACTCATAAAATAATAGTTAATGATTAATTGTCAGTAAAAAAATGTTTAATGATAAAAACTTTAGTTTTTATTATTGATTTTATATAACTAAAGTATTAGAATAATTATATCAATGTGATGACCAAGGTTGGAATCTTGCGAGCAATATGTAAATGAAGGTTCTTCTAGAATGAAGTAGGGTGGAACAGCGATAATACGCCCCTATGAATAGAGGAATCTTTTTTAATTTTTAGGAGGAATATATGGAAAAGTTAACAATGGAAAAATTAGTAAACTTTTGTAAGCAATATGGATTTATCTTTCAAGGAAGTGAGATTTATGGAGGTCTTGCTAATACTTGGGATTATGGACCACTTGGAAGAGAATTAAAAAATAATATTAAAGAAGCTTGGTGGAAAAAGTTTATAGAAGAAGGAAATAAAGATTATAAAAACTATGGACTTGATTCTGCAATTTTAATGAATCCAGAAGTATGGGTAGCATCAGGGCATGTTGCATCTTTTGCAGATCCTTTAATTGATTGTAGAAAATGTAAATCAAGAGAAAGAGCAGATAAATTAATTGAAGACTTTACTAATGGTAAAGAAACAGGAGATGGATGGGATAATAAAAAACTTGAAGACTATATAAAAGATAATAAAATACCATGTCCTAAATGTGGAGCTAGTGACTTTACTCCAATTAGAAAATTCAATTTATTATTTGAAACTCATCAAGGAGTTACTGAAGAGTCTAAAAGTACAGTATATTTAAGAGGAGAAACAGCTCAAGGTATATTTGTTAATTTTATGAATGTACAAAGAAGTATGAGAGCTAAAGTTCCTTTTGGAATTGGACAAATTGGTAAGAGCTTTAGAAATGAAATTACTCCTGGAAACTTTATTTTCAGAGTAAGAGAATTTGAACAAATGGAACTTGAATTCTTTTGTAAACCAAATACTGATTTAGAATGGTTTAAGTTTTGGAAAGATAATTGTCTTAATTTCTTAGAGTATTTAGGATTATCTAAAGATAATTGTAGATATAGAGATCATTCTAAAGAAGAGTTAGCATTTTACTCAAAAGCAACAACTGATATTGAATATAAATTTCCAATGGGATGGGGAGAATTATGGGGTATTGCTGATAGAACAGATTATGATTTAGAAGTTCATATGGAGCATTCTAAACAAAACTTACAATATTTAGATCCTGAAACAAATGAAAAATATACTCCATATGTAATAGAACCATCTGTTGGAGTTGATAGATTAGTTTTAGCAATGCTTACTGAAAGTTATCATAAAGAGACTTTAGAAAATGGAGAAGAAAGAGAAGTATTAAAACTAAAACCATTCTTAGCTCCTTATAAAGTAGTAGTATTACCATTAATTAAGAAATACCATAGTGAGAAAGCAGAAGAAATATATGAAAACTTATCAAAAAGATTTATGGCAGATTATGATGACTCAGGTAATATTGGAAAAAGATATAGAAGAGCAGATGTAGTAGGTACTCCATTTGCAGTTACTATTGATGATAATACATTGAATGATGGTACTGTTACAATAAGAGATAGAGACTCTATGGAACAAGTAGTTATAAAAGTAGAAGATATTGAAAAATATATTGAAGAAAGAGTTAAATATTAGTTATAATAATATAGGAGGTATAGATATGAAAATAACTGAAGTAAAAGGAAGAGAAATATTAGATTCAAGAGGAAATCCTACTGTTGAAGTAGATGTTTATCTTGAAGATGGAACAATGGGTAGAGCTGCTGTTCCATCTGGAGCATCAACTGGAGAACGTGAAGCACTTGAAATGAGAGATGGTGGAAATCGTTTCATGGGAAAAGGTGTATTAAACGCTGTAGCAAATGTTAATGGACCACTTCGTGATTTAGTAATTGGAATGGATGCATATGATCAAAAAGCACTTGATTATGCAATGATTAATGCAGATGGTACAAAGACTAAATCTAAGTATGGAGCAAATGCAATACTTGGTATTAGTATGGCAGCATTAAAAGCTAGTGCAATTAGTAAAAAAACTCCACTTTATCGTTATGTTGGAAATGGAGATATCTTACCAAAACCAATGATGAATATAATAAATGGTGGAGCTCATGCTGATAACTCACTTGATTTCCAAGAATACATGATTGTTCCCCAAAGAGATACAATTCATGAACGTGTTAGAGTAGGAGCTGAAGTATTCCATAACTTAAAGAAAGTATTAAATAGTAAAGGTTTAGCAACAGGTGTTGGAGATGAAGGTGGATTTGCTCCTGACTTAAAATCTAATACTGAAGGATTTGAACTTATTATGGAAGCAATTAGAAAAGCAGGTTATGAACCAGGTAAAGACGTTTGTATAGCAATAGATGTTGCAGCAAGTGAGTTCTATAACAAAGAAACACAAAAATATGATTTAGTTGGAGAAGGAAGAAGTCTTACAACTGATGAGTTAATCGATTTTTATGAAGAATTAATTAGTAAATATCCAATTATTTCTATTGAAGATCCAGTAGATGAAAATGATTGGGAAGGATTTACTAAAATTACTGAAAGAATGGGAGACAGAATTCAATTAGTAGGAGATGATTTATTCGTTACTAATAAAGAATGTTTACAAATGGGAATTGATAAACATGCTGGAAATGCAATACTTCTAAAAGTTAATCAAATTGGAACAATTACTGAAACTTTAGAGACTATTGAACTTGCAAGAAGTCATAACTATAATACAATCATTTCTCATAGAAGTGGTGAAACTGAAGATACTACAATTGCAGATTTAGCAGTTGGATTAAATCTTGGACAAATTAAAACTGGATCTATGTCTAGAACAGATAGAGTTTGTAAATATAATCAATTAATGAGAATTGAAGAAGAATTAAATAAGTAAAAGATTGGCAAGAAATTTGCCAATTTTTTTATTTGTTTTTAATAATATAATTTGATAATATATAAATATAAAGTAGGTATTAAAATGAAAAAAAAGAAAATAATAATATTAACTATTATTTTAGCTGTTATAGTAATTGGAATAATAGTTGGTGTAATACTATTTTCAAAAAAAGATGATGATTGTAAATGGTGTGATCATACTAACACAGAATGTCATACGAATGAACAAGGTCTTATTGAATGTAGTATAATTGATTAATAAAAATAGTACTTGATTTATTTTATAAATTAATGTATACTACTATTGTTGTTTTACCTGAGTAGTGGAGTTTTCCGACCACCACCCGGATAGAATGTATTTAAATAGGAGGAAATAGAACATGGCTTTAACTAAAGAAGAAAAGAGCGAAATAGTTAAAAAGTTTGCTAAGAATGCTAAAGATACTGGTTCTGCTGAAGTACAAATTGCTATTCTTACTGCAGAAATCAATGCTTTAACAAAACACTTAGAAGAACACAAACATGACTACCATTCAAGAAGAGGACTTCTTAAAAAGGTTGGTCAAAGAAAAACTATGTTAGCATATCTTGCTAGAACTGATATTAACAGTTATAGAAAAGTAATTGCTGAACTTGGTTTAAGAAAATAATTTAAAAAAAGTAGACACTTGTTTTTGGTGTCTTATTTTTTTGATATTTAGAGGGTGAATATTTATGTTATTGTAGTAAAGTTAATAAAATTATTTATTATTTTTACTACAATAATATAAGCCCTCGAGAAGGAGGTATGTAAATGTCAAAAAAAGTATTTGAATTTGATTTTAGGGGAAGAAAGTTAGTCGTTGAAAATGGAGAAATGGCTAAACAAGCTAATGGTGCTGTATTAGTAAGATATGGAGATACAGTAGTTTTATCTACAGTAGTAGTTAAAAAAGAAGCTAATCTATTAAGTGATTTCTTTCCACTAATGGTTATCTATCAAGAAAAGTTATATTCTGTTGGTAAGATTCCTGGAGGATTTATTAAAAGAGAAGGTAAACCAACTGATGCTGCAACACTTGCTGCAAGAATGATTGATAGACCTATGAGACCTATGTTTAAGGAAGGGTTTAAAAATGAAGTACAAATAGTTAATACAGTATTATCAGTAGATACTGATAATTCACCAGAACTTACTGCAATGTTTGGATCAAGTTTATGTACAAGCATAAGTGAAGTTCCATTTGATGGACCAATTGCAGGAGTTAAAGTTGGATGTATTAATGGAGAATTTGTAATTAACCCAACACCTGCACAACTTGAAGAGTCAGTTCTTGATTTAACAGTAGCAGGAACAAAAGAAGCAATAAACATGGTTGAAGCAGGAAGTAAAGAAGTATCAGAAGAATTAATGCTTGATGCCTTAATGTTTGGTCATGAAGCAATTAAAGAGTTGTGTGCTTTCCAAGAAGAAATTATTGCTGAAATTGGAAAAGAAGATATGGAATATGAGACTCTTGAAATAACTGATGAGTTAAAAAATGAAATTAAAGAATTAGCAGAAAAGAAATTAGATGCAGCTTTAAGAATTAAAGAGAAACTAGAGAAATATGCTGCAATTGACGCTGTTAAAGAAGAAGTAGTAAATAAATATACAGAAGAATTTGAAGATAAATTAAAAGATGAAGAATTCCAAGAATTAATAACTAAAGTTAAATTAGTTCTTGAAGAGATTGAATATGAGTTATTTAGACAAATAGTTGTTAAAGAAAAAACAAGAGCTGATGGAAGAAAAATGACTGAAATACGTCCTTTATCAACTGATATTGATATCTTACCAAGAACTCATGGTTCTGCATTATTTACTCGTGGAGAAACACAAAGTTTAGCAGTTACTACTTTAGGAGCTTTAGGAGAACATCAAATACTTGATGGATTATCACTAGAAGCAGAAAAAAGATTTATGCTTCATTATAACTTTCCAGCATTCTCAGTAGGAGAAACTGGAAGATATGGAGCACCAGGAAGACGTGAAATTGGTCATGGTGCGTTAGGTGAAAGAGCACTTTTACAAGTTATGCCTAGTGAAGAAGAATTCCCATATACAGTTCGTGTAGTATCAGAAATACTTGAATCAAACGGATCAAGTTCACAAGCTACAATTTGTGCTGGATGTATGTCACTAATGGCTGCAGGTGTTCCTATTAAAGCACCAGTTGCAGGTATAGCTATGGGATTAATCACTTATGGTGATGATTATACAATTTTAACTGATATTCAAGGTATGGAAGACCATTTAGGAGATATGGACTTTAAAGTTGGAGGAACAAGAGAAGGAATTTGTTCACTTCAAATGGATATCAAAATTAAAGGAATTACTAAACAAATATTAAAAGAAGCTTTAGCTCAAGCAAAAGATGCAAGAATGGAAATCTTGGACGTAATGGAGCGTCAAATACCTGAACCAAGAAAAGAAGTATCTAAGTATGCTCCAAAAGTTGTTTCATTCATGATTAAACCAGAACAAATCAAAGATGTTATTGGTAAAGGTGGAGAAACAATTACTAAGATTATTCTTGAAGCAAGTAATGTTAAAGCAGTTAATGATATGAATGCTGTTAAAGTTGACTTAGAAGACGATGGAAGAGTAACTATTTATCATACTGATAAAGAAGTAATTGAAAAGACTCGTAAAATGATAGAAGATATCACAAGAGAAGTTGAAGAAGGACAATTATATACAGCTAAAGTAGTTAAAATAGAAGAATTTGGATGCTTTGTACAAGTATGGCCAGGATGTGAAGGATTAGTTCACATTTCAGAACTTGCAAAAGATCGTGTTGAAAAAACAACTGATGTAGTATCTCTTGGTGATGAAATAGTAGTTAAATGTATTGGATGGGATAAAAAAGGTAGATTAAACTTCTCAAGAAAAAAAGTATTCCAAGATGATAAAAAAGAAGAAAAAGAAACTAAAAAAGAAAAAAAAGAAGTTAGTAAAGAAGATGTAAAAGAAGAACAATAATTGTTCTTCTTTTCTTTATAAAAATATAAAAATATGTTAGTATTTAATTATAAGGTGAGTGATAATATGAAAAATAGTAAAGGTTTTACATTAATCGAAATATTAGCAGTAATAATAATACTAGGAATATTAATGATAATTGCAATACCTGCAGTTACAAAATATATTAGTGGTTCAAAGGATACTACATATATTACAACTGTAAATAAATTAATTGATACAGCAATGGGAGAAGTTACTGGACTAGAATATAGTGTTAGTAATGAAAACTTTACATATTATATTCCTACAAAGTGTTTGACAACAGAAAATGATAGAAATGAATCTCCATATGGTGAATTTGTACAAAGTTATGTGGTAGTAACTTATAATGAAGGGAAAAATGATTACTATTATACAGGAGTAGATGAATCAGGACATGGAATACTATTAACATATAGAGATCATTTAGATGAATCTACTATAAAAACTGATTTAAAAAGTATTGATACATCAATAGGTATTGGAAATAGACAATATAACTATGTTTATAGTGTTAATTGTGACAAAACAAGAGAAAAAATAGATGCACATAATAACATAGATGAAAGAGGAAAAAAGACTGATGTAACAACAGAAGATCAACCTTCAGGAGATAATCCAAGTGGAGGAGGATCTTCAAGTAACGCAGTAGTATATCCTGAAGGTAAAACAAAAGATACAGTGGTAACTGGAGACATAGTAACAATAGATACAGAAGATTTCTATGTAGTAAAGCATGATGGAAGTGATTTAGTATTACTTTCACGTTATAATTTAAATGTAGGAAGTAAAAAGAAAGCAGGAGCAACAGAAGGAATCCAAGATAGTGAAGTAAAAGGATATGTATCAGGTGGAACTGCATATGGTACGGTTGCATTCTCAAGTACGAACTATTGGCATGTATATGATGCAAATAGTAATTTAAAGACATATGTAGATAGCTATAAAACATATTTAGAAGGAAAAGGAGCAACAATAAAGAGTGCAAGATTAATGACATTAGAAGAATCGTATGCTTTTTACAACGAAAATCAAGCAGCATGGAAAGAGACATCATACTGGCTTGGGTCTGCTTACTACACTGGCTATGTTAGGAGCGTGAACTCTGACGGCTACTTCGACAACGACGGCTATAACCGCGGCAGCTACTTCGGCGTTCGCCCAGTTATAATTATCTAGTAAAAAAGATATTGTTATTTTTTAACAATATCTTTTATTATTGGTTTCTTTTTAAATATATTATCATTTTTATTAGTTAACAAATTATAAATTGAGTCTGTTTTTATATCCAGTTCTAACAAACTAATATTATTTTTATTAATATTTGTAATAATTGGAATATCTATTTTTTTCTTTATTTTATTTAAGTATTCTTTTCCCTTATTAGAAAATCCTAGAATTTTTATATAACTGATTTCTGTATTTTTTTTATTATCTTCTTTAGTAAAAGAACATATTATATGAGTTAACATTCTTGATATTTTGTTATAGGTATATCTTTTGGATTTAATATTATTTATTAGTTCATCAATATTATTTGATTTGTATATTTCTTTTTTTAATTTATTATCGATTCCTTCATCTACAGTTTGATAAATACTTAAATCTTTATCTGATATTATCTTATATTTTAATAATTCAAAATATTTATTTTCATCATATTTTATTATTCTGTTTAATGACTTTTTTGGAAGAGTAGTTGATATATCTTGATTGTTTTTTAATGCTTCTCTAATACTTGATGCACTACTAATGCTATCTGTTAATTCTTTACTATTATAGTCATTTGTTCTTTTAATGGTTATTGGTTCTATTTCATATTTATTCTTTATTATTTCTTTTATGTAAGATAAACCTAATAGATCATTAGGAGTAGTAATAGTACTTTTTGATATCTTTTTTAAAGCATTACTCATGGCTGTTGGATAATTAATTCCTTTATCAAGTTCTTCTTTTACTAAAGAGTTATATTTTTTATTATTTAATTGAATATTAGCAAGATTTATTAATTCATCTACATTATTTGATTCGCTTCCAAATATTAGTTTATTACATTTTAATTCATTTAATAGCTTTATAGATCCTTTTGCAAAAAAGTCACTTGATTGAGTAGCAAACTCAAAGGGAAGTTCTACTACTAAATCAATGCCATAATCTAAAGCAATTTTTGCTTTATCATATTTTTCAATAATACTTATATTTCCTCTTTGAGTGAAATTACCAGACATTACTAGAATAATAGGCTCATCTTTAGCAATTTCTTTTACTTTTTCTAAGTGATAGATATGTCCATTATGAAATGGATTATATTCACATATTATTCCTACAGCCATATAAACACCTCAAATATATTATACAAAAAATAAAAAAAAGTACTAGCATTATTTACTTATATAGTATATAATCTCTAAATGGAGTTGATGTTATTTGATAGATTTAACTAAACTATATAGTGGTGTTTATGATGAATTATCATTTGATGGAGAATATATTATTCCAAAAGAAATGATTAATGATTCAAGAATACTAGAACTCGATAAAGTAACAATACAAGATAGCTTAATAAAAAAAGTAGAAGATTATTTTGAAATTAATTTTACTATTAATGGAAAAATGTTAATAAATGATTCTATTACTTTAGAAGAAGTTTGGTATCCATTTAATATAGAAATTAATGAAAAATTAGATGAATTTGTAGAAAAAGATAAAAAACATCTTGATATTATTGAAGTTTTATGGCAAAATATTGTATTGGAAGTTCCTCTTAGGTATACTGTAGTCTCTGATTATAGTAATTACTATGGAGATGGATGGAAGTTGGTTAGTGAAGAAGAGTTAGATAATAACCCATTTAAAGCACTATTAAATAACGAAGATAGGAGTGATTAAATATGGCAGTACCATTTAGAAAAGTTTCTAAAACAAGAAAAAGAATGAGAAGAAGCCACAACGCATTAGAAGTTGTTGGAACAACTAAATGTCCAACTTGTGGTGCTACAATTAAACCACATCGTGTTTGTAAAGAATGTGGAAGTTACAAAGGAAAAACAGTTGTAGAAAAAAAAGAAAAAGATGCTGAATAAGCATTTTTTGCTTTTTTATTAATTTTACTTGTGGAATAATATCTAATATGTTATCATTGTTATATAAGTAGTAAGATTTATCTTACTAATAGGAGGAGTTATAATGAAGAAAATTAATTATTTAGGATTAGTTGGTATTGGTTGTGGAGCTTTATTACTTGCTGGATGTGGAAAATCACATACATTAAAATGTGAATTAAAATCAGGTGAACAATCACAAGTTGTAGAAATCCAATTCAATAGTGATGAAACTAAAGCTGAATCAGTTTGGATGGAAATGACTATGAACCTTGGTGACGATGTTACTGAAGAACAAGTAAGCCAAAGCAAAGATGCAATTAAGGATGGATGTGAATCAGCAGGATACAAGAAATGTAAGGTATCTGCAAGTGGAAAGAAAATAACTTATTCTTTTGAAACAACACCTGATGAAGCTGGATTTGAAGCTCAAGGAACATTAGAAGATACTAAAAAAGAAGCAGAAGCAGACGGATATACTTGTAAGTAGTTTATAAAATACCATTTATATGGTATTTTTTATTTGACTTTTTTAATTCTTATTTGTAATATTATCTTGGTGATTTTTATGAACTATCAAATAGTTTTAGATGAGACGTTAAAAAAAATAGTTGATAATGGTAATAAGCCAAAACTGTTATTACATGTTTGCTGTGCTCCATGTTCAAGTTATGTTTTAGAATATTTAACTAATTATTTTGATATTACAGTATTTTATTATAATCCTAATATATCATCAAAAGAAGAATATGATAAAAGACTAAAAGAAGAACAAAGATTTGTTGTAGAATATCCTTTTAAAGAAAGAATAACTATTATTCCTGGAGAATATGATAATAATAGATTTGAAGAATTAATTAAGGGATTAGAAGAAGAAAAAGAAGGGGGAGCCCGTTGCTTTAAATGCTATAGATTAAGACTTGAAGAAAGTGCAAAGTATGCAAAAGAAAATAATTTTGATTATTTTACTACAACACTTACTATAAGTCCTTATAAAAATTCAAATAAATTGAATGAAATAGGACATGAATTAGAAGAAGAATACGGGATTAAATATTTATATTCAGATTTTAAAAAGAAAAATGGATATAAAAGAAGTATAGAATTATCTCATGAGTATAATTTATATAGACAAGATTATTGTGGATGTGTTTATTCTCAAAAAAATAAAATTAATGATTAATAAAATTATTGATTGAAATAAAGAAATAGTTTATAATTTAATTAAGATATGATTTAAGAGGAGTGATATTTAAAATGAAAAACAAATTTTTATTAGGGACAGTTGCGGGATTAAGTTGTTTAGCCTTTTTGACAGGATGTGGATCAAAAAAGAATGTTACTTGTACTGCAGATTTTGAAGAAGATGGACATAAGTATGAAGGAGAAATTGTTGCAGAGTTAGATGATGACAATAAAGTTAAAGATGCATCAGTTTCTATGAATTTTGAAAAAGAAGAAGATGCAACTCAAATGTATAATTCATATAAAATGATTCTATCTTTTGCTGAAGGAATGGCAGAAGAAGGAGATGCTGAAGTTCCAAAAATTGATATTAAGCAAAATGGTAAAAAAGTAACAATTTCAAATTTTGCAGAATTTTCTAAAATGGAATCTGATGATGAAGATGAAGTAAATGTTATTGGAATGACAAAAGATGAATTCATAAAAACAGTTGAAGCAAGAGAAGACGCTAAGTGGAATTGTAAATAAAAAAATAAATAAAGTGTATCAAAACACTTTATTTTTTTGTGTAAAAACAGTGTACAACGATTTGTAAATATATTGTATTATAATGTAAACGAGTGTATAATCTTATATAGTAGATTAGAGGTTTTTATGAATATAAGAATAGTACAAAATGGAGATTTATTTGAAAACTGTTATTTACTTGAAAAAGAAAATAAAGTGTTAATTATAGATCCAGGGAGTGAATTTGATAAAATTAATTCATATATAGAGGATAAAGAAGTAATTGGTATTTTAATTACTCATAGACATCTAGATCATATTGGAGCACTTGAAGATGCAGTAAATACATATAGATGTCCTGTATATGAAAAAATAAATCTTGAAGAAGATACCTATAATATTGGACCATTTTCATTTAATGTTATTTTTAATCCTGGACATACTCCTGATTCTGTTACTTATTACTTTTATAAAGAACACACTATGTTTGTTGGTGATTTTATCTTTGAAGGTAATATTGGAAGATGTGATTTAGAAGGTGGAGATATGAAAGAAATGATGAAATCAATTGAAAAAATAAAGAGTTATCCTGATGATACAACAATTTATTCGGGACATGGTGAGTTTACCAAACTAGGACATGAAAAAAGATGGAACTATTATTTTAATAAATAAAAGAGGTGTTAGATATGTATATTGATTTGATAGTAGTAGCATTATTGCTTTTATTAGTAATTATTCTATTTAGAAGATTTTCAAGTTTTGTTTATGCATTTGCAATTATTGATATATTTTTAAGAATATTATGTTTTTTAAAAGTTAAAGTACCACTTAGAGAATTAGGAAATATATTTCCAGAAAATATTCCTGATATATTTGAAAAATATACAAATGATATATTACTAGATCTATTATTATGGGGTTATGTATTTGTTTATACTTGTTTCTTAGTTTATATAACAAGTTATTTTATTAAGAAAAAGAAATAAAAATTAAAAAGAATTGAATAAACAAGTTAACTTGTAGTATAATATAAATGAAGGATGTGTTTGAAGTTCTAGTCAAGCACTTACCTTTTCGTTGGTGCCTGATATAGCTTAGGAGTTATATCAGGGCTTTTATATTTTAAGAGAATAATAAATATTTCTAAAAACAATAATAAAACTATGAATAATAAACCAAAACCCCTATTAAAGATGAAAGGCAAGTACCTGATAAACAAACACATCCAATTATATTATTATCTATAACTAAATATTTTTCTAAATAAATGTAAAATAGATATTTAAATATCTATTTTTTTATTAATAATTAATATTTTATGTTATATTTATAATAGGTGATAATTGATGAATAAAAAAGGATTTACATTAATTGAATTATTAGCAGTTATAATAATTCTAGGGATATTAATGATTATAGCAATACCAAGTGTAACAAGGTACATTAGTGATTCAAGAAAAGCTGCTTATATAGATACTGCAAAACAAGTAGCAAGTGCAACAAAGAATTTAGTTAATTCAGGAAAACTAGAAATGTATGATACAAGTGTTGCCTATTACATACCAAATACATGTATAAAAGTAGAAAATGGAAATAAAGCAAAAAGCCCTTATGGGGAATTTATAGATGACAAAACATATGTAGTAGTAACATATGATGGAAAAGGATATAGTTATTACTGGGTAAGTTTAGATGATACAGGAACAGGAGTAAAAGAACCAATAAGTATAGATAAATTAGAAGAAAAAGATATAGAAACGGATTTAACAAGAGATGATGTAAAAGATAATAATGGAGTAGGAAAAGAAAAAGTAGTAATATTTAGTTCTACATGTGATGGAAAAACTGAAAAAGATGCTAATAGCGATTCAATAGTATCAATGCTACTAAATGAAAAACAATCTCAATTAGTACAAATTGATGATGATGTCTATATATTTAAAGGTGGAAACCCAGATAATTATGTAAAGTTTAATTGTGATGAAATAAATTGTGAAACATGGAGAATCATTGGAATATATGGTAATCAATTGAAAATACAAAGAGCAACAGCATTATTATCACAAAAATTTAATGATTCAACTAGTGATGAAAATGTCTGGGAAGGAAGCAGATTAGAAATGTATCTAAATCAAGAAACAGAAGGAGGATTTTATTATAGTTTACAGCATTCAGCAAAAAATATGATATCAACAGGAACTTGGTATGTAGGAATAACAACTGTTGGAGCAAATGCAACTACTTCTTACGAAAATGCAAAAACAATGACTTTAGATAGAAAAGTAGGTCTATTATCTATTTATGAATATTTGTATGCATCGGATGGGGAAAATTGTTACAACACTCCAGGAAATAGTTATTTTTCATCGTGTGGAGAAAGTATTTATGATTGGATGAAGAAAAATAGAAATTACTGGGTTCTTCCAAATGTTGGTAATTCGAAAAGAACTCATGCTCATTGTATATATGCTGATGGTTCCATAACTAGAGATAAAGTTAATTCTTCTAAAGATGTTTATCCTGCAGTCTTCTTAAATTCATTGGTTAAGATAATAGGTGGGTCAGGAACTAGTGATGATCCTTATACATTAGGTATGTAATATAGATTGTTTTTATAAAATAACACTTGAAATAATTTAATTCTTATAATATAATACTTTTAGCAACTTGGTGGAAGAGAGATCTTCCACCTTTTGAATTAGTAAGAGGTGAATTATGAAAGAAGATTTAATTAAAGAAGTTGGAAACAAATTAGATGAATTAAATGTTTATATCTATGATGTTTATACTGAAAAAGAAGGTAGAGATACTTATTTAAGAGTAGTACTTGATGCAGAAGACATTATTGATATTGATAGAGTTGTTAAAGCTACTAAAATAATTGATCCTATTATTGAAAAAATGAATTTAATTGAAGGTGAGTACATCTTAGATGTGTACGCTAAATCAAAGGAGAGTGTTTAAAATGAATGGGAAAGAATTTATAAAAGCAGTAGATAATATTGCTAAAGAAAAAGGAATTGATAAAGATGTTGTTTTTGATGCTATGGAGCAAGCTCTTGCTACAGCATACAAGAAAAATTTCAATTCATTAACTAATTCAAAAATTGTAATTAATAAAGATACAGGAGATATTAAAGTATTTTCATTTAAAACAGTTGTACCAGATGAAATGGCAACTGATGAGTATTTAGATACTTTAGATGATAATGATGAAGAAGCAGTTGAATTTAATCCAAATTATCATATTACTTTAACTGATGCAAGAAAAGAAAATAAGTCACTTAATGTTGGAGACACAATTGATACTGAAGTAACACCAAAAGATTTTGGACGTGTAGCTGCATCAACTGCAAAACAAGTACTTGTTCAAAAAATGAGAGAAGCTGAAAGAAGTTCTTTAGTTGATGAATATGGTGATAAACAAGATGAAATGCTAATTGGTACAGTAGAATTAGAAGATGTTGATAACTACTTTATTAATCTTGGAAGAAGTAATGGAATTCTTCCTAAGAAAGAATGTATTCCTGGTGAGAAAATCGAAATGGGAAAACAAATTAAAGTATATGTTAGTAAAGTAGATAATAGTGGTAAAGGATTATTTATTCTTTTATCAAGATGTCATTATGGATTTATTAAAAGATTATTTGAACTTGAAATACCTGAACTTTCTGATGGAACAGTATTAGTTTATAGTGTAGCTAGGGACGCTGGAGCAAGAAGTAAAGTTGCAGTATATAGTGAAAATGATAAAATTGATCCAGTAGGAGCTTGTATTGGAGAAAGGAAATCAAGGATTTCAAGAATTCTAGATGAATTACATGGAGAAAAAGTTGATATCGTTAAATATGATAAAGATCCACAAGTATTTATTGCAAATGCATTAGCACCTGCTAAAAACTTACATGTAATAATAACTGATCCTAAAAAGCAAGAAGCAATTGTAGTAGTTGATGATGATAACTTCTCACTTGCAATTGGTAAAAAAGGACAAAATGCAAGACTTGCTAGTAAATTAACTCATTACAAAATAGATATAAAGAAAACAGAACAAGCAAGAGAAATGGGAATTAACTTTAGAGATTAGGAGGTGTTTTAATGAAAGTTAAAAAAATACCACTAAGAACATGTGTAATAACACATGAAAAGTTTCCTAAACAAGAGTTACTTAGAATTGTAAGAACTCCAGAAGGAGAAATAAAAGTAGATTTAACTGGAAAGTTAAATGGACATGGTGCATATATTAAAAAGGACAAAGATGTAATAGAAAAGGCCAAGAAAAATAAAGCACTTGAAAAATACTTAGAAGTTACAATTAGTAATGAGGTATATGACGAGATGCTTAAAACATTGGAGGTGTAAATATGAAACATGTAGTAGATGATAGACCAACATGGGACGAGTATTTTATGGAAATAGCAGATGTTGTTGCTAAAAGAAGTAACTGTGTTTCAAGAAAAGTTGGTGCAGTAATAACTGTTGATAACCAAATAGTATCAACTGGATATAATGGAGCTCCTAAAGGACTTCATCATTGTGTTGATGCTGGAGGATGTTTAAGAAAATTAAATAAAATAGAATCTGGTACAAGACAAGAAGTATGTCGTGCTGCACATGCAGAACAAAATGCAATTATTTCTGCAGCTGTTAAAGGAGTAAGCATTAAAGGTGGAACTATTTACACTAATACATATCCTTGTTCAATATGTACAAGAATGATAATAAATGCTGAAATTAAAAAAATAGTATACGATAGTGATTATAGTGATCCACTTGCTAAAGAAATGTTAGACGAAAGTGGAATAAAAGTATTAAGATTAAAAAGAAAATAGGAGGTGTTATTTATGATGAGTATTTTAGAGTACGCTCAAGACGTAAATAAATCCGTAGAACAAATATTAAAACTATGCGATAGATTAGGCATTAGTTATGATGATGAAAATACTGATTTATCAGAAGATGACATAGTTTTACTTGATGGTGAAATTGGAAATGAAGAAGAAATAGATGAAGAAATAGTTAATGATTACGCTGAAGAAGAGGAAATTGAAGAAAGAGTAGAAAAGATTATTAGTGATCAAAAAATAGATATTGATAATACTCAAAATAAACAAAAATTAAAAAGTAGACAAGAACGTCAAGAAAGTTCTAAAGTAAAATTTCAAAAAGAAAGAAAAGAACTATATAAACATAAAGAAAAATTAATGTCTAATGTAGAAGAGAAGAAAGAAGATATAGTTTTATATAAAGAGAATATGACTGTATCTGACCTTGCTCAAGTATTAAATGTTTCAACTACAGAGATTATTAAGAAATTAATGAAACTTGGTGTAATGGCTAATATTAATTATGCATTATCTTTCGAAGTTGCAGAACTTGTTGTTATTGATTATGGAAAAGAACTTAAAGCTGCTGAATCAAAAGACATTAGTAACTTTGAGAAATATGAGATTAATGATAGTGAAGAAAATCTTGTTAATCGTCCTCCAATAGTAACAGTTATGGGGCATGTTGACCATGGAAAAACTTCACTTCTTGATAAAATAAGACAAACAGATGTAGTTTCAGGAGAAGCAGGAGGTATAACTCAAGCAATTGGAGCATATCAAGTTGAATTAAATGGGCAAAGAATAACATTTATTGATACTCCAGGACATGAAGCATTTACAGAAATGAGAGCTCGTGGAGCTAGTGTTACTGATGTTGTAATAATAATTGTTGCAGCAGATGATGGAGTTAAGCCTCAAACTAAAGAAGCAATAGACCATGCTAAAGCTGCAAACGTTCCTATTATTGTTGCAATTAATAAAATTGATAAACCAGATGCTAATATTGATAAAGTTATGACTGAGTTAGCTGATTATGGTCTAACACCTGAAGAATGGGGAGGAAGTACAATATTTAATAAAATTTCTTGTAAAACAGGAGAAGGTATTGAAAAACTTCTTGAAAACATCTTATTAGTATCAGAAATGGCTGAATTAAAAGCAAATCCTCAAAGATATGCTATTGGTACAGTTATTGAATCTAAACTTGATAAGAAAACTGGTGTTGTTGCAACAGTACTTGTTCAAAATGGAACATTAAGACTTGGAGACCCAATAGTAGTTGGTACTTCATCAGGAAAGATTAGATCTTTAAAAAATGACAAAGGTCAAGAAATAACTGAAGCACTTCCTTCAATGCCAGTAGAAATAACTGGAATTAGTGAAGTTCCAAGTGCTGGAGACAAATTCATGGCATTTGAAACTGAAAAACAAGCTAAGAATATTGCTGATAGAAGAAAATTAAGAAGCAAAGAAAAAGACACTAATAGATCAGGAATGAGTCTAGATGATTTATTTGGAGCTATTCAAAGTGGTGTTAAAGAAATTAATGTTGTATTAAAAACAGACGTTAATGGAAGTTTAGAGGCAATCAAACAAAGTCTTTCTAAAATTAATGTTGATGGAGTTAAAGTAACTGTAATTCGTGGAGGAGTTGGAACTATAACTGAAAGTGATGTAGTCTTAGCAAATGCTTCTCATGCACTTATAATTGGATTTAATGTAAGACCAACATCATCTGTTATAGATATTGCTAAAGAGTATAATGTTGATATAAAACTATATGATATTATTTATAAAATGATTGAAGATATAGAAGCTGCTATGAAAGGTATGCTTGATCCAGAATATGAAGAAGTAGTAATTGGAGAAGTAGAAGTAAGACAATTGTTTAAATTCTCTAAAGTTGGTATTATTGCTGGTTCTTATGTTAAATCAGGAACTCTTAAAATAGGAGCAAACGCAAGAGTAATAAGAGATGGTATAATTCTTGCAAATACAAAGATAAAATCTTTACAAAGAGAAAAAGACCAAGTTAAAGAAGTTCCTAAAGGAATGGAATGTGGAGTAACTTTAGAAAACTATCAAGATATCCATGAAGGAGATATCATTGAGGTATATGAATTAAAAGAAATAAAAAGATAATCAAGAGGTAAATTCTTGATTATTTTTTTTTGATTATGTTAAAATTAATATGGTGATAAGTATATGAAAGAAATTAAAATAGACAATCCTGATAAATTTCTAAAAAAGATTACAAATTTACCTATTATGGGATATGCTTCTTTAATAGTTACATTACTAGGTTTAGGATTTCTAATATTTGGTATTATTGATATTATTAATAATAGCGCAGGAATAGTTTTTATTATTGTAGGTTTTATAATTTCGATTGTATTCTTTTTAATATTTAATTATCAAAAAAATAAAGTCAAGAGATTTATCAAAGAAATTGACTTAGATAAAGTAAAAAAAGAATTAACCCAAAATGTTGTTGGTGATTCTTTTAAAAAAACATATTTTACAAAGAACTATATGCTAACAAATTTTTATTATGGATTTATTGTCGATTATAAAGATATTCTTTTGATTTATGAAAGAGTATTAATAGATCCTAATACTTTACTTCCACGTAGTGATTTAGCAGTTTGTTTAAAAAATGGTAGAAAAGAATTTACTGAATACAAAGATTCGTTTGTTGATGAAATAATAAAACATAATAATAAAGTACTTGTAGGAAAAGATAAAATAGATGAATATAAAGAATTAGTTAAAAAGAATAATGGTTAATTCTTCTTTTTTTCTTTACAATTCAATAATTATACTATAATATATACACTCGAGGTGAAACTAATGTTAGATAATAATGGATGTGTTCAAACACACTATATTGATGGAGTTAATCCAAATAATTTAAAATACGTTGAAATAGTTGATTTATATGATACGGGAGAATATAAATGGTTTGTTAAAGATTCTTTTGATAATACAACACCAGTGTTTGATAATTTACATGAATTTATTACAATAGATGATAAATCATGTATGTTTTTAGGAAGTTATAATGGAAATACTAAGTTATTTGTTGTAGAGGGATCCCAGAGTAAAACAAATAAAATATATAATGAATATGAATTAGATGAAAATCCAAAAAAATTATTAAATATTGATTCAAAACATGGTTTAGTAATAGCTGAAAAGGGAATGTACTTTTTAGATAAACAGTATTTAAAAAGATGTAGTGATATATTTGATAATATAATTAATAAAGTAATAGATGGAAAGAATCTCTTTATATTTGAAAAAGAAGTAAAAGATAATGATAGAAATATTTCCAAAAAAATAATAGGTACTATAGAATTAGATGGTAGAATTGGTGATTTTGTATATGATGAATCAGTAAATGTTATAAGATCTACTCCTAAAATAAATGTACAAAATTCCTATGATTTATTAAATACTTCTATTTTAGATAAAGAATTAGATGAATTATACTTAAAAAAGAAAATGGAAAAAAATGATTATATTAAAAAATTATCAAGAATTAATAAATAAAAATGATATTTAATATCATTTTTTTTAAATTTATGGTATATTATTTATACCTATGGAGGTGTATTATGAGTATTAAATTAGAAAGAATGAATAGTACATTTGTAAAAGAAATAAGTTATATTCTACAAAATGAAGTAAAAGATGAAAATATAAAATTTGTATCAGTTACTGGTTGTGAAATAACAAATGACCTAAGTTATGCCAAAGTATATGTTACTGTGTTTGATAAAGAAAAAAAAGAAACTACTATGAAAGCACTAGAAGGAGCAAAAAGTTTTATTCGTGGAGAACTTAGCAAAAGAGTAGAGATAAGACATACTCCTGAATTAAGATTTATTTTTGATGATTCAATAGAATATGGAGAAAAAATAGATAAAATTATTGAGGAATTACATAATTAGCGGTATGTTTGACATATCGTTATTTTTTTGATATAATGAAATTGTTGAAAGACTATTAATGATATAAAAAATTGTAATCGGATTAATTTAAAACTGAATATTACTTTACAGATTGACACTTTTATTTTTGGAAATCACTTTCCTTTTTTAAGGAAGTGTGATATATTAAAAATGTCTAATAGAAATAGAGTTTATTATAAAACCGACTAAGTAACGATACGGGAGTTCGGATCAAGAAACTGGTGTTGAAAGCTCACCAAGTAGTGAGAATCCTAAAGGTTTCGTATGGACACCCACCTGCAATAAGCGGGTTTTATCGTACTCGTTCTTTAGACATTTTTTTTTGCAAAAATTTAGGGAGGCTTTATGTTTGAAAGATTAGAACTATTAATTGGAAAAGATAATTTAAATAAAATACATTCTATTAAAGTACTTATTGTTGGAGTAGGAGGAGTTGGAGGAGAATGTGCTTTATCACTTGTTAGAAGTGGAATAGAAGATATTGTTATTATAGATTTTGATACTGTTGATATTTCAAATATTAATCGACAAGTAGTAGCATACCACTCCACTATAGGTAAAAAGAAAGTAGATGTATTAGAAAGTATTATTAAAGATATAAATCCAAAATGTAATGTTTCTAAGTACGATATTTATTTAGATAAAGATAATATTAAAGAAATATTTGATAAAGAGTCTCCAAAATTTATAATAGATTGTTGTGACTCAAAAGAAACTAAAAAAGAAATAATTAAAGAAGCAATAGAAAGAAATATTAATTTTATTTCATCAATGGGGACAGGGTGTAAGATGGATCCTTCTAAATTAGAAATAACTGATATTAGAAAGACTAATAATGATCCACTAGCTAGAATATTTAGAAAATGGGTCAGAGATGAAAAAATAAATAAAAAAATCCCTGTTTTATGTTCTGTTGAAGTACCAATTAAATCTGGTAGAGTAGTAGCATCCAACTCTTTTGTTCCTAATAGCGCCGGTTTACTTATTTCAAGCTATGTAATAAGAGAAATTATTAAAGACTAGTAATTTCTCTTTTATTATGTTATAATAACTAACCAGTTAGGACTGTGGGGGATTTTGATGGCTATTGAAAGAGATCAATTGAAACAATATTATATATATAAAGATAGAATGCTTGATAAAACATTTGATGTTTGCCATTTTAAATTAAAATATGATTATGGTGACATTAAAACTATAAACAAAATTGAAGCACTTTTAGAAAATCAAGTACAAGATAATAAGAAATTAATAGATACAGAAGTAAATAAACCATTTTATGAGTATTTTTTTGAAATATTAGATGAATTTGATAGTGATAAAATATTTAATTTACTATCAGCATATTATTTTAAATCAGAAATACTAAAAGATAGAGATAGAACAATTGCAGATTGTTCCTCAAGAATAGATATAGATGTAAATAATAATTTTAAATATTCAATTAAACTACCTGATTTAGAGAAAGATTCAAGTATGCTTTATGCTGCTTATGCTCATGAATTAGTTCATTTCCCACAACTAAATAGAAAAAGAAATTATGAGTATATGGAATACTCTGAAGTATTATCAATGTTTTTTGAATACTTAATGTATGAAAAAATTAATCCAGGAAAAGGTAAGAAGATATTTATAAATAATAGAA
This sequence comes from uncultured Erysipelotrichaceae bacterium, assembly GCA_902793375.1. Lineage (GTDB taxonomy): Bacteria > Bacillota_I > Bacilli_A > RF39 > UBA660 > RUG13868. The sequence goes on along the minus strand of CADBDE010000016.1, from coordinate 34,720 downwards.
TAAAACAATTATGGGATAATAAATATGATTTTGAAAATGATTTGTTTTATGCAAAAAATAATCATGTATTAGAATTAAAAAGAGATAAGTTTGCTCTTCTATTAGCTAGTTATTTATCATATTACGAAGGATTTGAATATACTTTATCTTTAATTGATTATACAAAAGAGAATAACCAAAAGAAATTGAGTGATTTAGTTTATAATGTATTATTTGATGAATCTTCTATGAAAGAAGAAGCTGAAAAATTAAGAATAGATACTTCTAAATATTCTAAAATATTAAAAATTATATAGGTGTTAACAAACATATGTTGACATCTTATTTTTTTTGTTATATAATGAATATGAATTGAGGAGGTAATATTATGGCAGTTAGAATAAGATTAACAAGATTAGGATCTAGACATAAACCTGTTTATAGAATAGTTGCTAGTGATTCTAGAAGACCAAGAGATGGACAATATATTGAATTAATTGGTACTTATAATCCAGCAGTTGATGAAGTAAAAGTTGATGAAGAAGTAGCATTAAAATGGTTAAACCAAGGAGCTCTTCCAACTGATACAGTTAGAAATATATTCAGTAAAAAGGGAATTATGACTAAATTTGCTGAATCTAAAAAAGGAAAGAAATAATTATGGATTTAATAGAATTAACAAAAGAAATAGTTACTGCTTTAGCAAAAGATAAAGATAGCGTAAGTGTTAAAGAATTCGAAACAGATGAAGAAAATACTATTTTAATTCAAGTTATGGTATCTGATGAAGATATGGGAAGAATTATAGGAAGATCTGGAAGAAATGCTCAAGCTATTAAGACTTTAGTTCAAGCAAGTAGTTATTTAAAGGATAATAAAAAAGTTAAAATCAATATTGACAAGTTTTAAGACCAATTGGTCTTTTTTTTATAAAAAAATGTATTTTAATTTGATAAAAAAACATCAATATAATATAATTATTTATAGGTGATATATATGGAAAATGAGATAGTTTTACCAAAACATGTTGGAATAATAATGGATGGAAATGGCAGATGGGCTAAAAAAAGAGGGTTAAAAAGAAGTTTTGGACACAAAGCAGGAGCAAAAAATCTTGAATCACTTTTAAAGCATATCTTTAAAAGAGGTATTCCTTATGTAAGCGTATATGCTTTTTCTACTGAAAACTTTAATAGAGATGAAGAAGAAGTTAATTATCTTATGGATTTATTTGTAAAATATTTTAATAAAAAGAAAAGTGTATTTATTAAAAATGGTATTAGAGTAATAGTATCAGGTAGTAGAGAAAACTTAAGAGAAGATGTAATTGATGGAATAAAGAACTTAGAAGATTGTACAAAAGAATTTACTCATTTTACATTTAATATTTGTTTAAATTATGGTGGAAGAATGGAAATTGTTGATGCAATTAAAAAAATATCACAAAAAATACACAATAACGAACTAAAATTAGATGATGTAAATGAAGAATTGGTAAGTCACTATATGTATAAGGATTTGCCTGATTTAGATTTTGTTATTAGAACTAGTGGTGAACAAAGAATTAGTAATTTTATGTTATGGCAATCAAGTTATGCTGAATATTATTTCCCAGATGTTTTATTTCCAGATTTTAATGAGAAAGAATTTGATAAGTCATTAGAAATATATAATAAGAGAAATAGAAGATTTGGAGGGGTATAATGAAGAATAACATAATTACAATATTATTCTTAATAACTATGTTTGTATGTTCTATTTTTCTTGGTAAATTAGTTTTTAATATACTTATTACTTTTTTTGCTATACTTTCTTTAAGAGAAATGTTACATATTAGAAATAAAGAAAAACCCATACCAATTGAAATTGAACTGTTATCATATGTTATTGTTATGTTTTTTGTAATGAATAATTATGATAATAATTTAGAATATTATTTATTTGATTATAAACTTTTAGCAGTGTTAGTATTAACATCTTTGATTCCTTTAGTAATAGTTAATAATAAAAAAAGATATAATATACTAGATGCTCTGTTTTTAATGGGATCTACACTATTTATTGGTATAACTTTTAATTTGTTGGCTCAATTTAGAATGAATAATAGTAATTATGTAGTTTATATTTTTATTATTACACTTGTATCATTTGTATTTGAATTAACAACTAATTATTACATTGGTAAAACAATTTTTGTTCCAACAATTAATCCAAAAAAGTTGTTAGAGGGTGTATTTGGTGGGGTAATAATGGGAACAATATTATCATCGATGTTTTTTATTAGCACAATAAATACAGATTTACCAATATATGGTATTGTTATTATCTCATTTATTTTATCTGTATTTGGCCAATTTGGAGATTTAGTGTTCTCATTTATAAAAAAAGAATTTAATAAATCATCATTTTCTAATTACAATGTTGGAAATGGTGGTATACTAGATATAATGGATAGTGTGATTTTTATAACATTAGGATTTATATTATTTATAACAATTATATAGGAGGATAATAATTATGTTAACACTTATTTATTTTATACTTATTTTAGGATTAATTGTCCTTGTTCATGAATTTGGACACTTTATTTTTTCAAAGTTATTTGGTGTTCATGTTTTTGAATTTTCAATTGGTATGGGTCCAAGATTGTTTGGAACTAAAAAGGTAAAAGGGAAAACTCAATATAATGTTAGAGCTCTACCAATAGGAGGATTTGTTTCTTTAGCAGGAGAAGATCCAACAGAAAAAGATCCAGAAGTACCTAAAGGAGCTTATTTATATGAAAAACCTGTATGGCAAAGATTTATTATAATGGCTGCAGGTGTGTTTAATAACTTTATACTTGCAATACTTTTATTATTTTTTATTGGATTATTTCATGGTTCTGTTGATATGACTCCAATGATTTCAAAAGTAGATGTTAATTATCCAATGTATGAAGTTGGTGTAAGAGATGGAGACATCGTAAAAAAAATAAATGGAAATACTGTATCAACAATGGATGACTTAAGACTTTATTTAGCTCTTGATAATGATGGAAGTGAAACAGATTTTGTAATTGAAAGAAAGGGTAAAGAATATAAATATTCAGTAACTCCTTTAGAGGAAGAAAATGAAGAAACAAAGAAGAAAGAATACAAGTTTGGAATTACTTTAGAAAGAAAAGAAAAACATGGATTTTTAAATGCAATTAAATATGCTTTTGAACAATTAATTTCTTATTTTAAACAAATGATTATTACATTTAAATATTTGTTTACTGGAAGAATTAGTGCAGACAATTTATCTGGCCCTGTAGGAATCTATTCAGTAGTAGGTGAAGTAACAAAAGAATCTGTATTATTAAACCTTGCTAGTTTGACTGCACTTTTAAGTGTAAATGTAGGATTTTTGAATATTATGCCATTTCCTGCGTTTGATGGAGGAAGAATAGTATTCTTAATAATTGAGAAGTTTCGTGGAAAGCCAGTTAATCCAAAAATAGAAAATACTGTAAATACAATAGGCTTTTGTTTACTTATGGTCTTAGTTGTATTTGTTACATGGAATGATATTATTAAATTAATAAGATGATTAAAATCATCTTTTTTTTTAAATTTATTGTGATATAATTAATTTAAGATAGGTGATTATATGAAAAATAAAAAAGGTTTTACATTAATAGAAATATTAGCAGTAATAATAATTATGGGGATAATTCTTATTATAGCAGTCCCAGCAGTAACAAAATATATTTTTAAATCGGATAGACAAGTTTATGTTTCCAATATTAATGCATATGCTGAAACAATAAGAGGAAAGTATGAAATGAAAGAGTATGGAGACTATTTACAAGAAGATGAAATAATGATAGTGCCAATAAAATCAGTAATACTTGAAAAAGGAGATAGCGAAAATAGTCCATATGGAGCATATGACTTTGAAAGAAGTTATATAATTATAGTTCCTGAAAATAATAAATATAATTTTTATGCAACAGTAATAGATGAGACAAGCACAGGATTAATATCAACAAATGTAAATAATTTAGATGATAGTTCAATAAAAATAGATATAGTTGATTCAGTACCAACAATATCATCATTTGAAGCAACAGGAACAATATATAAATTTAAAGATAAAGATTATAGAAAAACAGAAAATAGAGAAATAGAAGGAGAAGATGTAAATCAAGAAGAAAGTTCAAAAGTCTATGTATTTAAATCTTTAGAAATAGATCCAGAACCTACAAATTTAAGTGGAATATTTAAGCTTACATTAAATAATAATGGAGCAACGACAGCTGGAACAGAATTTATATATGAATATTATTCAGTAGGGTGGTATGCAGATTCAACTGGAACAACACAAATAAGAACGATAACACCACCATATAAGAATGGATATGAATTTAATGGATATTACACAACAAATGATTCAACAGGAAAATTAATAATAAATCAAACAGGAATAATAGTATCAGGACAAGAGAAATTATTTACAACAAATGGAACATTATATGCAAAATGGACAGAATGTGGAAATGGATATTATAGTCACAATTCATTAACATGTACACAATGTCCAAAAGGATATAGAGATGGGACAACTGTAGCAAATAAAACATCAGAAAGCGTATGTTTAAAAAATGTAGAAGCAGGAAAATATGTAAAGAATGCAAATGATGAAAATGTAAGTACATGCTCTGCTAATACATTTAAAAATGCTCATACAGTAACATATGGATCAACAAGTACATGTCCAGCATGTACAACACTTGGTGGAATATATACAAAATCAGCAGGAGGAACAGGAGAGTCTGGATGTTATGCTACAATAACAGAAGGAAAATATATAAAGAATGCTAAGGACCAAGCATTTTCAACATGTGCAGAAAATAATTACTCAGATGCATCAACAAAGTATTATGGAGAAACAAGTACATGTATACCATGTGTAACATTAGGAATACAATATACAAAATCAGCAGGAGGAACAGGAAAGACAGGATGTTACATGGAAGTTGTAGCAGGAAAATATAAGAATACGAAGACAGGTATAACAACAGCAAACTGTGCAGCAAATAAGTACTCATTAAAACATAATGGATATTATAATATAGATGATAATGCATGTACATCATGTCCAAGTGGATATACAAGTGCAGAAGGATCAACAGCAAAATCATCATGTAAGATAAAATGTTTGATAAATACAAGAGTAACAACAGCAGATGGAAAATGTACAGGAAGTTGTGCAGGTGGAACAACAATAGCAGAACATACAATATCAGCAAGTAATACAAGTTCAGCGTGTACAACATGTACAAATGGAACAGGAGTATATGCATGGGGATCAACAGGATGTACAATAGCATCATGTAAGGCAGGATATGCAAAGAATAGTAATAATACGTGCACAGCATGTACAGCCGGAACAACATCAAACAACGGAAACACAGGAGCATATGTTCAGCATGTAGTAACGCATCAGGAGTATATTCATGGAGTTCAGGATGTACAATAGCATCATGTAAGGCAGGATATGCAAAGAATAGTAATAATACGTGCACAGCATGTACAGCAGGAACAACATCAAATAATGGAAATACAGGAGCATGTTCAGCATGTGGCAATAGAGCAAACGTTGCATCATGGAGTTCAGGATGTAATATATCATCTTGTAATTCAGGCTATCGTGTTCTAAATAATTCTTGTGTTAAATGTGACGGATGGGAACAAACATCATCAGGATGGGTATATTATATAGATGGTAATAGAATTAATGGTTGGGCAAAACTAGGAGATGGAGGAAGATCTAGCTCATGTACAACTGGAGGAACTGTTTTCTGGTATTACTTTGAAAATAATATAATGGTTTCTAACGCTTGGAAATATCTTCCATGGGAAGGATCTTCATGTTGGTACTGGTTTAAAGGAGACGGAAGTATGGCAAATAATGAAACTGTTAATATTAACGGAACTAATTACTCATTTTATTCAGGAGGATGTTGGATTGATAATAGTTCATCATCTTCATCAGGCGGAGGATGCAGATATGTTAGTACTTCGTGTACTGGGGGATGTGGTGGAGGAACCGTATACTCTGGAAGTACATGCAATGGAACAGGATCTACTTGTTGCTGTAGGTCATGTAAATAATTAATAAAAAGAGTGGTTCTTTGTCTTATAGATGTGCTACTTCAGGTGATACTGCTTTATGTACAATCTAGCTCCTTCACACAACCTGTGGGATCATCAGGAGTATTTTGTTGGTGTTATTTCTAATATATAATTAAAAGAGTATTGAATACTCTTTTTTTTGACATTTTTTTTAATATAATATGTTATTTTATTCACGTAATGTTATGAAAAAGAAATCTTTAATTTACATTATTATTACTTTATCCATAGGTTTTATTCTTGAAGTATAGGATGTACAATAAATTCATGTTTATTAGATTATTATTATGTAATAAGTAGAAGAGATATTCTTTCTGTTTTTTTTCTTTGTAAAATGCACATTTTATAGTATAATAAATAATGGATTGTAGAAGGTGTTAATATGTACTTAAAAGAAATAACATGTAATGGATTTAAATCATTTGCAGATAAAATAACAATTGATTTAGATGGGAAAATAACAGCTATAGTTGGTCCTAATGGAAGTGGAAAAAGTAACGTTGTTGATGCTGTTCGTTGGGTTTTAGGAGAACAATCAGTTAAATCACTTCGTGGTAATGGCTCTATGACTGATATTATTTTTTCTGGAAGTAAGTCAAGAAATTCACTTAATGTTGCAAGTGTTTCTTTAACATTTGATAATTCTGATCATTATCTTGATACACCTTTTAGTGAAGTTTCAATAAAAAGAAGATATTATAGATCTGGTGAATCAGAATATTTTCTTAATGGAGAAAAATGTAGATTAAAAGATATAACTGATTTACTAATTGATAGTGCATCATCAAAAGAGTCATTTAATATAATTTCTCAAGGTGAAATATCAAAAATACTTTCTAATTCTGCACAAGATAGAAGGTTAATAATAGAAAATGCAGCAGGTGTTTTAAAATATAAAAAAAGAAAAGAAGAAGCAATTAGAAAACTAGATAAAACACAAAATAATATGGAAAGAGTATTGGATATTATTAATGAGTTAGAAATACAACTTGAACCTTTAAAAGAACAAAGCGAAAAAGCTGCTGAATATCTAAATGCAAAAGATCATTTAGATAATGTAGAAGTTGCATTATTAGCAAGTGAAATAGATAGAATTAATTATGAAAATAATCAAGCAAAAAAAAGAATAGAAGAATTAAATAATGAAATATTAAATTTAAATCTAAAAAGTTCAAATGAAGAAACTTCATTACAGACTGATAGAGTAGAACTTCTTAATTTAGAAAATAAAATAAAAGACTTTAATTCTAAATTGCTTGAATTAACTGGAAAAGAAGAAAAATTAAATGGAAAAAAAGAACTTCTTAAAGAAAGAAGTAAATATGATGCAAATGATCAAAAAGTTCATAATACAATTGCTACATTAAAAGAAGATTTATTACAAACAAATAATAGCATCGAACTTCTTTTTAAAGACATTGAACTTATCAATACTGATATAACTAATGCTAGAGAAGAATTATCTAAAGTAGAATTAGAACTTAATAATTCTAATAATAAAAAAAATCATACTTTAAATGATTTAAATAGCAAAAAAAGAGAATTATATGATATTAACAATAAGATTAATTCTTTAACTAATTATATTGAATCGAATAGCAGCATGCCTACTCCTGTTAAAAGTGTTTTAAATAATCCAAGATTAAGAGGAATACATGGTACTATTGCAAGTTTAATAAATAGTGATAATAAATACGTTAAAGCACTTGAAGTATCTTTAGCATCTTCTAAAAACTTTATAGTAGTAGATGAAGAAAAAAATGCAAAAGATGCAATTAATTATTTAAAGGAAAATAATTTAGGAAGAGCAACTTTTTTTCCTTTAAATGTTATAAAAGAAAAATATGTTGAAAATAGTATAATAAATGATTTAAAGAAAGCTACTGGATATATTGGAATATTTTCTGAATTAATAAGCTTTGACTCAAAATATATTGATATAATTAAAAATCAACTAGGTAATGTTATTGTTGCAATGGATATTGATTCAGCGAATAGAATTAGTGAACTTGTTAATAGAAAATATAAGGTAGTATCCTTAGATGGTGATGTAATTCATGTAGGAGGATCAATATCAGGTGGATCAGTAGCATTAACTAAAAGCTTAATTACAGAAAAGAATGAACTTGAAACTTTAAAAAGAAAAAAAATAGAATTAGAGGAACTTACTAAAACTTTAGAAGAAAACTATAATAATTATGAAAAAGAAAGTATAGATATTAATTCTAAAATTGGAGAATTAAATAGTGAATTAATTAAGTGTAATGAAACAGTGTATGCTAAAAATGCTTTAAAGAAAGAACTTGATGAAAGATCTAATGACTTACAAAAAGAACTTTCTACATATGATAGTTTAATTGATTCTAATATTTCTAAAGAAGAAGAAAAAATAATGAAAGAGTATTATGAAGTTTCTTTAGAAAAAGAGAATTTAATGAAAGAGTTAAGATTCACTGAGAAAGAAAAAGAAAAATTATCAAATAAGATTCTTGAAAGTGATGCAGTTAATAGATTAAATAATTCAAATATTAATAAACTTGAGAAAGAATTAAAAGAATTAGAAATAAATGTAAGTAAATATGAAGTAAAGCTTGATAATTACTTAAATACTTTAAGTGAAGAATATTCATTAACTTTTGAAAAAGCAAAAGAAAACTATACTCTTGAAATAAGTATAGATGAAGCAAGAAAAGAAGTTAATAAATATAGAAATATAATTAGGAATATAGGTATGGTTAATATTCAAGCAATTGAAGACTATAAAAGAGTAAGTGAAAGATATGAATTCTTAACAAACCAAAGAAATGATTTAGTAAATGCTAAAGAAACTCTTCTTGAAATAATTAATGAGATGGATGATGTAATGAAGGAAGAATTTTCAACAACATTTGAAAAAGTAAGAGTAGAATTTAAAAAAGTATTTAAAGAATTATTTAATGGTGGAGAAGCAGATTTGTATTTAACTGATAAGAACAATATCTTAGAAACAGGAGTGGAAATAGTTGCATCTCCTCCAGGGAAAAAATTAAAAGCAATTACACTTTTATCAGGAGGGGAAATGACTCTTACTGCAATTAGTTTACTATTTGCAATACTTAATGTAAGAAGTGTTCCTTTCTGTATTTTTGATGAGGTTGAAGCAGCACTTGATGAAGCAAACGTAGATAACTTTGGTCATTACTTAGATCATTACAAAGATAAAACACAATTCTTAATAATTACACATAAAAAAAAGACAATGGAATATGCTGATACTTTATATGGTATTACTATGCAGGAATCAGGTGTATCAAAACTTGTTTCAGTAAAACTTGCTGGAATAGATAAATAAAAATTGACAATATATGTCATTTTTTTTTAATAATATCATTTTTTAATTGTTTATTATGATATTATAATGTTAATAATAAAAGGAGTAATTAAAATGGATGAAGATTTTAAAGATGTTAATAATAAGAATAAAATAACAAAATATTTATTAATACTATTTGGAATAGTTTTAATTGTTATCGGTGTATTTTTAGTATTAAATATAAATAATGAAAGTGATAAAGAAGAAACTATTAGTTTAAAAGATGATTTCTATGATAGTATCAATAAAGGTAATAGTAAAGATATATTTGTAAATGCTCAAAAAGCAACATTACTAAATCTAAGTGAAGTTGGAACACAAATAGAAAATGATGAAAACTATACAAATGAAAATTATTTTGCCTTTTTTGAAACTTTTGAAGATTATGAAACAAGAAATGGAAATAATTTAAAAGAATTGAAAGAATATTTTGATGAAATTGATAATGCAAATACATTAGACCAATTTTCAGATATAATGTTAAAAGTAAATTATGATTTAGGAATTAATTCCTTTATTAATTGGGAATTAGGACCAAATATATATGATGTATCTAAAAATGTAATTCTAATTTCACCAATGGTATTAGAAGAATTAAGTGTTTTTACTTTAAATGATCAAGCACCAAGTGGATTAGATTTCTTTGTAAATGAAAAATATAAGATCTATAAAGATGCTTTTGAAGAAGCTAGAATAGAATTTTTAAAACTATATGGTTATAATGAAGAAAAAGCAAAAAATACATCCAATGAAATAACAGAATTTGCAAAGATAATCCAAAAAAAATCAGTTGGATTAGATGAGCTAAGATTAGATATAACAAAGTATTATAAGAATTATAGTTACAATGAGTTAAAATCTATTATTAAGAACTTACCAATTGATAAATTTTTAAAAAAATATAGAATAGATAATTTTACTAGTTTTGCTTTGTTAGATGAAGGACATATTAGAGAATTAGATAATTATTATATAATTGATCACTTACCATTAATGAAAGAAATATTAAAAGTGAGAATTCTTGAAAATGTAGCATCGTTATACACAACTTTAGATTATGCTAAAGTATTATCTAATTGTTACCAAAAAGTTAGTGGAGAAAAAGGTGTAGATGGACAAACAATACTTACATTTTATGAATTTATGCGTTTAAAACCTAAAATGATGGGAGCATATTTAAATGTTAAATATGATGAAACATATTTTACTGAAATTGAAAAACAAGAAATTATCGAATTAATTAACAAAATAAAAACACATTATGTAGAAGTAATTAATTCATCTAGTTGGCTAGAAGATAGCACAAAAGTAGAAGCAATTAAAAAACTAAATAATATGAAAGCAAACGTTGGTTATGTTCAAAAAGAAGAAGAAGCACAAACAGCAAAGCTTTTAGATAAAGAAAGTGGTGGAACTATTTTATCTAATTTAATATTATTAAATAAAGATAGTTCAAGTAATCTTGCTAAAAATATTAATAAAAAATATGAATTAGAATTAGATCAGTTTATTGCTAATGCTTATTATAATCCATTAGATAATTCAATTAATTTTCCATCTGCTTTTAGAGAATTTTATAGAGATATAAATGGTAAATATGAAATATATGGTTATGTTGGAACTATTATTGCTCATGAAATAAGTCATGCTTTTGATAATAATGGATCTAAGTATGATGAAAATGGTAATATTAGAAACTGGTGGAGTGAAAAAGACAAAAAGAATTTTGAAGATTTAACGAAAAAAATAATAGATTACTATTCTAATTATGAAATATTTGGCTTAAAAGTAAATGGTGAAATAACTGTTGGAGAAAATATAGCTGACTTAGCTGCAGTTAAAACTATATTAAGTATTATGGAAACTGAAAATGCAACAAATGATGATTATAAACAATTCTTTGAATCATATACTAAATTATGGAATGAAAAAATAACAAAAAAAGAAATTGAATTACAAATGTTATCAGATAATCATTCTCCAAATAAAATAAGAGTTAATGCTGTTTTATCTTCAATGGATAAGTTTTATGAAATATATAATATAAAAGAAGAAGATAAAATGTTTGTTCCAAAAGATAATAGAGTTGGACTTTGGTAAAGTTAAGTAAAAAAAGAGTGCATATACTCTTTTTTTCTTGTATAATACTATTAGGTGATGTTTATGTACAATTATATAATAGGAAAAGTAGTAGAGAAAACTGGAAGCTATATCGTTTTAGAAAATAATGGAATTGGGTATACAATTTATACGCCAAATCCTTATGCTTTTAAAGATGATGAAGTACAAAAAGTATATTTATATCAACAAATAAAAGAAGATGAACATTTACTTTTTGGATTTAAAACAAGTGAAGAAAAAGATTTATTTTTAAAACTTATATCTGTTAAAGGAATGGGGCCTAAAATGACTCTTCCTATGCTTGCAACAGGAAGTATTTCAGGAATAGTGGATGCAATTGAAAGGGAAAATATTCTTTATTTAAAGAAATTTCCTAAGATTGGTGAAAAAGTTGCAAAACAAATGATTCTTGATTTAAAAGGGAAAATGGGATCTATTGCAACACTTGATTTACCAGATACAGATAATTACGATGAATTAATAGAAGTACTTGAAGGACTTGGTTATAAGTCTAAAGAATTTAAGCATTTACTTCCTCAAATAGATAATTCTTTATCTATTGAAGATCAAGTAAAGGAAGCTTTAAAATTATTATTAAAATAAAGAAAATAGGAGGTGTATTAGTATTATGAATAGAAAATTTGATAAAGAAACAAAAAGTGCATTTAAAGCAACTGAACTAGGTAAAAAATTATTTATTTATTATATAATTTGTTTAGTAATTTTTTTTGCTGCTATTATAGCTGATGAAATACTATATCACTGTATAGATGTTAGTGATGAAGTAGTTATTAATTTTCGTTGGTTTGTAGTTATTACTGGTGTATTAGCTGGATTCTTTGAAGGTCAATATTTTGGTGGACTTAGACAATTTGCATTAACTTATAAAAAGAAATAATAACTAAAGAACTTATTCAAAAATGAATGAGTTTTTATTTTGGAAATTAGAACTTATGTATTATAATATATATTAGGAGTGGTAATATGGCAAAGAAGAAAAACGAAATATTTGATGAAGAAGAAAAGCAGGAAGATGAGACTTTTGATAATATAAGACCTGAAAGACTTGAAGATTATATTGGACAAAAAGATGTAAAAGAAAATATAAGAGTTTTTATAGAGTCTGCTAAACTTAGAAAGGAAAGCCTAGATCATGTTTTATTATATGGTCCACCTGGACTTGGAAAAACAACACTTGCATTTATAATAGCAAATGAACTTGGTAGTAACATTAGAACTGCCTCAGGACCTGCAATTGAAAAAACTGGTGACTTAGCTGCAATTCTATCTTCGCTTGAGCCAGGAGATGTATTATTTATTGATGAAATACATAGAATTCCATCATTTGTAGAAGAAGTATTATATTCTGCTATGGAAGATTATGTTTTAGATATAATTGTTGGAAATGATGGAAATTCAAGAAATATTAGAATTAATCTTCCACCATTTACATTAGTTGGAGCTACAACAAGAGCAGGAGATTTAACAGCACCTTTACGTGATAGATTTGGAATAACTGCAAAGATGCAGTACTATACTACTGAAGAATTAATGGATATAATTAAAAGAACTTCTAGGGTTTTAGAAGCACCAATTGAAGATGAAGCTGCAAGAGAACTTGCATCACGTAGCAGAGGAACACCTAGAATTGCAAATAGAATGTTTAAACGTGTAAGAGATTTTGCAATAGTAGATGGAAAGGCTGTTATTGATTTAGAAGTAACAAAGAAAGCACTTGATAGATTAAAAGTAGATAGTAAAGGATTAGATGATACTGACTATCAATTACTAAAAGCTATAATTGAAAAGTTTAATGGAGGACCTGTTGGAGTTGAAGCAATAGCAAGTGTAATTGGAGAAGAAGTAACAACTATAGAAGATGTTTATGAACCTTACTTGCTTCAAAATGGTTTTTTAAAAAGAACTCCAAGAGGAAGAATGGTTACAGATCTTGGATATAAACATTTAAATTTAAACTATCAAAATTCAATATTTGACGAGGAGTGATAAAAATGAGAGATATACATCAAATGACTGCTTATTTAACTGAAGTAGCAGCAAGTGTAGATAATTATTGTAAATATTTAAATCAAGATTCAAATGAATATGCTAAAATATTAGGATATGTTTTTAGAGTTCATCAAGATCAAATTAGAAAGGTATCTACTCAAGGATTAGCATTGATACTTATTTATTTAAAAGATGTTAATGAAGATGATTATGGAAAATATATTGATGTTTATGCTAAAAAAGTAGATAAGATTCTTAAAAGATCTAATACTTTAGATGAACAATTTGAAAAAATGGAAAAATTAAAGAAAACAATTGAGTAAAAATGTGATAGAATAATAAAAGCCCAATAAAGAAAAGGGGGATAATAATGAAATTAGATGATTTTGATTATGATTTACCAGAAGAATCTATTGCTCAAACACCTTTAAAAGATAGATCTGCATCTAAAATGTTAGTACTTAATAAAAACACTGGTGAAATAGAACACAAACATTTTAAAGATATTATTGATTATCTTAATAAAGGAGATACTTTAGTACTTAATGATACTAAAGTAATTCCAGCTAGATTAATTGGAGAAAAAACTGATACAAAAGCAGTAATAGAATTACTCTTATTAAAGAATATAGAAGGTAATGTTTGGGAATGTTTAGCGAAGCCTGCTAAAAGAGTAAAAATAGATTCAGTAATATCTTTTGGAGATGGATTATTAAAGGCTAAATGTATTGAGCTTGGAGAAGAAGGAATTAGAAAAGTTGAATTAATTTATGACGGAGTATTATATGAGATACTTGATAAGTTAGGAACGATGCCACTTCCACCATATATACATGAAAAGTTAGAAGATCAAAATAGATATCAAACTGTTTATGCTAAAAACGAGGGAAGTGCAGCAGCACCAACTGCAGGACTTCATTTTACAAAAGAATTAATGAAACAAATAGAAAATAAAGGAATAAATATTGTTTACGTAACTCTTCATGTAGGACTTGGAACATTTAGACCAGTTAATACTGAAAATATTTTAGAACATCATATGCATAGTGAATATTATGAAATAAGTAAAAATACATGTGATGTAATTAATAAAACAAAGAAAAATGGAAATAGAGTAGTAGTTGTTGGAACAACATCTGTAAGAGTACTTGAAACAGTTGCTACAAAATATAATGAATTAAAAGAAGATTCTGGATGGACAGATATATTTATTTATCCAGGATACAAGTTTAAAGTAGTAGATAATCTAATAACTAACTTTCATCTACCAAAATCAACTCTTGTAATGCTTGTTAGTGCATTAGCAGGAAGAGAAAATATACTAAATGCATATAAAAATGCAATAGAAAATGATTATAGATTTTTCTCTTTTGGAGATTCTATGTTTATTATTAATATGTAAAATATGATATTAATCATATTTTTTTTGTACAAGCATAAAGTTATAATGGTGATTATATGAAATATTGGATATATACTTTACTTGGGTTATTTGCTATATCTACTTTTTTTGCTTGTACAAATAGTGAAGAATTATTAATTAATGATAGCAATAAAGAAGTAAGAGCTGTATTTTTTTCTTATATTGAACTGGATAATTATTTAAATGGAAAAAGTGATGAAGAACAAAAAAGAAATATTATAGAAGTACTAGATAATATTAAATCTTTAGATTTTAATAAGATAATTCTTCATGTAAGACCTTTTTCTGATTCAATATATAAATCAGATTATTATCCAATAAGTAAAAGTATATTAAATGACAAGGGAGAATATCCAAGTTATGATGTATTAGATTTCTTTATTAAAGAAGCTCATAAAAGAGATATTTTAGTAGATGCTTGGATTAATCCTTATAGAATTAGTAATTTAAAAGATATAAGTAAATTATCAAGTGATAGTATTTATTATAAATTTCCTGATTCGAAAGTAACAGAAAAAGGAATTTATTTAAATCCATCAAACCCTGAAGTTCAAGATTTAATTGTTAATGGAATTGTTGAAATTGTTAAAAAGTATGATGTAGATGGTATACATTTTGATGATTATTTTTATCCAGATAAAGAAATAGATTTATATAACTATAATATATATTTAAAAAATGGTGGTAAAAAAAGTATTAATGAATATAGATTAGATAATGTTAAATCCTTAATAAAAAAAGTATATTCTTCTATTAAAAAAGAAAATAAAGATGTATTATTTGGAATATCTCCTGAAGGAAATATTGATAATTGTTTAAATAATAGTTATCTTGATGTTAATGAAATATTATCTCATGATGGTTATATTGATTATATTATGCCTCAAATATACTTTGGATTTAACAATCAAACAAGACCGTTTGAAAAAACATTAAATGATTGGAATAATTTAATTAAAATTAATACAATTGATCTAATTCCTGCACTTGCTTTTTATAAATCAGGAAATAGTGATAAATATGCTTTATCTGGAAGTGAAGAATGGATTAATAATAGTGATATTATTTCAAGACAAATAATTATTTCAAGGAAAAACAATAAATATAGTGGTTTTTCATTATTTAGTTATAACTATTTATTTAATGATAATTATAAAAATGATAATAATATAAAAGAATTAGAAAACTTAAAAAAAATATTAAAAGAAGATACTAATTAGTTTCTTCTTTTTCTTTCTATATGTTAAAATATTATTAGGTGATACTTATGGATTTTTTAGATAAAATAAATGAAAAAACAATAATTGTATGTCCAGATAATATTAAGAATAAATTACTTAATGAAATAAATAAAAGAGATAGTTTAATTAATGTTAAAATTTATTCTTTAGAGGAATTAAAAAGAATTATTTGTTTTGATTATGATATAAATGCAATTTTATATTTAATGGAAAAATATAGTTATTCAGTTGATATAGCAAAGTATTATATTAATAATTTATACTATGTTGAAGATAAAGAATATAATAATGAAAAATTAGATTTTCTTGTATCACTAAAAAATGAATTGATTGATAATAATCTACTAACATATAATAAACTTTTTATTAAGTCTTATAAAAATACAAAATTTTTAATTTTTGGTTATGACTATATTGATTCATTTAATAAGAAATTATTATCTAATTTTGATTATGAAATAATTAGCAATAAATATATATCAAGAGTAAATGATGTTTATAGATTTAATACTTTAGAAGAAGAAATAGTATTTGTAATAAATGAAATTATTTCTTTAATAAATAAAGAAATAGACCTTAATAATATATATTTATTAAATGTTGATTCTAATTATAAAGATGAAATAATTAGATTGTTTAATATGTTTAAAATACCTGTAGATATAGATAATTCTTCTTCAATTATAAGTACTGTTATTGGAAAAAAAATATATGATTATTTAAATACTTCTAAATCATTTGAAGAAACAGTAAATTATATGGAATCTTTAAATAATGATTCTAATCAATTAATAATTAATAGAATTATAAATATATTTAATAAATATGTTGGGCTTGATTATTCATTTAATAATATTTTAAAGTGTATTAAAAGTGATTTTGAAAAAACTATAATAAATAATAATAATGTTAAAAATAAAGTAAGAATAGGAGATTTATATGATTCTTACTATGATGAAAATGATTATGTATTTTTACTTGGATTTAATCAAGGAAGTATTCCTAAAGTATTTAAAGATGAAGATTATATAAGTGATGATTTAAAAGAAATACTTGGACTTGATACTACACTTACTCTCAATAAAGAAAGAATAAGTTCTACAACTAAGAATATTAATAATATTAAAAATATAACAATTTCATATAAAAAATATTATATGAAAGAGGAATTTTATTCATCTAATCTTTTAGGAGAAAAAGAGTTTGTTGAAAAAACAGTAGATGAATTAAATACAGAAAACTCGTTATTATATTCAGAAATAGTATTTGCTAAGATGCTTGATAATTTAATTAATTATGATGAAAAAAATGATAATTTAGGAAAATACTATAATTCATTAAAAATAAGATATAGGGATTATGATAATAAATATAAAAGTATTAATAAAAATGATCTTTTAAGAAATTTTAATAATTATTTATTATTATCTTATTCAAGTATTAATAATTATTTTAAATGTCAATTTAGGTATTATATAAATAATATTTTAAAGTTAAATAAATATGATGATTCTTTTGATGCATTTATAGGAAATTTATTTCACTATGTTTTATCTTGTATTGATAAAAAAGATTTTGATTTTGATAAAGAATATAATGATTATTTAAAAGAAAGAACATTTTCTAGTAAAGAAGAATTTTATATTAATAAATTAAAAGAAGAATTAAGATTTGTTTGTAATTTCTTAAAAGAATTTAGAAATGATACTAAATTAAAACAAGAACTTCATGAAAAAGAGATAAACATTGATAAAACAGTTAAAGACATAAATGTTATTTTTAAAGGATATGTAGATAAAATAATGTATGAAGAATTACCTAATCAAACTTTAATTTCTATTATTGATTACAAAACTGGAAATACTGAAATTAAACTTGATTATGCTAAAGAAGGTATAGATTTACAACTATTTATATATATTTATTTAATATCTAAAAATGGTTTGTTTAAAAATCCATATTTTGTTGGATTCTATCTTCAAAACATATTAAATGAAATAGTAAGAGATCCAAATAAAACATATTTAGAACAAAAGAATAATAGTTATAAATTACATGGTTATTCTACTACTGATAGGAAATCTCTTGAAGAATTTGATCCAACTTATGATAGTAGTAAATACATACAAAGTATGAGTGTTACTGCAAAAGGAGAATTTAATTCAAAATCTAAAGTATTGGATGAAAATACTATGAAAAAAATAGTAGATTTTATTGATAATAAAGTAAATGAAGCCAGAGATAATATATTAGAAGCTGACTTTAAAATAGAACCTAAATATTTTAATGGAGATAAAGAATCTATTGGATGTAAAAATTGTCATTTTAAAGACATATGTTTTATGAAAAATGAAGATATTAAATATTTAGATAAAAATACTTCCTTTGATTTTTTGAAAGAAGGTGATATAGATGACTAATTGGACTAAAGAACAAGAACTCGCAATTACAACAAGTGGGAAAAATATCATCGTATCAGCAGGAGCAGGGAGTGGTAAAACAGCTGTACTTACTGAAAGAGTAATTCAAAAATTAAAAAGTGGAGTAAGTATTAATAATCTTTTGATTTTAACATTTACTAATGATGCTGCTCACGAGATGAAAGATAGAATAAGAGAAGAAATAGCAAAAGATGAATCATTAAAACAAGAACTTGATTATATTGATTCTTGCTATATTTCAACATTTGATGCTTTTTCACTTTCAATTGTAAAAAAATATAGTTATTTATTAAATGTTTCAAATAATATTGGTATTATGGATCCTGCAGTAATATATCTTGAAAAAAATAGAATAATTGATGATATATTTGATAGATTATATAAAGAAAAAAATCAAAATTTTTTAAAAATGATTAATGATTTAACTATTAAAAATGACAACACAATTAAAAAAAGTATTATAAGAATTAATGATTTATTGGATTTAAAATATGACAAAAAAGATTATTTAGATAACTATATTAATAATTATTATTCTCTTTCTAATTTAGAATCTTTAATTGAAGATTACACTAATTTATTAAAAGAAAAAATAGATGATATTAAGAGCATATTAAATGACTTTAGTAATATGGTTGATTTGGATTATTATACAGATGTTAGAGCGCAAATTGAACCATTATTTGAAAGCAATACTTATGAAAGTATTAGAGATAATATTAATATAAATATGCCACCTATATCTAAAGCTAAAGATAAAACAGAAGATGCTCAAGATACTAAAAAAGAAATATCAAAAATTATTAAAGAAATTTTTGATTTAACAGTATATGATAGAAATGAATTAAAGGAAATGATTCTTTCAACAAAAGAATATGTTTCATCTATTATTGATATTATAAAAGAATTAGATGAAAGATTATGGAATCTAAAAAAAGATTTAAATTTATATGATTATTCTGATATTTCTAAAATGGGTATTAAAATTCTTGAAAAAAACGATACAATTCGTGAAGAGTTAACAAATAAATTTCATGAAATAATGATTGATGAATATCAAGATACATCTGATTTACAAGAAGACTTTATTAAATTGATTTCAAATAATAATGTTTATGTAGTAGGAGATATTAAACAATCTATTTATAGATTTAGAAATGCTAATCCATATTTATTTAAAGAAAAATATGATAATTATTCTAAAAATAATGGTGGAATTAAAATAGATTTAACAAAAAACTTTAGATCTAGAGAAGAAGTAGTAAATGATATTAATACAATTTTTTCAAATCTTATGACAGATTCTGTTGGAGGAGCAAATTATAAAGAAACTCATCAGATGATTTCGGGAAATGATGATTATAAGAATATTGGAAAAACAGAGCAAAATAGTAGATTAGAAATAATTAACTATGAAGCAGAAGATTATAAAAAAATATCTAAAGAAGAGATTGAAATTTTCTACATAGCACAAGATATACTAGATAAAGTAAAAAATAATTATAAGATATATGATAAAAAGAAAAAAGAATTAAGAAGCGTTAATTATGGAGATTTTACTATAATTCTTGATAGTAAAAAGAATTTTGAATTATATAAGAAAATATTTCAATATTTTCAAATACCATTAACTATTAATACAGCAAGCAATATTGTTTTAGAAGATGAAATATCTTTAATTAAAAATATTATAAAGTTATTAATTAATAGAAAAGAAAAAAATTATGATGTTGAATTTAAATACGCATTTACTTCAGTAGCAAGAAGTTATTTGTTTGAAATGTCTGATCAGGAAATATTTGATATAATTACAAAGAATAGTTTTAGTTCAAAACTACTAGACATTATCGATTCAATATCTAATAATTTAGATTCTTTATCATTAAATGAAATAATATATGAAATTATTAATAAATTTGAATTCTATTCAAAGTTCATTTTAGTGGGAGATGTTAATTCTAGAATTAATAGAGTTACTTCAATTATTAAATCGTTTGATAGTTTATCTAAAATTAATTATTCAATATATGATGCATATGATTATTTAAGCGTTTTAATTGATGATAAATATAAAATTGAAGTTGAAACTCAAAATGCTGTTAAAAATAGTGTAAAGATAATTAATATTCATAAGTCAAAAGGGTTAGAATACCCTATATGTTATTATGCATCAATGCATCATAGATTTAATAGACAAGATGTAAATGATAGGATACTTTATTCAAATAAATATGGAATAATAACACCATATTTTAAAGAAGGAATAGGAACAACTTTTGTTAAAGATTTATATAGAAGGGAATACATTTTAGAAGATATTAGTGAAAGAATAAGACTTTTCTATGTAGCACTTACTAGAGCAAGAGAAAAAATGATTATAGTAACATCTTTAGAAGAAAAACCATTTACAAATATTAAAAATAGTTTAAATATGTTAAATTTCTTACAGTATTCAAAAGATGTAGTTAGTAAAAATATAAAAAATATTGATATTAATTCGTTAAACATTACAAAAGAATATAATAATATTAAAAAAGATAATTATAGTAAATCAATTGATAAAACAAATGAAAAAATAAACATTAAAGAAATTACTATAAATAATCAATTATTAACAAATGAAAGAATATCTAAAGAAACACATAATCTTGTTAATAAAGATATAAAAGAGAAATTAGAATTTGGAACAAAAATTCATGAAATATTTGAACTAATTGATTTTAATAATCCATCATATGAAGATTTAGACATAAGTGATTATTATAAAGATAAAATTAAAGATTTTATTTCTGAGATAAATCAAGAAGAAATAATAAATACATATAAAGAATATGAATTTATATATGAGGATGAAAATAATATTTATCATGGTATAATTGATTTAATATTAGAATATGAAAATCATATTAAGATAATAGATTATAAACTTAAAAATATTGATGATGAAAACTATATTAAACAATTAAATAGTTATAAAAATTATATTTCAAAAAAGACAAATAAAAAAATAGAAGTATATCTATTTTCTATTGTTTCCGGAATTTTTGAAGAAATCAAAGAAAAAAAGTAGGACTATTACTAGAAATAGTATAGTCTTTTTTATTATCTTTTATATCTTTTGATTCATTTGTTTCATTTTTAAATGCATTAACTACTTTAAATGCAGTTTTTGCATTTTTTATTATTGGCTTCACTTGATAAATAATAGGAATTGCTTGATTTATTATTCCTAGAGTTTTTTGAGTTTTATCTAAAAAATTAGACCAATTAATATGTTTAATATTTGAAAAATAATTGTTTTTGAAACCATAATTATATGGATAAAAGTTTTGATTATACATATTTTTACCTCTTTTCATAATTATTATATGTTTTAATAAAAAAATAGTTTTATAAAAATTAAAAATATGCTATACTATTATATAGAATAGGTTAGGAGTGTGTGATATGGAAGCAGTTACAAGTAATAATGCAGTTGCACAAGCAGTGCCAGCAAATCAAGCAACTACTGCAGTTAGTAATACTGATGCAACAAAAGCTGAAACTGCTAAAGTAGATGCTAAAAGTGAAAAAACTAAAAAAAATACTGCAAAAAAGAAATCTATTATAGATAATACTCTTGGAAGATTCTTTAATATCGTACCTTCTCTTTTTACTAAAGCAAGTCACGGAGTTTCATTTTTAGTTGGTTTAATAAAAAATGATACAACAGCATTTCAAGTACAAAAATCTACTGGTGAAGAATTAGCTAAAGAATTAAATAAAGTTCAAAATGAAAGTGCTGAATACATAAAACAAGCAGATAAAGATGATAGGATAAGAGTTGAAAGAGATAAAAGTAAAAAATTAAAATCGTTTAGATATAAAGTTAAAGACTCTCGTGGAAAAGTAGTATCAAATACCTTTGATGCTCCATCTATTAGTGATGTTAGGGTATTTTTGCAAAATGAAGGGTATGAGGTTGTAGATATAAAAGAAAGAAGTAAATATGATGTAGATCTTAATTTTAATACTAAAATTAAGAATGGTGCATTAGCATTTATGCTTACTCAATTATCAACGTATATAAAAGCTGGAGTTCCACTTATAAACTCAGTTAGAATTCTAGCAAAACAAACTACTAATGCGGCTCAAAAGAAGATACTTAATAAAGTAGTTTACGAGTTAGTAACTGGTGAAAAATTCTCGGTTGCTCTTGAAAAACAAGGAACTGCATTTCCAACTTTGCTTGTAAACATGGTTAAAACTTCAGAAATGACTGGAGATCTTGCAGGTACTCTTGATGAAATGGCTGCATATTATACAGAAATTGAAAAATCAAGAAAAGCTATGAAATCAGCGTTAATTTACCCAGCTGTTATATTGATAGCTACACTGGGTGCGTTAGGTTTCATTATAATATACGTTGTTCCACAGTTCGTTGGAATGTTCCAATCAAATAATGCAGAACTTCCTGCAATTACTAAATTTATTATTGCTGCTTCTGATTTCCTTGGCGCCAACTGGTGGAAACTAATTATTTTGTTCATTGTGTTGATATTTGTATATAGATGGCTTATGAAGAATGTTCAATCATTTAGAAAAACAATGCAAACTTTCTATATGCATCTACCGGTATTTGGAAATATTATTATTTATAATGAAGTATCAACGCTAACAAGAACATTTGCATCATTATTAAATCACAATGTATTTATTACAGACAGTATGGAAATACTTTCAAAACTATCAAATAATGAAGTATATAAAGAAATAATTAATAGAACACTTATTAATCTATCTAAAGGTGGTAAGATAAGTGATTCATTTAAGGGTGAATGGGCATTCCCTGTAGTTGCATATGAAATGCTAGTTACTGGTGAATCAACAGGACAACTTGCACTTATGATGGAAAAAGTTGCAGAACACTTCCAACAACTACATACCAATGCAGTTACTTCGTTAAAAAGTTTAATAGAACCAGCAGTTATTGTATTACTTGCCGTTGGTGTTGGTTTCATAATAATGGCAATTATTGTTCCTATGTTTGATTTATATGGACAAATTTAGTAAGGGTGTTTTGTATGGAATTATATTATTCAACTTTAGTATTTATTTTTGGAATGTTGTTAGGATCATTCTATAACGTTGTAGGTTATAGAATTCCTAACAATATGTCTATTATTAAACCTGGGTCTTTTTGCCCAAAGTGTAGGCATGAGTTAAAATGGTATGAACTTATTCCTGTTTTTTCATTTTTAATTCAGGGTGGAAAATGTAGAAAATGTAAATGTAAGATTTCTTTTTTTTACCCTATAATTGAAGCGCTAACAGGAACTTTATTTTTGGTATCATATTTGATATTTGGATTTAGTGCTAATTTTATTATTTCAATTTTAACTGCTTCTTTTTTAGTTATTGTAATAGTTAGTGATTTTAACTACTTGATAATATCTGATGAAGTAACTATCTTTTTCTCAATAACATCAATTATATTACAACTATTTTTATTGGGGTGGGAAAAGACTTTATCGGCATTAATCTATGGGTTCTTTTTATTTTCCTTAATGTATTTAATTATGTATTTTGGAAGTAAAATAATGAAGGAAGAAGCGTTAGGTGGGGGAGACGTTAAACTGATGTTTTTCGTTGGAACAGTACTTAGTGCATCTAATCCAATAGTCTTAAGTGATTTTTCAACATATGGACTTTTAATTAATACTTTTTTTGAAATATTCTTAGCTAGCTTATTAGCATCTCCATTTGCTCTTATTTCATTTTTTTCAAAAAAAGAAAGAATTGTTCCCTTTGGACCATTCATTTTAGCAGCTGTTTTTATAATGTGTTTGACTTCATTTAATATATTAGATTTTATTATAAAAATATAGAAAATAATCTATATTTTTTTATGTATTTTGATATAATTATATACATAATAGAAGAATTGATTATTGAAGAAATGCTATCTAATGAAGAAATATCAAATAAGATTATAGATTTTATTAAAAGAACATATACTAAATTCTATTTTTCCAATGTCAAGGGTGAATACATATATTATAATGGAATGGATGGAAATGGTATGGTTCAAGATGATGCTTTTGCTATTGGAATTAATTATGTTCCTAATTTTGATGAAAATGTTAATTTTGATGAACAAATGGATCATATAGAAGATATTGTAAGTAGTATTATAAATGATATTCAATTTAATGAAGCAATAGAAAAAATATTAAAGTAGCAGTTGTTAATAAAAATGGATTAAAAATGAATGATGATATTTTAATAAAATAATGAATTAAAAAGATAGATTAAAATCTATCTTTTTGTTATAATTAAAAAAGATGGTGGTGGTTTTATGGATAAGATAAAACTTGATAAAAAATCTAATAATTTTGATTTAAAAGTTAAGTTTAATAAAGCATTAGAGAATAAGTATTTTCATAAGATTTGTAAAAGTTTAGAATTACCTGAAGAAATTCTTATGAAGAATACTACATCACTTTTAGAAGCAGCAAAAGAATTTGAAAATTGTAGTAATTGTAAGAATTTAGCTGGTTGTAAGAATTCAGTTTTAGGTAACATGATTAAAGCAGAAAAGAATAATAATGGAATAATATTTTCATATGTAAAATGTAAATATTCATTAAAAGATAAGTATAAGGATAATGTTACAAATTTTGATTTACCTAAGAATATAAAGAATGCTTCAATGAAGAACGTATATAAAGATGATAAACCAAGAATTGAATTAATTAAAAAAATGAAAGAGTTTAAAGATTCTTATTTAAAAGGAGAATCTCCTAAAGGATTGTATATCTATGGTAATTTTGGATCTGGTAAGTCATATCTTACATCAGCACTTTTTAATGATTTAGCAGAGAATAATGTTAAAAGTGTTATAGTACATGTTCCTGAATTAATTAGATCAATAAAAGATTCTTTTGATAAGGATTATAGTGATATATTTGATGAAGTAATGGATGCACCTTTGCTTTTACTAGATGATATAGGTGCAGAGTATTTAACTGCTTGGTCAAGAGATGAAGTGTTAGAGCCAATTTTACAACATAGGATGGATGAAGGACTTCCAACATTTTTTACATCAAATTATTCAATAGATGATATAGAAAAGCATTTTACTATTAATGGTGATAAAATGAAAGCTAAAAGAATAATTGAAAGAGTTAAACAAGTATCAAATGAAGTTGAATTAGTTGGTAAGAATAGAAGAGAATAACTCTTCCTTTTTTGTGAAATTTTAATATAGTAATTTTAAATAAATTATGATATATTATTATCAAGAAGGAGATGTATTGTAAATGGCTAAAGAAACAAAAAATTCTAAAAGCACAAAGAAAGAAAAAACAATTGTAAAAGTTGAACATAATGATGAAAAAAAAGAAAAATACGGACTAGATGAAAACAGAAGAATTGTAAAAATTGAAGACAAAGGAGACAGAAAAGAAAGAGCAAAATCAAAAAGAATATTTGCTATTGTTTTATGGGTTTTAGCTATTGCTTGCGAAGTATTTGGTATTTTAAGATTAACAGATAAGATTACTTGGTTAGATAAAGTACCATTTGTAATCGGAGCAATTGTATTAGACCTTGCATTTTTTATTCCTGGATCACTTTTATGGAAGAAAGCAAATCATATTGATCCAATAAGTGAAAAGAACAAAGTTGGTTTCTGGTGTTGGAATAATTTAGGAACAATACTTTCAGTACTTGCATTTTTACCTATAATTATATTTGTTTTAACAAATAAAGATTTAGATAAGAAAGATAAATCAATTGTTACAATAGTAGCAGTAGTTGCTTTACTAGCAGCAGGTATTTCAAGTTATGATTTTAATCCAGTATCAAGTGAGCAATTAAATGATGCTCAAAAAGAAGTTATTGCTAAAATAGGAGAAGATAAAGTATATTGGGCTAAGACTAGTAAAAAATATCACGTTGATCCAGATTGTCCTGCTTTTTCTAGAAGTGAAGAAGTTTATGAAGGAACAGTAGCAGATGCATATGAAAGAAATATTACTGATCCATGTAGAAGATGTATTGATTCACTAGAAGATGCAGAAAAGCATGCTAAAGAAGAAGTAACAGAAAAAACAGGTGAAAACAAAGTATATTGGACTGAAAAAGGAACAACATATCATATGGATCCAGATTGTTCTGCTCTAGCTAATAGTGATAAAATATATGAAGGTACAGTAGAAGAAGCATTTAAAGCTGGAAAAGTTGCTGAATGTAAAAAGGAACAATAATATGGCTACAGAAAAGAAAATAATAAAAGTTGAATCAACAGAAAAAAAAGAAGAAAAGAAAAAAGGATTTGACTTAGATGATGTTAAAGACTTTGTTGTAGAAAACAAAGATACAATTATTAAAGTAGTTGAAGTTGCAGGAGCTATGTATGCAGCAAAAAAAACTAAAGATGCTGTTTCTGGAAAGAAAAAAACTACAACTAAAAAAACTACTACAAAAAAGACAACATCAAAAACAAATGATGATCCATTATCTACAATAACAGATTTAGCTGGTAAGTTTTTAGGATAACAAAAGAACTCTTATTTAAGAGTTCTTTTTAATTATATTAGATATTTTACTATTTATTTTACAATATTATATTATGATTATTATATAATTTATAAAGACTTCTTGTAAAAATAATAAAAAAATGTTATCTTTTTATTAGATAATATTGGAGGATTCTATGGGAGAAATATCAGCTGATTTATTAAAATTTAGATCTAGTGTGTCTGGTAGTATTGGTGGAATGAATAGTTGTTGTGATAATATTGTTTCTAAAATAAATTCATTATCTAGTGGTGGTAATTCTCTAAAATCTGCTGTATCAAGTTTATATAATAGTGAAAATAAAGAGATTGTTTTAGGAACTTTTGATAGCCTAAAATCTGCTTATTCAACTATTGAATCAAGTGTTAATGGTACTTTAAGAGGATATATTTCATCTTCTGAAGCACTTATATCAGAAGTAGATGAATTAGATAAAATAAATACACAAATAGCTGAATTAAAAAGCAAAATGAATAGTATAAAAGGTGATACTGATACTGAATCCTATAATAGGAATAATTATCAAAATCAAATTAATACTTTAGAAACACAGTTTAATGAGAAACATGAAAAAGCAAAGAGTGACTTAAATGTTTTAAAAAGTAAATCTGACACAGTTACAATTGGTCAATCTAGTGGTTCTAGTAGTTCAATTAGTCAAACTGCTTCAAATGATATTGTTACAAAAGGTGGTACATTTACTGAGAAAACTTATAAAGCATCTAATGGTAAGACAGTTAATTATTGGATTTATCTTCCAAAAGTAGAAGATACAACAACAAAACTTCCTATGCTTGTATATTTTCATGGAATGGGTGATACAATAAATCAAGGAAATGGACTTCCTGCTCAAATCCAGAAAAAGAATATTGTTCCAAAAGGAATTGTTATTTTCCCTCAAGCATATAAGGGAACAAAAGATTCTGAATTCCGTAATAAAGATTATCAAAAAGCTGTTATAGAACTTGCATATGATGTTGCTGAAAAATATAATGGTGATAAAAAAAGAATATCTGTTGCTGGACATAGTAATGGAGCTTGTGCAGTTTATACTATTTTAAATAATTATCCTGGTACATTTTCAGCAGCTGCACCAATTTCTGGAGCATGTGGTACAGTTAGTGAAGGAGTTAAGAAAACTTATTTATATGCTCTTATGGGTAAAAGAGATAGAAATCTTACTTGGAGTAGTGGGATAAATATAGCCAAAAAGAGTAAAGAAATGGGATATGATGCACTTTATGCAGTATTTGAAAATAGAGGACATGATATGCAAAGTCCAGCATTCTTAGAAGATATTGAAGATGAAAATGGAAAGAAAGTAAAATTATTAGATTGGTTAATGAGTAAAACTTTAAAATCATAAAAAAAAGAGTTTTACTCTTTTTTATTCTACTGTAACAGATTTTGCAAGATTTCTTGGTTTATCTACATCAAGTCCTTTGGATACAGTGATATAGTATCCTATTAATTGCAACGGAATAACTGATAGTGAAGGGTAGAAATACTTATTTGTTTCTGGAATCATTATTGTATTATTTGCAACCTTGCTAACATCTTTTCCATTAATTGTTACAACAACTACATAAGCTCCACGTGATTTTACTTCCACTAAATTACTAATTGTTTTTTCAAATATTTCTTCTTGTGTTGCTATCCCAATTACTAAAGTATTATCTTCAATTAAACTAATTGTTCCATGTTTTAATTCACCACTTGCATAAGCTTCACTATGAATATAACTAACTTCTTTTAGTTTTAAACTTCCTTCAAGAGAAATAGCGTAATCAAGTCCTCTTCCTATATAGAATGCATCTTTTATATTAGAAAACTTACTTGCTATTTTTTGAATATTAGTTGTTAAATTATTTAATATTTCTTTTATTTTTTCAGGAATTTGATTCATTTCATTAATTAATTCTTGATAATAATTATTATTTATTTTTTTCTTGATTTTAGCAAATTCAATTGCAAGAGTGTAACTTGCAATTAATTGAGTAGAAAAAGCCTTTGTTGTTGCAACAGCTATTTCAGGACCTGCTAATGTATATAATACATAATCAGCTTCTCGTGCAATGGAAGAACCAACAACATTTACAATAGCAAGTGTTTTAACTCCCATATTTTTTGCTTCTCTAAGTGCTGCAAGAGAGTCTGCTGTTTCTCCTGATTGACTTATTATTATAACTAAAGTATTTTTATTAAGAATTGGTTTTCTATATCTAAATTCACTTGCAATATCAACTTTTGTAGGAATTCTTGCTAAATCTTCAAAAATATATTGAGCACATACTCCAACGTGATAAGCAGAACCACAAGCTACTATATAAATATCTTTTATTCTTTTAATATCTTCTTCTTTTAATCCAGTTTTTGATAAATCTATTTTATTATTATTTGTTAAAGAATTAATTGTTTTTTTAACTACTTCTGGTTGTTCATTTATCTCTTTAATCATAAAATGTTCGAATCCCTCTTTTTCAGCAGAAGAAACATCCCATTTTATTTCTTTTAATTCTTTTTTTACAACATCTCCATTTAGATCATAGAAAATAACTTTATCTTTTTTTAAACATGCAGCTTCCATATTATCTATATAATATACTTTGTTTGTATATTTTAGTATTGCTGGTACATCAGATGCTAGGTAAGTTCCGTTTGAATCTTGTCCAATAATCATTGGTGAGTCTTTTCTTGCAACCCATATTTCATCTGGATATTCTTTAAACATTACTGCAATTGCATAAGAACCACGAACTCTTACCATAGTTCTATTTATTGCATCTATAGGACCCATTTTATATTTTTTATAATAATAATCAATTAGATTAGTAAGCACTTCAGTATCAGTTTCACTAAATAATTTATAATCATGTCTAAATAATTTTTGAGTTAACTCTTGATAATTTTCAATTATTCCGTTATGAACTAAAGTAACATTACCATCATTAGAAACATGTGGGTGAGCATTAGTTTCATTTGGTTCTCCATGAGTTGCCCATCTAGTGTGTCCTATACCACAAGTTCCATTTAATTTTTTATCTTTTATTTTATCTTTTAAATTAGATAATTTACCTTTAGCTTTAAATACTTCAATTTCTTTATCTCTTATTGCAATACCAGCTGAATCGTATCCTCTATATTCAAGTCTTGATAAACCATCTAATAAAATATTAACAGCTTTTTCTTTTCCATTATATCCTACAATTCCACACATATAAAACCTCCTATATATAGTTATTACTTTTTTTAAATTTTTACAATTTAATTATATTATTATTTTTATATACATTACAAGAAATATTTACTTGTAATATGATTATTTCTATTCAATTAAAATTTTATTATTTATACTTTTTTAACTATATTATTTATGATATAATCTTATCGAGGTGAAAAATATGTCAAAATTAGTAAGTGTTTCTTTATTAACTGTTACATGTTTATATGGTTTATTAGTTGCACTTGGAGTTGGAATAAGCCTTGCTTGTGGAGTAAGTATATTACCAGCATTAATAGTAGGTATTATAGTACTTATTATTCAGTTTATTGTTTCTCCATGGCTAATGGATTTAACAACAAGATGGTTATATAAAGCTGATTTTAATAAAGAAATACCAGATTACTTAAAGAAATTCATTACAGAAGTATGTGAAAAAAACAAAATTAAATATCCAAAAATAGGAATAATTAATGATGGAGCTCCTAACTGTTATACATATGGTAGAACAAAAAGGGATGCAAGAATTATTATTACAAGAGGAGTTTTTGATTTATTATCTGAAGAAGAAGTAAAAGCAGTTATTGGTCATGAACTAGGACATGTTGCTCATTATGATATGCTTGTTATGACTGTAGCACAATTAATTCCAATTGTATTTTATGCAATTTATGAAGGATGCATTAATAGTACTACTAGTAGTAGTGATGATGATAAAGGTTATTCAATTGCAATTGCTGTAATTGCATATGTCCTTTATATTATTTCTCAATATATTGTATTATGGTTATCAAGGACAAGAGAATACTTTGCAGATTCGTTTAGTGTTGAAGAAACAAGAAATCCAAATGCTTTAGCAGAAGCATTAGTAAAAATAGGATTTGGATTAACAACTTCAGATGAAAAAGTTGAAGAAAAAGAAGAATCTGAAGAAAAAGACAAAAAAGGTAAAAAAGATAAAAAAGAAAAGAAAACTAGTGCTGCAGCAGTTAATGGTTTAGGTATTTTTGATAAGAAAACTTCTAAAACTTTAGTTGCTTGTTCTTCAACTGATGGAAT
The DNA here is from genome assembly GCA_902793375.1 of uncultured Erysipelotrichaceae bacterium. Lineage (GTDB taxonomy): Bacteria > Bacillota_I > Bacilli_A > RF39 > UBA660 > RUG13868. The sequence goes on along the minus strand of CADBDE010000016.1, from coordinate 3,151 downwards.
GTCTACTAAAGTAAGTAAGAAATCAATTAAGAATGCTATGAAATGGGAAAAATGGAATTATTGGGCAAAATGGTATGAATTTAATTCTACTCATCCATTAATTTCAAAAAGACTTGAAAGAATTACTGAAAGAAGTAAAGAATTTAAACAAGAACCTTATATTACATTTGATTTAAAGAAAGATGCAAATTATGGAAAAATGTTTGCTTTTGAATTAATGCTTGTTTTACTTCCTACAATTGCAGTTATTTGTGCAATAGTATTTGCTTTATTAATGATTACTAATGATGGATGTCAAACTTATAAAATTGGAATGTGTATTAGTGGACTTGTTGCAGTAGTGTTTGAATTCTTTGTATTACTTAGAAAATATAATAAAAAACATTTCAAAAAAGCAACTGTTGAAGAATTACTAGGAGAAACAAATGTATCAGGAATTACTCCAGTTCCTTGTGAAGTTAAGGGAAATATAATTGGTAGAGGAGATCCAGGTTATGTATTTAGCGAAGACTTCGTTATTAGAGATAAAACTGGTATTGTATTCTTAGATTATAATCAACCATTATGGTTAATTAATAAAATATTTGCTATTTTTAAAGCAAAAACATTTATTGATAAAGAAATAATAATTAAAGGATGGTATAGAAGAAGTCCAGTTCCTTATATAGAAATATACACAATGGAGACAGATGGTAAAGTTAAAAAAGTTTATACATATATGTTTAAATTTATTGGACTATTAATTGGAATAATTGGATTTACAGTACTATTCTTTATTTAGACTTGCTAAATATTTTAAAAGTGTTATAATGATTTCATAAATGCGATGATTAAGACATGATTTAAATAAATGTTTTTAAGAGAGTTGTCGTTAGGTGCGAGACAATAAACTATATTTAAATTACTACTTATGAGCAGATCTCGAAAGAGAAATCCGTGCGCTACGTTACAGCATAATTAAGTTAAACCAAGGATGGTACCGTGTTTATTCACTCCTACATTATTTGTAGGAGTTTTTTATTTGTAGGAGGTTATTATGATAAATATAAAAGAAGATGAAAAACTAAATGTACTTAATCACTCTTGTGCTCATTTACTTGCACAAGCAGTAAAACATCTATATCCAGATGCTAAATTTTGGGTAGGTCCAGTAGTAGAAGATGGATTCTATTATGATATTGATTTAGGAGATGTTAGATTAACTGAAGAAGATTTACCTAAAATTGAAAAAGAAATGAAGAAATGCTCTAAAGATGCCAAACTAATTAAGAGAGTAGAAATATCTAAGAAAGAAGCGTTAGAACAATTTAAAGATGATCCATATAAAGTAGATTTAATATCTAGAATGGATGAAGATGATACAGTTATATCAATGTACACTCAAGGAGATTTCACTGATCTTTGCCGTGGACCACATGTAGAAAATACTAAGCTTTTAAAGAATTTTAAATTATTAAAAGTATCTGGAGCTTACTGGAAAGGTGACTCTAAAAATAAGATGCTTCAAAGAATATATGGAGTGTGCTATGAAACTCCAGAAGAATTGGAAGCACATATTAAAGAACTTGAAGAAGCAAAAGAAAGAGATCATAGAAAAATAGGAAAAGATTTAGATATATTCTTAACTAATGATTTAATTGGTAAAGGACTTCCAATGTACTTACCAAATGGATTTATTATTTGGAATCAATTAGAAAACTACATTAGAAATAAAGAAATAGAAAGAGGATACCTTCATGTATTAACTCCACCTCTTGGAAATGTTGAACTTTATAAAACAAGTGGTCACTGGGATCATTATCAAGATGCAATGTTTCCTAAGATGGAAGTTGAAGGAGAAGAATTTGTTCTTCGTCCAATGAACTGTCCACATCATATGGTAATATATGGAAATAGTATTCATTCATATAGAGATTTACCAATTAGAATAGCAGAGATAGCTAGAGACTGTAGATTTGAATCAAGTGGTTCTTTAAAAGGAATTGAAAGAGTAAGAACTTTCTGTCAAAATGACTCACATATATTCTGTACTCCAGAACAAATAGAATCAGAGTTTAAAGGAGTAGTTGATTTAATTCTTGAAGTTTATAAAGAATTAGGAATAAAAGATTATAGATTTGAACTATCTCTAAGAGATCCAGAAGATACAGTTAAGTATTATCCAGATGATGAAATGTGGAATAATGCTGAAAATAAACTAAGAGAAGTATTAAATGATCTTAAACTTGACTATGTAGAAAAAATAGGAGAAGCTGCATTCTATGGACCAAAACTTGACGTTCAAGTAAAACCAGCTGTAGGAAATGAGTATACTTTATCAACTTGTCAATTAGACTTCTGTTTACCAATGAGATTTGATTTGAATTATATTGATAAAGATGGAACTAAGAAAACTCCAGTTGTTCTTCATAGAGCAATATTTGGATCAATTGATAGATTTATGGCATTCTATCTTGAAGAAACAAAAGGAATTCTTCCTCTATGGCTAGCACCAGTTGGAGTAGTAGTAATGCCTGTTAACTCTGAATATCAAACTGATTACGCTGAAAAAGTATATAATTGGTTAAAAGAAAATCATATAAGAGCTGAACTAGATGCAAGAAATGAAAAACTAAGTTATCGTATGAGAGAAGCCCAAATGAGAAAAATCCCATATACATTAATTCTTGGAGATAATGAGAAAAATGATAATAAGATTAGTTATAGAGTATATGGAAATAACGAAACTATTACAGTTACTTGGGATGAATTCTTAGAGTTATTAAATAAAGATATTAAAGAGAAAAGATTATTGAATAAATAAGTTTACATATAGTATAATAATATTGTGAAGAAAAACTTCATAAAAAAAGAAGATGTGTTTGAAGTTAGACACAAGCACTTCCCTTAATGTTTGGTGCCTGATATTAACTTGGAGTTATATATCAGGCATTTTTTATTTAAATATTACTAAAAATAATAATGTAATTATGAAGTATAAAAATCTTTCTCTAATACCCATAAAATCACCTCCATTTATCTACCTCTCCAAAAGAATAAATGGCAAGTGCCTGATATTCAAATACATCATCATTATATTTATATCTTCTTCATATGTAAAATTCCTCAAATAATTTAAAAAAAAGTGTATATTATTTATTTATTTATTTAT
>CADBDE010000015.1 GCA_902793375.1 uncultured Erysipelotrichaceae bacterium | reverse complement strand
CATTCTCTGTTTTAATATAACTTGATGGAATATAATAAGTTGCACTTGTATCAAACATACCTAACTTTCCATCATTTACTTTGTTTCTTGTTCCTGATACTATTTCTTTTGCTGTATCAACATAACTTGCTTTTCTTGAATCACTAATATATCTTGTAACACTTGGTATTGCTATAATCATTAAGATTCCTAAAATTATGATAACTGCTAATAACTCTATTAATGTAAATCCTTTTTTATTCATTTATTATCACCTATTCTAATTATAACATAGATAAATAATTATTATTAAAAAAAAATAGATATTTACATATCTATTTTACATTTATTATTTTTGTTTCATTGTTGGGAATAGTATTACTTCTCTTATTGTTTCTTGTTCTGTAAATAACATTACAAGTCTATCTATTCCATATCCAATACCACCAGCTGGAGGCATTCCATATTCAAGTGCTTCGATAAAGTCCATATCTATATCATTTGCTTCTTCATTTCCTTTATCTCTTTCTTTTAATTGTTCTTCAAATCTTTCTAACTGATCAATTGGATCATTTAATTCAGTATATGCATTTGCAAATTCTTTTCCACCAATGAATAATTCAAATCTATCAACAAATCTAGGATCATCTGGATTCTTTTTAGTTAATGGACTTATTTCAACTGGATGACCATATAAGAATGTTGGTTGAATTAATGTTTCTTCTACATATTTTTCAAAGAATAAGTTAATGATATGACCTACACTTTTTTGATGTTCTTCTACAAATATTTCATGATCACTTGCAAGTTTTAAAGCTTCGTCAAGTGACATTTCTTTCTTGAAATCAATTCCTGTTTGTTCTTTTATAGCATCTACCATTGAAATTCTCTTCCAAGGTCCTTCAAGATTTATTTCATTTCCACACCAGTTGTATGTCATTTTTCCAACAACATCTTTTGCAATAGTTGTATACATTGCTTCAGTTAAATCCATCATTCCCTCAAGGTCACTATATGCTAAATATGCTTCCATTAAAGTAAATTCTGGATTATGTTTTGGATCCATTCCTTCATTTCTAAATACTCTTCCTATTTCATAAACTGCTTCCATACCACCAACAAGTAATCTTTTTAATGGTAGTTCTAAAGCAATTCTTAAATACATATCTATATCTTGAGTATTATGGTGAGTTACAAATGGACGAGCACTTGCTCCAGTTAAAAGTGTTGTTAAAACAGGAGTTTCAACTTCAGTAAATCCTCTTCCATCCATGAAGTTTTGAATACATCTGATAATCTTTGGACGCATGAATGCAACATTTCTTGAGTCCTCATTCATTATTAAATCAACATAACGTCTTCTGTAGCGTTCTTCGATATCAGTTAAACCATGGAATTTCTCTGGAAGTGGCTTTAGTGCTTTAACTAAATGAGTATATTCTAAACATTTAATTGTTACTTCTCCAGTCTTAGTTTTCATTACTTTTCCATGAACACCAACTATATCTCCTACATCAGCAGATTTAAATAATTCATATTTTTCTTCACCAATGTCATTTATTGAAATATATATTTGAATACTTCCAGTCTTATCATTTATTGTAAAGAAAGATGCTTTACCCATTTTTCGAATAAACATAATTCTTCCAGCAACTGTTGCAGTATCAGACATATTTTCAAAATCGTCATGTGGAATATCTTTATATTTTTCTTTTATATCATTAGCATATGAATCACGAACAAATTTATGTCCAAATGGATCCATTCCTAAATCTCTAATATTTTGAGCTTTTTCACGTCTTACTAGCTCTTGTTCAGTAAAATCTCTTTCCATAATATACATCCCTTCTTAATTGACAATATTATACGATAATTATAAAAATAAGTAAACAAAAATATCATTTACTTATTTTTTTATTTCTTTCAATTTGTAACCCAAGTAATATATAGAATATTGGAGCTACTTCAATAACACTTATATTAAAGAAAGCTTGTATTAAATAACCTACTACTGGAAGAATTAAATATACTTTCCCTTTTTCAAAATTATTTTTAAATCCATCAATTACTATCAATGTATAGAATAACAAATAACTAATAAAACTAAAAATTCCTTGTGTTACTAATATCTGTAAATATTCATTATGTGCTTTATCAAATAATAAATTTTTGTAAGTTAAAGCTTTACCATTAAAAGCATAAGCAAAATTATCTATTCCTACTCCATGCCATAAATATTTTGGAACTATTTTTAAAGTTTCCTTCCATATTACCATTCTTTTTGTACCGTACTCATCATTAACATTACCTTTTGAAATTTCAATAGTTTCATTTTTAGTTTTAATAATATCATTAACCAAATGAGTTAATCTCCCTTTTTGAAAAAAGAACAATAATGAAATAAATGAAATAATAATAATTAATAATTCTTTATATTTTTTTATTCTAATTGAATAAATTAATAATAGTCCAAATATTCCAAATAAACCAACTATACAACTCATAGTATCACTTGCTAATAATCCTCCAAGTATAACTATAGATACTATATATATAAGGCTTTTTTTAACCCAATCTTTTTCATCTATAAACAACCCATATGAAATAGAAAGACACATAAGCATATAACTTCCTAAAAAATTAGGATTATTGGTAAAACCAATTGCCCATATTTCTCTATGATGTTTTACTGTTGTAACTAAAGGAGATTGAGCTTTTTGTAAAATTGCAAACATTGCTTGAAAAAATCCAGTAAATAATATTACATATACTATTTTTAGTTTATCTTTCTTATTAACAAAGCTACTTAAATAAAACAAAGTTAAATAATATAATAATGCAAATATCCCCTCATATCTAAGAGCTTCTCCATAAAGAGCTTTATCAAATCTCTCTGCAAATATTAAAGAAATAATAGCAAAAATTGTAATAAATACAAGTAATAAATCACACCACTTAAATTTATAATCTTTTTTTATAAATCTATGATATATAAATATCGAAATAGATACGATAAGATTAAGTATAAAAGCAATTATCAAAGATTTACCATAATCTTTAAATGTTATACATTTAACAATTGTTGCAAGAAAACTAGATACAAATATGTATAAAACATTAACTATTATATATAATAATAATTTATTATTTTTTATATAATTTAATATTTTTTTCACACTATCACCACTTTTATAATCTTCTTTTTATTGCATTCTTTATATAGCACATGTAACAATATAATGTTTTAGTTCTTCCTAATTCTTCTCTTTTTAAAATATACCATGTTCTTTTTAATGCTTTTAATTTATTTGATGATAAAGATTTTTCACCTACTCTATAAAATGCTAAGACTTCATCTATTCCATAAGCATTTATTCCTTTTTTTAAAACTTTCCACCATGTAGCTTGATCTTGACCACGTTTTATATCAGGCATATATATATCTTCTTTTGTTAACTTATTCATGTTAAACATAACAGTAGATGTAAATATTGTAGTATTCTTTAGAGATTCATTATAATTAATTTGTTTAGGAACTTTTACATTATGAGTTCTTCCTTTTTTATAATAACTATATCCAGCATAAATAAATTCTTTATTATTAATAAACCTAACTTGTTTTTCTATTTTATTTAATTTCCAAAAATCATCACTATCTATAAAGCAAATGTAATCTCCAGTTGCCACTTCTACACCTTTGTTACGAGATCTTGCTGCACCTACATTTTCTTTTAATTCAATTATTTTAATTCTTTTATCTTTATATGACTTGATAATATCTAAACTATTATCAGTACTATTATCATCTACAAGAATTATTTCTAAGTTTTTAAAAGTCTGCTTAATAACACTATCTAAACATTCGATAATATGTTTAGAACTATTATAAACAGGTATTATTACACTAACTTTCTTCATATTGTACCTACCATATCCATATAACTATTTTATAATATTTATAATATAAAGTAAAATATTAATAACAAAAAACACCTTTATTATAAGGTGCCTTTTTATTTCTTTTTTAATTTGTAGCAGTTGCTGTTTGTGGTGTTGTTGGAGCAGTTGACGTTGCTGTTTCAGTCGCTGTTGATGTTGATGTAGATGTAGATGTTGCAATTTCTTTAGATCCTTCTTCAGATATATTCTTTCTCACTGTTCCATCAATTATTGTTCCATCTGCTTTAATTATTTTAATCTTTGATCTATTTCCAATTCCAATATCTGGTTCTATTTCACCAGTTTTTATATCACTTTCAATGTCATCTTCATTTAATGAATCTGATTTAATTATTCCTCTTACTCCTTGTCCTGCATCATCTACTCCAGTCCAATAGTATGTATATCCTTTTCCATCATATGTTACAACTATATATGATTTTACAAAATCACCATATGGACTTTTTTGAGCATTTTCTGTTTTGATATATGCACTTTCAATATAATATGTTGTGTCTGTATCATACATTTCATTTTTTCCTTCATTAACCTTTACTTTAGCACCATTAGATAGTTCTTTTACAGTATCAACATATGCACTTTTTCTTGATGAATTAATATAACTTGTAACTGCTGGAATTGCTACTATCATCAAAACTCCAAGTATAATTATTACTGCTAATAATTCAATTAATGTAAATGCTCTTTTCTCTTTTTTTAATTGTTGTTTTTTCTCTTCTTGTTGCTCTTCTTGATATTTTTTTTCTTCTAAATCTTCTTTCTTCATAAAAAATCCTCTCTATAATTATCAATTAAATTATACAATATATTTTATAATTATTCAATTAAAAAATATTATTTTAATATTTTCTTTACAAGATTAACATAATATATAAAATATTTTTTATCATTTAATAGTATAAATAATATATTAGGTATAGTTGCAACTATTATTATTCTTATAATAAAAGATATTATTATTGAATCAAAAGTAATTATATTAACAATTACTATGGTAATAATCATTATTACTATAAATACAAACAATTCCCATATAAATTCCTTATAATAGTCTCCATAAGATATTTTAAAAAGTCCTTTGTAAATATATTTTGGATAACTATAAAACCATACAGTAAAAGAACTTACAATTGTTCCAATAAATATTCCAGAAAGACCAACAAAATGAAGCATTATAATTGATACAACTAAATTAACTATTGATTGTATTATAGCTACGACTCTATCTTCAACCCATATTCCAGCAGCATCTTTAAAAGTATTAAAAGACGTTCTCATAAACAATTGATAATAATTTATAACTAGTATAATCAAGACAAATGAATCCATTAGATATTTTTTACCAAGCCACAAAGTAATAAATGGTTCAACAAGAACAAGTAACGAAACAGATGTAAAAATTGCTAAAAAATGATTTAGATATTTTATTCTTCTAAAAACAAAATAATTATCAGACTCTTTTTCATTAAGCATTACTCCAACGCTTGCTCCAGTAGATGATATCAATCCTTGAAAAAGTGTTGTAACTGCATTAATAATATAATGATAATTATTATATAATCCTAATTCAGTAAGACCAAAAAAACTAGATATTAATATGTTATCAGTTCCATAAGTAATAGCAGCTGAAGTTTTATGAATTGCTAACGCTCTTACTCTTGTTTTAATATCTTTCTTTTCTTTAATTGTTATTTTTTTATTATTTTTATTTTGAATAAATTGATAATCTTTGTTGGCTTTTATAGAAATAGCTATATTTTCTAATATAATACATAATATTTTAATAATTAAATATAAATAGTAATTTTTAGTAAAAATAATAACTAATATTTGTATTATATTAACAATTATTATATAAAAAATATGAATAATATTTATTATATAATTTCTTTGAAATGAATATAAAAGAATTCTTTTATGTATTAAAAAATAAGTAGAGATAGTATTAATTATAAATAATAAATATATAATATAAATATTTATTTCAATTGTAACTTCTTTAATAAAAAAACTAATAAATGGAAGAGTTAACAATCCAAAGCATAATATTAATATAACAATTACAAAATATAACTTTTTACAATAATTTAGTATTGATATTATTTTATCTTCATTACTATCTTTAGTATATTTATATAAATGGAATGCAATAGCACTTCCAATTCCTAACTCAAACAAATTAATAATAGCTAATATATTTGAAAACAATCCATTAAGTCCACTATATTCTATACCCAATGTTTTAATAAATATACTTTGACTTAAAAAAACAAATATAATTGAAATTATATTACTAATAAACGATGTAATTGAATTCTTAACTGAATACTTTGATTTCATATATTATTTCCTTTACTTATTTTTTTACTTCTAAAAGTATATTATCACTCTTAAATTATTATATCAAAAATAATTATTATTACAAAAAAAAACTGTATATCTTTACGATATATCAGTTTTTTATTTTTTACTAATTAAAAATTTAGGTAATTCCTCAATACTCTTTTTATTATCAATAATATCATATATTAAATCTATAATAGGCATTTTTACTTTTTTATTCTTTAATAGTTTATAAATAGATTGAATTGTATATAAACCTTCTATTGTAGTATTTTTAACATATTCATCTATCACTTCTTTTTTTTCTCTAGTTCCAATTAATCTTCCATAACTAAAGTTTCTCGATTTTTTACTAGTTGCAGTAAGAAGTAAATCACCAAATCCAGCATAAGAGAGAATTGTTTTTCTATCTCCACCAAGATTACTAATAAGCTCTTTTATATCATGTAGAGACTCTGTAATAAACATAGCTTGAGTTGATTCAGGATACCCCATTCCATCTAAGATTCCTGCTGCTATAGCTATAACATTTTTAATTGATCCACATACCTCTACTCCAATTACATCTCTTGTATCTCTTAGTTTAATTGAATCACTTTCAAGAGTTTTTCTAATTATATCTCTTGTTTTTTTATTTTCACTTGCTAAAGATAATCCAATAGGACAATTTGTAACTATATCAACCGCAAATGATGGTCCAGATATTACAGCATATTTTTTTGTTTTAACATGTCTTTTGAAAATATCTGCAACAAACAAACAACTATCTCTTTCAATTCCTTTTGAAGCTAACATAACAAATTGTTCTTCATTATAATATTTACTAAGTTCAAATGAAACATCATCAACAAATCCAGCTGGAACAGCTACTACAATAATTTGTGCATCACTTACAACTTCTTGAAAATCATTAGATATAATAATATCCTTTGGAATCTTAACTCCTGGCATTACTCTTTTATTCTCATGATCTTTTAAAATACTATTTTTTTCTTCTTCAAATTTAGTCCACATTTTAATGGAATTATTATTTTTATGAAACATCAAAGCAAGTGCTATTCCATATGCACCTGTTCCTAAAATTGCTATATTCATGATTTCACCTATACACTCAAATTATGATATACATTTTGAACATCATCAATATCTTCTAATGTATCAACTAGTTCAAGTACTTTTTCACTTGTTTCATCATCAAGTTCTATATAATTATTTGGAACAAAAGTTATTTCACTTGTTATAAATTCTTTAACTCCTGCTTCAGTTAATGCATCTTTTACTTTTAAGAAATCATTAGCACTTGTATAAATCTCATATGTTTCATCATTTGTTATAACATCAAGAGCTCCATTATCAAGAGCAACCATCATTATAGTATCCTCATCAAGTGATTTATCAGTTACTATAACTCCTTTTCTTTCAAATAAATATGAAACAGACCCGTCAGTACCAAGGTTTCCACCTTTTTTAGTTAATGTACTTCTAACAAGCATTGCTGTTCTATTTCTATTATCTGTTAAGCAGTCAATCATCAAAGCTACTCCACCACTTGCATATCCTTCATATCTTATAGCTTCGTAGTCTTCTCCTCCAGCTCCACCAACAGCCTTATCAATTGCCTTTTGAATATTATCTTTAGGCATATTATTACTTCTTGCTTTTTCTACAACTGCTCTTAAACTAGGATTACTATCTGGATCTCCATTAGTTCCTTTAGCAGCTATATAAATTTCTTTTGCTATTTTTTGAAATATTTTTCCTCTTTGTGCATCTAATTCACCTTTTTTTCTATGAATTGTTGCCCACTTAGAATGTCCACTCATAATTGCACCTTCCTTTAATACATTTATAGTATAACAAAAAAAATGTACTAAGTACATTCTTTTATTATTTTTTTAAATTTAATGATTTAATATATCCAACTATATAATTTGGTTTTTCAAAGTATATAGCATTATCTAAGTCTTCAGTTAAATCTCCATTTTCTTCTGTTATATACTTTAAAACACTAGAATTATAGTAATAATCAAAAGTAGATTGTATATTCTTTAATCTTAAAGATTCTTTAGTATTTTTTATAACTTTAACTGGATGAGTTAATTTATACATAACACTATTATTAACCTTAAAATCTTTTATTTTATCTTGTTTTTCTTTCATAGTTTCTTTAAATTCTTTTACTGTAGATAAGTCATCTATTATTTTTCTACTCTTTATTTCATATACATCTATAATATCATTTTTCATGATACACCCCCCAAAAAAATAATCTTTCATAGTTGCTATATTATACCATATTTATATAAAAAAGCAATCATTATTTGTTTAAGAGAATTAAATATTATACTTATTAATTAAATCAATGAATTCTTTTTGAAGTTTTTCTAAGTTTTCTTTTGTATCTGCTTCAAATCTTGCAGTTATATTTGGTCCTGTATTACTACATCTAACAAGAGCCCATCCATAATTAAAAGTTACTCTTACTCCATCTATATCATTAATATCATATTTTTTAGATAAGCAATATTCTTTTATTTTATCAACTATTCCAAATTTCTTTTCATCACTTGATGTAAACTTTAATTCTTCAGTTGAATAATATTCATTTATTCCTTCTAATAACTCACTAACTGATTTATCAGTCTTTGAAAGTATATCAATTAATCTTAATCCAGCATATAGACCTGAATCAAAACAAGGCCAATTATCATTAAAATAAACATGTCCTGATAATTCTCCTCCAAAAGGAATATTATCTTCTTTTACTTTTGCTTTTGTATAAGAGTTTCCTGTTCTATAACAAATTCCTTTAGCTCCTAATTTTTCTATTTCGTCAGATAAAGACTTTGAACATTTAACATCATATAAAAATTCTTTTTTAGTTACTTTATCTATTATATCTCTTATAATAATAATCATATACTTATCCGTTGCAATATAATTACCTTTTTCATCAATAACTCCAAGTCTATCTCCATCTCCATCAAACCCAATACCTACATCTGCATGTGTTTCTAATACTCTTTTCTTTAATGAATCAAGATTTTTTTCAACACAAGGATCGGGATGATGATTAGGGAATGTCGGATCACTTTCTCCAAAAATAATATCTAAATCAATTGGAAACATTTTATATAATTCTTCTGCAATACAAGATGTAGTACCATTTCCAAGATCTAAAACTACTTTTATTCTTCTATCTCCTAAATTTAAAGATTTCTTAAATAAATCTAAATATTCATTTCTAATATTATAATGAGCAAGAAGTCCTTGTCCCTCATCAAAATCAAACTTCATAGTAAAATCTCTAAATTCTTCAATCATTTCTCCTCTTGCATTTCCTCTTTCATCAAATGCAAATTTAAAACCATTGTCATCTTTTGGATTATGACTCGCAGTAACCATTATTCCAGTAGGATTATTAAGCTTAATACAAGCATAATAATACATTGGAGTTGTACAAAGACCTAAATCAATTACGTTAACACCAGTTTGTAAAATTCCTTGTATTAATCCATTCGCAAGTTCATCTGAAGAATATCTATTATCTCTACCAACAACAGCAGTAAAATGACCTAATCTTTTTACATAAGTACCAAAACTTTTTCCTATAGTATAAGCTACATCTGCTGTTAAATCAGTTGGATAAACACCTCTAATATCATATCCTCTAAAAATATATTTATTCAATTTTCTTTCCAGTTTTAACATCAACAACCTCCAACTTACTTTCAGAATCATTAGAGCAACTATAACCCTTTTCATTGGATAATAAATTAACTTCAGCATTTACAAAATAAGTATAATCTTTTAATACATTATTGTCCTTTAATCCTTGATTATTTTCAAAATCAACTGTAAATATAGCATTTCCTACTTCTTTTTTCTTAGTTATACCACTAACATTTAATTTATCTAATTCATCAATTTCAGCAAATACATATCCTTCTTCTGCTTTATCATTTCTCTTAAAATATTTGAAGTTAAATTCAACAGTTTGAACTTCTCCATCTCTATAATTAGATGTTAAAACTGTTGATAATTCATAATTATCTCTAATTATTGTTTTATAACATTTTAATGTATTATATACAATTTCTCTTTCTTCTTTTGTAATTGGTCTTGGATGAAAAAACCTTACTAAAGGTGGAAGAACTGCTAATACAGCTATTATAAATAACAAAAAATAACATGTAACATCTGCTTTTGTATTATGCTTCAATCCACTTTTTATTATTTCATCTTCTGTAGCTGTAGTAATATCAATTTTATCAAAAGGAATTATTTTTATTTTTTCCTTTTTTTTCTTTGCTGGCTTTGATGAAGATTTTTTATCTGTACTTGTTTCTACTTTAGCCTCTATTTTATTTTCTACCTTAGTTTCTTCTTTTTTTTCTTCCATAAATAATCCCTCTATTCTAATAATAATATATCACAAAAAGAATAAAAAAACTACACATAATGTGTAGTTATTGTGTCTATTTATTGTATTCTTTTAATAATTCAATTATTTTTCTGATTTCAAGATCATATTTAACCATATCTTTTCCACCAAAAGCTTTAATAAATTCATCTTTCTTCATATTATACTTTTTAGCCATTTCATCTACTTCTTTATCTACTTCATCGTCTTTAACTTCTACTTTTTCAATTGTTAATAATTCTTCAAGCATTAATCTATAAAGTACATGACTATAAGCTTCTTTTTCCATATGGTTTCTTAAATCTTCTTCGCTTGATTTAGTAAATTCATAATACATATCAAGTGATATTCCTTGCATCTTTAATTGTTCTTCATATCTAGCAAGTAATCTATCTACTTCTTCATCAACCATTTCTTCAGGAATATCTACTTCAACATTTTTTGATACTGCTTCTAAAAGATCTTCAACATATTTATTTTCTAAGTCAACTTCTTTTCTAGCAATTATATCTTGTTCAATATGTTTTTCTAATTTTGCTTTTGTATCAACTCCATCAATTCCTAAATCATCAAATAAATCTTTATCAAATTTTCTTTCAACTTTTTCTTTAATATCATTTACTTTTACTTTAAATACAACCTTAGCACCTTTTAAATCTTCAGCATGATAATCTTCTGGGAATGTTACATTAATATCTTTTTCTTCATTAATTTTCATTCCAACTACTTGTTCTTCAAATCCTGGAATAAATGTATTACTTCCTATTTCAAGTTCGTAGTTTTCACCTTTTCCACCATCAAATGCTTTACCATCTTTAAATCCTTCAAAGTCAATTACTGCAATATGACCATTTTTAACTGGACCATCAACTGATCTAGTTTCAGTAAATCTTTCTAAGATATGTCCCATTTCATGTTCAATTTCTTCTTTAGTTACTTTTACTTTTTCTTGTTTAACTTTTAATCCTTTATACTTTTTAACATTAACTTCAGGCTTAACAATTATTTTAAATAAGAATTCAATTCCTTCATCATCAACATTTTTAATATCAACACTTGGTTGTACTACTGGAACAAGTTTAGATTCTTCTAAAGCTTTTTTGTATGCTGATTCTACAACAAAATCACTTGCTGGAAAATATAAACTTTCTTTTCCAAATTTCTTTTCATAAATATCTCTTGGTACTTTTCCTTTTCTAAATCCATCAACATTTACTTTTTTAACTCTTTCTTGAAAAGCTTTATCAAGAGCTTGTTTCCATTCTTTTCCTTCTATTTTTATAACTACTTCATTTTTTCCACTTTTTGTTTTTTTAGCCATAAATACCTCCATATTCCTCTATATTATATAATAATCATTAAATATAAACAAGAAAAAAATATCATTAATACATTATTAATAATAAATTAAAAATAGTTGATGTTAATCATCAACTATTTAATAGATGTTATTTCTATTTTATAAGATCCATTAGGACTTTCTACTTCTACTATATCTCCAACTTTCTTATTAAGAATTGCTTTGGCAATAGGAGATTCATTAGAAATCTTACTTTCAAATGGATCAGCTTCTTGGCTTCCAACAATTTTATATTCATCTTCTTCTTCATCATCAATATACTTAATATTAACTGTTGATCCAAGTCCAACTTTTCCATTTTCTTTATTTTCTATGATTTCATAGTTTTCTAACATTTTTTCTATTTTTTTAATTCTACCTTCTAATTCAGCTTGATCATTTTTTGCAGCATCATAGTCAGCATTCTCAGATAAATCTCCAAGAGCTCTTGCTTCTTTAATAGCTTTTAAATTAGCTGGTCTTTTTACATTTATTAATTCATCTAACTCATCTTGAAGTTCTTTTAATCCTTCTTTAGTAAGTAAAGTCTTCTTTTCTTTCATGTGTCAACACCTCTTTTTCGATAGACATAATGATACCACAAAACAGTTTTTTTGTCAATTATTTTTTGTTAACAGAAATACTAGTTACTTCATTTAAAAAATAATCATCAGTCATACCTGCTATAAAGTCAATAACTATTTTTTTATTATCATTGCTATTTATATAATCTTTATTCATATTGACTAAATATAATTCATAAATTTTGCTTTTTTCTTTATTTTTTTCTAGATCATCTAAATAGTAATAAAACAATTTATTAATACCTTCTTTATAATATGCTAAATCTTCTTTAGTATTCGCATTATTATAAATATTTTTATAATTAAAATTAATTAATTCATTTATAGTTTCAAAAACATCTTTACTTAAAATAATTGCATTCTTTCCATAACTATTATTAATTATATCTAATACTATTGAATTAATTATTTCACTGTTATTATCTCCAAGTACCTTTTTAATATGTTTTGGAATATCATCTCTTTTTAATTTACCTAAAACAATAGAATCTTCTATATCTCTTCCAATATATGCAATAATATCAGATATTCTTACTACACATCCTTCAAGTGTCATTGGTTTAATTTTAGATGCATATTCTGCACTTTTACAAGATTCTTCAAAGTCCTTTAAAAATTCTTCTTTAGTTTTATTTTTAGGTTCATAAATTCTTTCTAATATTTCTCCATTATGACACATCATTCCATCTAAAACTTGAATTGTTAAATTGCTTCCCTTACCTTCATTTTCTATATACATATAATTTCTAACACTTTGTAAGTTATGCATAAAAGGAATTCCCAATTCATTCATTGATATTTCATTTAAAAACTTTTCACCAGTATGACCTAAAGGAGTATGTCCAATATCATGACCAAGACCAATGGCCTCAATTAAGTCTTCATTTAAATTTAAGCATCTTCCAATAGTTCTTGCTACTTTACTAACAAGTTGAACATGTAACATTCTTCTTGAAATATGATCGTTGTTAAAAAAAGAATAGACTTGTGTTTTATCCATATATCTAGCATAAGAATTACTATAAATTATTTTATCAGTATCACGAAAAAATGGTGGTCTTATATCTTCTTCTTTTGGATTTAATCGAATAGCATCAACACTTTTACAAGCATACTTTGATAAACTATCTTCTTTCTTCAATAAATTTTCTTTAATAACTTCTAAAGTATCCATATAATCACTCCTAAATGTATTATATCATTTCTACTATAATTATAACAAAAAAGTCTTTGATTATTTCAAAGACATTTAATAATCTATATTAGTTTTACTAACTACTATTGCAGGTCTTACACCATAATATGATTCATCTGGTCTAATAGAAAGAGTCACATATCCATTAATACAGTCTATCATCCAAGCTCCATTGGATTCACTATAACTAGGGGTTTCAAGCCACCAATTTTTAACAGTATTAATAGAATTATTATTAATTGTGTATTGTGTATTTTCAAGTAGATATTGGCAATTTATCAATTCATCCTTGTTCCATGTTTGAAGTTGACTAATATTACATCCTTGCATAACTTCCTGTATGGCTAATAATCTTGAAGTTATATTTGAATAATTAACATTAAGCAATTGCTTACTACGTCCATAATAAAGAGTAATATCAGTCCCTATTTCGTTTATCATTTGCCTTGTACCAATCCTTATTAATTTACCATTTTTCCAAAGTCCATTTGATGGAAGTTGTTTGATTGCTGTTACAGGTCCGTGAAAGTTATCATATGTAGTAACACTAGAATCAACTTCCTGTAAATCTTGAACATTTGAATATGCATATAAATTAATTGCATTAGGGATTCCATTTGAAACGTTTGAATAATAGATTAAAACAGCTTTACTGTCATCAAAAGATCTTGTATTGGTATTATATTCATCACTTATATAGTAAAACCTCTCTGTTTCTGAATCAAACTCTCCATCACCATTTACATCGCAATCAAAGGCATCTCCTGAACTCAGTGTACCTTTTGTTCCAAGATTACCATAAGTTATTGTTTCATCTCTTGAATATCTATTATTATATCTACATGCTCTAGAGTCAGTTCTATTACATGTTTCATAATGAAGTTCTATTGCCCTTTTACAAATAGCATCACTAAATGCATCTTTTGGAACACTTGAAGAGCAATTACTATTAAATATTATTACTTTTCCTTTTCCAAGTCCTATATTATCTTTTACATCATCTTTCTTTAAATTACTTTCTATATTATCTTCATTTAATCTATCTATACTTATTGGTTCTTTTACTCCTATTCCTGTCTCATCTAAACTTACCCAGTAATAGTCATATCCTTGTCCATCATATGTTACTACTACATATGTTCTATCATCTACAAACTCTCCATATGGACTTTTTGCTTTCTCCCCATTTTCTACTCTTATACATGTATTTGGTATATAGTATGCAACACTTGTATCATACATTTCTAACTCTCCTGAGTTAACTAAATTCTTTGCTGCATTTGCTACTTGTTTAGCAGTATTTACATAAGCACTTTTTCTTGAATCATTTATATATCTAGTTACACTAGGAATTGCTATAATCATTAGGATTCCTAGAATTATAATAACTGCTAATAACTCTATTAATGTAAATCCTTTTTTATTCATATTATCACCTATTTTAAGTTTATCATGATAATTATTAAATAAACAAAAAAATAGATACTTTCGTATCTATTTTACATTTTTAGTCACCTAATAATCTCCAAGAACCATCAAAATCACAATACCATAATTCTGTTATTTCACTTGTATGTTCTTCATCAGATCCCTTTATTGTTGTAGAACCATTAATTTTATAACATTCACTTGGTAAAACAGGATTAGTAAATGCATTTTTAATATTTTCGTTTAATTCTTCTAATTCATCATCACTTAATTTATCTTTTCCTGTTATTTCATAAGATAATTCTACATTTTTACCATAATTATCTAATGATCTTTGAATTCTTTCTTTTGTAATATACTTTTTGTAATAGTCTTTTGCAAAATCTGGATATATTGATATTACTTTATCAGGATCTACATTCTTAAATCCTTCCATATAAACATCTAATAACTCTTCTGGTGTAGCATTTTTTGTTAAAGTTTTACTACCTCCACATCCAGTAATAACAACTGCTAATAACATAATTACAAATAATCCTAAATATTTTTTCATTATTTCTCCTTCCTATAATAAAATTATATCATAATTATTATAATATTTTAACCCTCATCATTGAATCTTTTTCAACACTTTCTGGTACATATAATTTAAGTATTTCTTCAGGATGTCTTGCAACATCTATTGGATTTCCTTGTTCATCATATAATTTCTCTACAACGAAAGATATTATTTCTCCACTTGGAGTGAATATTTCTACAGAATCTCCAACTTTAAAATAGTTTCTTTGTGTAATTGTAGCTAGATTAGTTTTAGGATCATAATCAAGTACTTGTGCTAAGAAGTCTTGATTAGATAATTCTTGGCGTCCAGTATAGTACTGATCAGTATAGTCAGCCTCTTTTAAATAGAAATGAGTACTTGTTTCACGATTTGCAACTCTTGATAATATTTTTTCTTCTTTTAAAATAATATCATCATTAAGTGTTCCATCGTAATATGCATCTATTAATCTTCTATAAGAAGATATTACAGTTGCAAGATAATATGGAGATCTCATTCTTCCTTCAATTTTTAATGATTTTACTCCTGTTGAAATCAACTTATCAAGTAAACTTGCCATATTTAAATCTTTTGTAGCCATAGTAAAACTTACTTCATTATTATCTATATCAAATGCAAATCTACAAATTTGTGCGCATCCTCCACGATTAGAATCTCTATTTGTAAAATAATTAGATAAACAGCATCTACCACTATAGAAAGTACACATTGCTCCATGAATAAATACCTCTAAATCAAGTCCTGTTTCATCATATATTTCTTTTATTTCTTTAATTGATACTTCACGAGCAAGAACTACTCTATCTACTCCTTCATTTTTCCAATATGAAACTGCTTCTTTATTAGTAGTAGATCCTTGAGTACTTAAATGAACTTCAACATCATAATTATCTTTAATATATTTAATAATAAACGGATCACTTACTATAAAAGCATCTATTCCTGCTTTAACAACATCTTTAATAAAAATATTTACATCTTTTAAGTCTTCATTATGAAATACTATATTAAGTGTTAAATATACTTTTTTACCCAATCTATGGGCAAAAGTACAAGCTTCTCTTATTTCATCAATACTAAAATTATTTGCATTTGCTCTTAAACTATAATCTTGTCCTCCAATATATACTGCATCTGCTCCATATAATAAAGATATCTTTAATCTTTCTAAATCACCTGCTGGTGCTAAAAGTTCTACTCTATCCATTTTTCTTCACCTTATAGATAGTTTTTGTAAAGAAGAAACCTCTATTATCTCCTACTAAATCATCTATTTCCTTTACTATATTATCATCTTTAGTATCTACTAATTTTTTATAAAGAATAAATGTTTTAATAAACTTTTCTTTTTCAAAATTATTATCATTAAGAATTAAATAATCTACATTAACATTATTTACTATTACACTTCCATTAAGTGGTTTTCCATAATATAAAGCATTACCATTTTCTTCTTCTTGAATTATATAATCTTCATTATTATTCTTTATTATATAAGTATTATTATCTCTTTTTTTATCAGTTGACTTAAAGTAATTATCTAATAAATGTCTTCTAGAATATCCCATTATTTGATATCCTAAAATATTTAAAAATAATTTCATTTTTGTTTTTTCTTTTA
Source organism: uncultured Erysipelotrichaceae bacterium (assembly GCA_902793375.1). GTDB lineage: Bacteria > Bacillota_I > Bacilli_A > RF39 > UBA660 > RUG13868. The sequence goes on along the minus strand of CADBDE010000015.1, from coordinate 37,391 downwards.
TTTCATTTATCTCATCAAGAGTTATTTCTGAACTTATTACTCCAAACTCACAACCTTTATCATAGTAGTAATTACAAGTATTATAATTAGTAACCATATGAGTTTGATTCCATACTAAAGGAGTTTTAAGTTCTAGTCTATTTTTAATAGATAAAACTGCTAAATCATAAAACAAAATACCAGAGATATTTAATTCATCTAATTCTAACATAATGTTTTCTAACTCTTCTAATTCTCTATTAAAGATATTTTTATTTATAGCAATGAATAATTCACCATTATAGAATTCTCTAATTTTCTTTATATCATCAATAGTTATTTCATTATTATATCCACTTGAATAATTTTTTAAACCAAAAATAAAGGCATTAGCCCCTATTTTTGCATATTCAAGTATATTATTAATGCTATTTGTTATTATAGCAAATTTCATAATATCACCTATCTTTTTCTTCTAGTAACAGATATTCCGTCACCTTTCTCATAAAATGTAGTCTCATATTTAGAACTAGTTTTTAAATAATGAATATAATTCTTTATTTTTCTAACTAAGCCCCTTAAATTTCTACTTTTAATTTCACTTTCATCTTTTTTTACATATCCATGAAAATTAATATTATCAGTTATGATAAATCCATTTTCACTTAAGTTTTTCTCAAAATGTTCAAAAAAGTTTATATTTTGTCCTTTAGCACCATCTAAGAATATTAAATCATATTTATCATTTAGATTTACTTCTAATGCATCTTTAAATATTAAAGTTATTCTATCTTCAAGACCTAATCTTTTAACATTTTTTACTGCTTCTAAGTATCTTTCTTCATCTCTTTCTATAGAAGTAACTTTAACTCTATCATTTGTTAAAGCCATCATTATTGCAGAATAACCAATTGCAGTCCCTATTTCAAGTACATTAATTGTATTATTTTTAGCAATAAAATCAGTTAAAAATTTAATTCCTTCATCTTGCATTATTGGAACATTTTCATCTTCTGCATATTTTTTTATTTCTTTAATTACTGAAACATCTATCATATTCTATCCTTATAGTCCTTGATTAATAGAAGCTAATTCATTTTTCTTTTTTAAGAAATCGTTATAGTTCTCATAGAAAAACATTTCATTTGTTTGAATATTTGCAACAAAATATACATAATTAACATCACTTGGATAAATAGCTGCTTTTAAACTTCCCTTTGATACTGTTGCTATAGGTCCAACTGGAACTTTTCCATTCATTGATCCATCACCTAAACGAGTATTATATGGACTTTGAACATTGTAATTAATACAGTTTTTACCACCACAAACATCTTCAACATATTTTTTAGCATTATCAATTTCAAGTGCGTAATATGTTGTTACATCACTTCCAAGAGTCATATTACTTTTTAATCTATTATAGAATACTTTTGAAATATTAACTCGATATTCATCTTTATCTTTACAACTAGCACTCTTACAATCAACAGCTTCTTTTTCTATAACACTTGCAAGAGTTATTAATTCATGAATAGATAAACTATTCTTTTCTATATCTGTTTTATATGGTTCTAATACTAAACTCATTTCATCAAGCATTTTATTAAATATTTCTTCTACTGTTACATCTTTATTTTTAAAATTATATGTATTTGGGAATAAATATCCTTCTAAACTATATTTTAATTCAGTATTTTTTACTGCATCAGTTACAAACCAATACTTTTGAATTATTTTATCTAAATATTCTTCATCTACTAACTTATCAAAAACTGCTTGAGCACTATTATTAGTTCCTTTTTCTATAACTTCAGCAATCTTTCTCATAGTGATTCCTTCTTTAAAAGAAAGAGTAATCTCATCAGGATTATATGTAGGTTTTTTATTTAATTCTTCAAGTATTTCTTTAAAAGTCATGCTTCTTGATAAATTATGTCTTCCTGCATACATTTCTCCTGGTTTAAATAGCTTAACATAAATATTAAAGAATGTACTGCTTCTTATTAAATCTTTTTCCTTTAATATTTTTCCTATATCATTTGAAGTTGCTCCTTTAGGAATATCAACTTCAATTATAGTTGTATCATCACTATCTACTGCTTTTAAATTTTTATTGTATGCGATAAATAACACAATTATTGTAATAAATACCAAACATACTAACCCAATCATTACATTTCTAAATATTTTCATTTAGTAATTAAAACGAGCTTATTGCTCGTTATCTTCTCCTTTAGAAACAGCAGTACCATCAATTTTCTTTTTAATCTCTTCTTGTAATGTATTAAGTATTGTTTCAATTACTTTCCATTCTTTATCAGTTGTAATTGGCTCTAATTTTTGATCTTCTTGATTTGGATCATAAATTGATGCAAAAACTTGTACATTTCCTTGTTCATCTTTTGAATTATCAGTATATACTATATAGCTCTTTTTTGTCTCCTCAGAATCAAATGTGAATAAAACATCACACATTATCTCTTCTCCATTATCATTAATTATTTTAAAAGTATTCTTATCTTCCATTTTAATTCTCCTTTTTATTTTTATCTAGAAACGATTGTAAAATAATCGTTGCTGCCATACTATCAACTACTTTTTTACGTTTTTTTCTTGATGTATCATTTTTTATTAACAAATTAGTAGCTTGTACTGTTGTTAGTCTCTCATCTTCTAAAAACACTTCTAGGCCTATACCCTTTTCAAGCATATCTTTAAACTTAAAAGATAATTCTCCTTTAGGTCCTATAGAACCATTCATATTTTTTGGAAGTCCCAAGACAATTTTTTCAACATTTTTTTCATCTATTATTTTTTTTACTTCTTCTATTAATCTTTCATATTCTTCATTATGTCTTATTATTGTAAAACTACTTGCAATTAAGCCGCTTGGATCAGATAAACTAATTCCAAGAGTTCTACTTCCTAAATCTAATCCAATATATCTCATAATTTACTTACATAATTTCTTAATAGAACTTCAATAATAGTACTTCTTTCAATACTAGATATTTTCCCTCTAGCATTATTATGTGAAGATATATAACCTGGATCTCCACTCATAATATATCCAACTAATTGATTAATTTCATCATAACCCTTTTCTTTTAAAGCTTCACAAACTTCTTTTAAAGTAGTTGAAACTAAAGAATCTTCAAAGTCATTAATTGAATATAAAGAAGTGCTTTCTATTTCTTTGTTTTCTTCTGATTCATTCATAACATCACCCTATCTACTAAATAATTTTATCATTATTTTTTATAACTATCAACTATAATTAATATAGTTAAATGCTACAAAAAACAAAAATAACGTAAGTATTAATGATACCACTGCACCATTAATCATTTCTGCTTTAGAACTTTTATATTTAACACCAACTGCCATAGTCATTAAAATTCCACCAACAAGTCCGCCAATATGTGCAAAATTATCAATTTGCCCATTAGACATAAATCCAATTGCCAAGTTAATTAATATTAATGGAATTATTTGACTTTTTATAACTGATCCTAAATAAACTCTATAATGATATCCAAAGTACAATAATGATCCAAGTATTCCAAATATTGCTCCACTAGCCCCAACTGAAGGTATTGTATTAAATATAATAGAGAATAAACTTCCAATTAAAGCACTAAATAAATAAACTGCTAAATATTTTCCTCTTCCAAGGAAACCTTCAATTTGAGACCCTAATACATATAAACTATACATATTAACTATATAATGAGATACTCCACCATGTAAGAATGCTCCAGTTAACAATCTATAATATTCACCATTATTTACAATTCCATATCCCCATACAGAATATTTCTGTATATAATAATCTTCATTATTCATTATATACATAAGAATAAATACAATAGTATTAATGATTATTAATCCAATAGTAACATATGGTACTTTTTTCTTAAAAACATCATCTATTTTCACAGCATCCTCCTTGTTCTTTTTATTAATATCAGAGGTAATCCTCATAAATAGTTGAAATCCTTCTTCAGTAAAAGCCATTTTTTTACTTATATCAGGAAATGTATCATATACAAATTTATACTTATGTAAATCTTTTTCATCATATATTGAAATACAATCTATATTATTATTGTTTTTTTCTATTTTAACATCATCATCTATATCAGTAAAGATTGATAAAACATTCATTGAAAAAGAAAATGTTTTTCTTTTAATCTTTTTTACTATATGTTTTGTTTTAAATATATCTAAATTATATTGTTCTTCATTAATAATGTGATTTGATACAATTCTTACTATTTTGTAATCACTATCCATATTCTCAAGCCATATTTCATTTTCTGCACCTTGTAAAATAATTGGATTATAATTTTTTTCAGTAATAAAATAATGAAGAAGCTTCATTGCTAATAAGTTTTTTCTATCTAATTGTTCTTCCACAATATCACTCCTTTCAATAATAACATTATACATTATTTCATAAAATTAATAAAGAGGTGTTATATAGTGATATTAGAATTTTTTTCGACATTAGATATTTTATTCACACCAAGTATAATTAATTATTATTTGATAATAGATTTTATTGTAATAATACTTACAATTTTATCAATTATAATATATAAATATTTAGATAAAAGAAGTATTTTTATTATTATATCAAATGTTATATTAGAAATATTATTTAACTGCTTTTTATTTAATAATAATTATTTTTTTATGTTTACTACTAAACTAATTCAATTTATTTTTTCTATTCATTTAAATGAAATTGTTTTTATTAACAAAAAAAGTGCAAGATTATATATACCATATGTTATATGGAATTATATTCTTACACTATTAACTATTGTTTTAGTTTTTTTAAATATCTCCATCTATTGAATCTAAATAATCTTGAAATTCTTTTGGAAGAGGTGCCTTGCAGTACACTTCTTTTTTTGTTATCGGATGAGTAAACTTAATTGTTTTTGAATGAAGGAATTGCCCAAATTCTGTAGTTTTTTTACTTTTTCCATAAACTGGATCATTATATATTGGATGTCCTATATAAGCCATATGAACTCTTATTTGATGAGTTCTTCCAGTACTTAATTTACATTCAATTAAAGTTTTATTTTCATTTTTATATCTTTTTAATACTCTAAAATGAGTAAATGCTTCTTTACTATTAACATCTGTTACCATCATTTTTTGTCTGTTATTTACATCTCTTCCTATTGGAGCATCAATATCACCAGTATCATGCATAATTATACCTTCTACAAGTGCAACATAAATTCTTTCAACTTCTTTATTCTTAATCATTTCACTAAGAAGCTCTAAAGTTTTTTCATTTTTAGCAACAACCATAACTCCAGATGTATCTTTATCAATTCTATGAACTATTCCAGGTCTTATTTTATCCATTCCTTCTAAATCAAATTTATATAGTAAAGCATTTACTAAAGTATGTGAAAAGTTTCCTGCAGCAGGATGCACAACCATTCCACTTTCTTTATTAACTACAAGTAAATCATCATCTTCATATAAAATATCAACAGGAATATCTTCTTTTTCAATATTCATAGAAAAATCAAGATCAGATAATACTTCAATATTATCGTTTAAATGAATTTTGTAATTAGAACTAGTTGTATTTCCATTAACAGTAACTTTTTCTTCTTCAATTAATCTTTGAACTTTGCTTCTTGAAATATCTAACTTTTCTGTTAAATATTGATCAATTCTAATATTTTCTTTATCTGCAATCATTTTTTACCTTCTTTCAAAAGTGTTTCTATAACTATTAAAAATATTGAAACTACTATAAAACAATCAGCTATATTAAATACTGGAAAACTATATCCAAATATATTAAAACTTAAAAAATCTATAACATAATTTCTAAATAATCTATCTATTAAATTACCAATTATTCCTCCAAGTAGCATTCCATAAGAAAACATACTTAATTTAGAAATATTCTTTGCTTCATAAATATATTTAATTGCAAAGAATAAAAATACTACACTTACTACTGCTAAAATTAACGTACCATTAGAAAACATCCCCCAAGCAGCTCCAGTATTTTGAACATAAGATATTGAAAAAAATGAAGGTATTATTGTAATACTATCTCCTAAATCCATGTTATTTGTTACAAGTATTTTAGAAATAAAATCAACAATAATACAAATAAATGTAATTATAACAATTTTCTTTTTCATAATCTCACCACAAATATTTTATCAAATATAAAAGATATTATAAAGTAATATTTACTAAAATAACATCTTCACCTATTTTTTCAATTGAATTCCATCTAATCTCAGTATCCATCTTACCTTTAGCAAAAGAAAAAAATGATTTATTAGGTTCAATTACTAATGAAATAATAGATCCATTTCTTTCATCTATTTTAACATCTATTATATTTCCAATGTTTTTCCCATCATTGATATTCACAACATATTTACTTTGTAAATCAGATAATCTCATAATTCCTCCAGTAAATTATATGAAAAAAGACTGATTATTATCAGTCTTATATATTATAAACCTAAAGTATATGGGTCTGAACTCATTCCTGTTCCTCCAGTAATTTTAACAGAAGATTTTAAGTATACTACTGGATATACACCATGAAGTACTGACATTCCATCAGGTAATAGACCTCCTCCAGAACGAATATACAACACTTCAACACTATTTTCATAGAATGGAGTAATCATCCAAGTATATGACGCATTATTTAAATAAATCCAATCTTTTGAATAACATGATGAGGAATAATCATATGCAGTTGTATTATAGCAATCGTTAGATGCAGCATATAAATATTCATAAGTAGCAATAATTCCAACTTTTCCAGTCCAAGAAACATTTTTAGCTCTAGTATAATTTTGAGAAGCAGTTTCTGTATAACTTCCAGGTCCAACATACCATGTATCTGTCTCAATCATATCCTTTGCAGTTGTTGATAACGAGTTATAATAATCGTTATTTAGATAATTTTGTAAATAACATCCATTCCATACATTTGATTCAGAAGAATTGCTATGCTTTATATTACCAATTGTTTCATTTGCTTTAATAATCTTTAATTTATTTCCATATACACCAATAATTCTCCATAATTCATTACCATTGAATTTTACATAGTTACTTGGATTAGCACCTACAAATCTTTTTGCATCAGCAACATCTTCTAATGTAGTTAAAGCACTAATTGTTTGAACAGCTGTTGGGGTTGTATCAGACCCAGATCCTCCAGTGCCACCTTCTTCGGATACATTATGAGATGTATTAGATAACATTATTGGATCCCATGTATTATTAGAACATTTTAGTATATTTATCTCTGTTCTATTTCCTATTCCAGTAGATTCTACTACATCAGTAATATCTGATTTATTTAAATCACTTTCTATATCATCTGTATCTAATTTGTCTAATCTTGTTATATTTCTAACACCTTGTCCTGCATCATCTACACTTATCCAGTAGTAATTATATCCTTTTCCATCATATATTACTCCTACATATGCTCCGCCTTCTATAAAGTCACCATATGGACTCTTTAACGCGTTTTCAGTTTATATAATATGTTGTATTTGTAGAATACATTTCTAATTTACCACCATTTACAATGTTTCTTGCTCCTCCAATTATTTCTTTTGCTGTATCTACATAAGCACTCTTTCTTGAATCACTAATGTACCTTGTTACACTTGGTATTGCTATTATCATTAATATTCCTAGAATTATTATTACTGCTAATAATTCTATTAAAGTAAATCCATTTTTCTTTTTCATATATCAACCTATTCTTATCAATTAAAAAAATTATTTTAGTCTTTTTGTTCTTCAATTAATTCTTCTAGTTTTTCTTTTTTTGCTTTTTCTTTTCCTTTGTTAACATTTATATTTGCATTATGTCTTATAGTTTCGATAGCGTCATCAAAGTTATCACTACTTGTTACATAACTTCCACTTACAATTATATCGGCAAAATCTAACTTTTTAGCAATTTCAGCATTTACTCCACCATCAACACTTATTAACACTTTTTTCTTTTTCTTTAAAATTATCTTTTTAATTCTTATTATTTTCTTTATCGTTTCTTCAATAAACTCTTGTCCACCTTTTCCAGGATAAACACTCATAATAAGAACTAAATCCACTTTATTTAAATAAGGAAGCAACATTGATTCATCAGTATTAGGATTAATCGCAATTCCTGCTTTTATACCATATTGATTAATCAAATCAAGATATTTATCAACTTTATCTATTTCAACATGTATTGTAATATACTCTGTATTAAGTGCTGCAAAATAATTTATATGCTTTAATGGTTTTTTTTCCATTAAATGAACATCTAGTCTTTTTGTTATAGAAGAATTCATTTTATAGATCATTTTATATGGTTTATGTTTTTTCTTTACAAACTTACCATCCATAACATCTACGTGAATATAATCAGCACTAGAATTATTTATTCTCAAAATATCCTTTGCTTCATTTTTGCTACTTAAAAATGATACTGATACTTTCTTCATAAGTAATCTCCTTTCTAAATAATTATTATTTTTAATTACTCTTTTTTCAAAATAAAATTAACATAATTCTGATATCTAGATTCAAGTATTTTTTTGGTTTCTACTGCTTTTTTTACTTCACAATCATCAATGCTTTCATTAATGTGCATACAATCGTTATACTTACATTTATACTTTTTAAACTCAATAAATGATTGTTTTATTTGCTCTTTTGAATAAATACTTAAATCAATACTTGAAAACCCTGGAGTATCAACAAGTTTTCCATCAAACAAGTTTATTAATTCAACAAATCTTGTAGTATGTTTTCCCCTACCTAGAGCAATTGATACTTCTCCAGTTTCAAAATTTAGATTAGGATCTAATCTATTAAATAAACTAGATTTACCTGCTCCTGTTTGTCCAGTAAATACAGTTATTTTATCTTTAAAAATCTTTTTAATCTCTTTTATTTCATAATTATAGAATACTTCATAACCGATTTTTCTATAATAATCTAAAGTATCTTTAACATTTTCTTTTATATTATCACTTGCTATATCTTCTTTAGTAATACATATTATTGGTTTTATATTATTAAGTTCCATAATAAGTATTAACTTATCTAATAGATTTGTACTAAAATCAGGTGTTTTTAGACTTGTAACTATTAAGCCCTGATCTATATTAGCTACTAAAGGTCTTATTAAAAAGTTTTTTCTTGGTAGTATTTCCATTATATATTTTGATTCTATATCAACAATACAATAATCTCCCACAACAGGTGTTATTTTTTTATTTCTAAAATTACCCCTGCTATGACATTCTATTATTTGATTATTGCAATTTACGAAATATAAATTACTAAGTATTTTTACTATTTGACCTTTCATAACCCTCCTGTATTACTGTGAAGTATTTGTATTTTTATCTTTTTCTGTATTTGTTTCTTTACCTGATGTATTTTCAGGACTTCCAGTATTTTGTTCTTCTTTCTTTGTTGGTTCTTTAGCTACTGTTATAGTAAGAGAAACTCTATTATATATCTTACTCTTTGGTGCTCTATTTTGTTCTATTACTGTACCTGCAGGATAATCAGTTGTTTCTTTTTCTTTAACATTAACTGTTATTTCATATTTTTCTGCAAATGCTTTAATATCATCAACACTCCAACCTTCAGCTACAAAATCTGGATATCCATCATAAGCAAGTGGAATATACAATGTAATAGTTGTTGGATTTTCTTCAGAAATAATAATTTCAGTTCCTGGAGCTATGCTTTGTTCAATGATTTTTTTCTTTTCTTCCTCAATGTTTCCAGTTATTTCAACTTCTTTTGATTTTATTTCAACTTTCATTTTATACATTGTTTCAAGCTCATATTGAACTTTCTCATAATCTCTTCCAGTATAATCTTCAATTTTATAAGTTTGATTTTTTCCTAAAGATTCAATAATAGTTATTTTAGTTCCTTTTGGCCTTTTTCTATCAACTTGAGGATCTGTTCCTATTACTAAACCTAATTCAGTTTTATCATTAAATTCTTTTCTTGTTTCATCTGCTACAACAAATCCTTTATCAGTTAATACTTTTTCGGCATCAACAACTGTTAATCCAGATACATCTGGTATTTTAATATTTGAAGTATTTGAGAAAGTTGGTAAAAGCACATACATTATTGCACCAACACCACCAATAAATACCAATAACAGAATTATAATTATTGCAGTAGAGAAAGAATGCTTTTCTTTCTTTGGTTCTTCTATCTTTTTTGCAACTGGTTTTTCTTTTGGTTTATTATCTTTCTTATTACCATCATCTTTAACTTCTTGTAGAAGAGAATCTTTCTCATCTATTTCATGTTCTGGATATTTATAAACAAATGGTTTTTGATTTAGGTTTTCTTCATTTAAGCAAACTTTTAAATCTTTATACATTTCTTTAACATCATCATATCTATTCTTTGGATTCTTTGCAGTTGCTTTTAATACAATATTCTCTAAACTTTGTGGAATATTAGGATTTATTTTTCTAACACTAGGAATATCATCTTTCATATGTTTTAAAGCAATTTCTACTGCATTTTCTCCTTTAAAAGGAAGTTTTCCAGTTAATAATTCAAATAACATTATTCCCATAGAATAAATATCAGACTTAGTAGTAGATCCTTTACCACTTGCTTGTTCAGGTGGTAAATAGTGAACTGATCCCATGACAGAATTTGTTTGGGTTAATTGACTTGAATTAAGTGCCATTGCAATACCAAAATCTGTTATCTTTATTTTTCCATCATCACTAATCATTATATTTTGAGGTTTCAAATCTCTATGAATGATATACATATCATGAGCATGAGAAATTCCATCAGTTAATTGAAGCATAATATCAACAACTTCTGGTGCAGTTAAGCTTCCACGTTTTTTTAGAAGTTGTTTTAATGTTCTTCCTTCAATATATTCCATTACAATGAAATATGTTCCATTATCTTCTCCAACATCATACATTTCAACTATATTAGGATGAGATAAAGTAGAAGCAGCATAAGCTTCCCTTTGAAATCTTCTTATAAATTTTTCATCATTAGCCAAGTCCCCACGAAGGACTTTTACAGCTACTTTTCTATCAAGAAATGTGTCATTTGCTAAATAAACATTAGCCATTCCACCTTCACCAATACTTTTAATTATTTCATATCGTTCATTTATCAATTGTCCTTTCGTAAACAACGCTAATCACCACTTTCTGAAAATTCTAAATATGCTATTGATATATTATCCATTCCCCCACGATTATTACTTTTTCTAATCAATTTAATTACTTTATCTTCTATTTCATTGTCACTTGTTAATACTTTTTCTATTTGTTCATTATCTAACATAGAAGTTAATCCATCACTACATAATAGTATTGATGAAATATCCATATCACAATCATAAATATCGATATCAATTGGATTATTAGCACCAAGAGCTTTCATTAAAACATTTTTCTTTGGATGATCTTTTGCTTCTTCTTCGGTTAATTCTCCAGCTTTAATCAAAAGATTTACTAAAGTATGATCATAAGTTACTTTGTGTAGTTTTTCATCCTTTATTACAAAACCTGAAGAATCTCCAATATTTCCAATTAAAACGTAATCAGCGGTTACTATAGCCAGTACAAGAGTAGTACCCATTCCCTTGCTTTCCGGATGATCTTTTACATAACTAAAAATCAGTTCGTTAACTTCCTTAGCCATTTCACGAACCCATTCAACCGCTTTTGATTTTTCCATATTACAAAAATCTTCATTAAAACAATTACTTATATGGCTTACAACAATACTTGATGCAATTTCACCAGCAGAATGTCCACCCATTCCATCAGCTACTGCCATTAAATAATCACCGCTTTGATTCTTAGTGATAATTACACTATCCTCATTATGTGCTCTTACTTTTCCAGAATCAGTTAAATAAAATGTCTTCATAATTGCTCCTTTCTACTTCTAAGTTGTCCACAGGCAGCACTAATATTACTTCCAAACTCTCGTCTAATAGTGACACCTACATTATTCTTCTTAATTATATCATAAAATTTCAAAATTCTATCATTTTTACTTCTTTTATATCCTAAATTATTTGTTTCATTATATGGAATTAAATTTATATAACAATTTAACCCTTTTAAAAGCTTACATAATTCTTCTGCATTTTCATCTTTATCATTAATTCCATCAAGCATTATATACTCAAAAGTTATTCTTCTATTAGTCTTTTTATAATAAATTTTTAATGCATCTATTATATCTTTTATCTTATATGCTTTATTTACTGGCATTATTTCATTTCTAATTTTATCATTAGGGGCATGTAAACTAATAGCTAAATTTACTTGATATGGAAAATCTGCAAATTCAAGTATCTTTGGAACAATACCTGAGGTTGATATAGTTATATGTCTACTTCCAATAGATAATCCCTTTGGATGATTTATAATTTTAATAAAATTAGTAACATTTATATAATTATCAAATGGTTCCCCTATTCCCATAATAACAACATGACTTATTCTTTCTTTAATATCTTCTTCAACAAGAAGTATTTGTTCTACTATTTCATATGGTTCTAAATCTCTTACTTTTTTAAGTCTTCCACTTTCACAAAATTTACATCCCATATTGCATCCAATTTGACTTGAAACACAAATACTAGTTCCATAATCATGTCTCATTAAAACACTTTCAATGTAATGTTTATCATGAAGTTCAAATAAGTATTTATTTACTTCAACATCTCTTTCAACTTTAATTAGTTTTATTTTCTCTAGTGAAAAATCTTCTTTTAGTTTTTCAATAACAGTTTTTTTCATATCTGTCATTTCATCAAAAGAATTAATTCTTTTTTCATAAAGCCAAGAGTATGTTTGAGTTGCTTTAAACTTCTTTTCTCCAATACTTAAAAAGTAATCTTCTAGCTCTTCAATTGTTAAATTATAAATGTTTCTCATATAACACTTCCACCAATAATATAATTATAACATTATTTATTTAATTTCACTATAAAAAGGTAATATTTTATTACCTTTTTAATCTTTTTATATATTCTTCTTTTATTAACTCTTCTCCTAAGAAATTAGTCTCTCCAGAATGTTCTCTTTCAAATGAGTTTAATATATCATCTATTCTTCTTATACATTCTATATCAATTTTACCAAGTTTGTTCTCTTTCATCATTTCTTTTGTTATTTTATAAAAAGCATCATAATCTTTTAATTCAATAATATGAATGTATGGATGTGATGTATCTTTATTAAGAATTGCTCCATTGCTTATAGCTTTTGCTCCATTATTTCTTCTAGGTATTATCAGATGATGAAAATTTGCTGTTGATTTATCAACATAATATCCCATAAAATCAGTATCTGTTATATTAAATGTAGTTATTATAACTCTTGTTATATGAAGCATAAACAAATCTCCTAATTATTTCTTATATATTAATTTTAACAAATTATTTGTATTTTTAAAATATATAATAATTATATTTTTAATTATTATATTCAACAAAACCTTTTTCTTTCATTTTAGCAAGTGTTAATGGTCCAATATTTCCATCTGGCTCTAATCCATTTTGTTTTTGAAAAACTTTTGTACAAGATACAGCATAATCACCAAAGTAATCTCCTTTTACAAAACCGGATAAAAAGTCACAAATCTTTTCAACATTTTTACCACTATCTCCTTTTTTAAAATATCCTCTTGGTGGTAAAAATTGATTATTATCATAAGTTATCCATGGAAGAAATCCATGTTTTTTCCATGCTCTTTGTGATAATTGCGTTATTTGTACCTTATTATTAAATGCTGGTGAGCATTCAATAACTTGACCATTTTTATAATATATTCCAACATGTCCATTCATCCATAATAATTCTCCCATAGTTATATTATTAAAATTAGTTGAAATATTATTACATTTATTAATCATAGTATTTGCATTTACATCAGGTACTCCATTAGATTCATATTTTGCTCCACCATTAACAGTATTACTTCCATTCCATCCCCAAAGAACTCCTTTGATTAATCCAACACAATCAAATCCAAAATAGTTTTTACCAACTAAATTTAATAAATTATTTTTTCTTGTTTGTGTATACCAATTTGGATATTGTTTTGATTTTTGATTAATAATAGATTTTGTTATTTTTTGTCCAAAAGTTCCATAAGCATATACAGTTTTATAATTATTAACAATATTTATTAATTTATCTACAAATTCTTTATTTGTCATAATACCTCCTTCATATTATCTTATTCATTTAATTACATATAGAATGTTTAAACAACTATTTTTATAAATAAAAAAGGAATAATAATTATTCCTTAATTAAATTCTATTAATCTTTCATACTTATTATATGCTTTATTCCAATCATCATATGAAGGATCTTCTTTATGATTTTCTACTAAATTATTTTCAAACAAATAATTACCAAGATATTGAGATACCTTCTTAGCACCTTTATAATTCAAATGACTTCCTTCATCTTTTGTTTCATTTTCCCAATCAATATCAAGCATATTGTTAACATTAAAATCAATAAAAGTTAAATTATATTCATTTGCTATTTCATTAGCTTTTTGATCTTTTGCATAAGTCCAACTCTTCATACTAGGAACACCAAACAAAATTAATTGAATATCATTTGAATTACATAAATCAATTATTTTATTAAAATATTCAATATTGATATCTGGAATTTTTTCTCTTACTTTTTTATCTTCCATATAATTATTCTTTTTAGCTTTATTCGTTCTATTTATGTAATAATAACCTTTAGTAGGATTAATTCTCTTACCATATGATAAATAATCTTTCCAATTATCATGATACTTATCAAAAATAGAATATCTATCATATAAGTCTTTTATTTTTCTTTCATCAGTTCTTTTAGCAGGATCTCTAAACAATATATTTGCTTCTAAAAAAATTACCTTAGGATGTTGTCTTTCAATAGCAATTTTAATATATTCATGTGCTGTTTCTGTAAGTTGAGCAGGAGTTGAACAATCAAATGAAGTAAATCCAAAATTGTTCCATATCTCCATTGGAGAAACAGATGAATATACTAAACTATCTCCTACAAACAAAACATCAATTGTATTATCTTCTTCTTCTAATATTTCATAATCTAAAATATTTAAAAAATTATATTTTCTAATATTATTTTGAGGAATTAAAAAATATATTGAAACAGTTAAGAGAACTACAAGGATAATACAAAAAATAATACTTTTTATAAAATTCTTCATAATCCCCTCCTAAAAATCCGCATATATAGGATCAACTGGTGCATAGCTATTTCCATATGCTCCTAAAATAATAATTGATAAAATTAATAAATAATAAATTAACCATCTAACAACTACATGTTTCTTAGCTATTTCTTCTCTAACACTAATATTTTTTTCTTTTAAGATACCTATAAATAATACAATTAATAATCCAACTATAATTAGTATTACATCATAAAAATCTAAACCAAATCTATAAAATTCATTTTTTGATAATACAAATAATCTTGTAAACATTCTACCAAGCATACTAAATCCTTGTGAAACTGAATCTGCTCTAAAGAACATTTCTCCAATAAACACTAAAATTGATGTTTTAATAATTTGTAAAGAGTAATATTTTTTACTTGTTCTACTTATTTTTAATCTAGTACAAATACTTTGTATTATTGGTTCAAATATATTTCCCATAAAAATAAGTAAAAAGTGATACATTCCAAAGAACAAATAAGTATATCCTGCTCCATGCCATAGTCCATTTAAAAACCAAACACAAAAAAGCGCTATTCCTCCAGCAACTAATGAACTAGTACGAACACTAAATTTCTTTCTTAAACTAGTTGTTATTTTCTTTAGTGGTTTTGATAAAGATACTGGATAGAACACATAATCTTTAAAGAAATGTCCTAAAGATATATGCCATCTAGACCAAAAGTCTGTAATATTCTTTGAGAAAAATGGTTGTCTAAAGTTTTCTGGAATAGTTATTCCAAATATTTCTCCAGTTCCAATTACAACATCCATTGTTCCAGAAAATTCCATGTATAAAAGCATTGTATATGATACTATTCCTATAAATATCGATAATCCATTAAAACTAGTATAGTTATTAAATACTTGTTTAACTAAAATATTTAATCTATCAACAATAATTAGTTTTTTAAAGAATCCAAAAAGTATTCTTTGATAACCAAAACAAAAATTGTGATATGTTACCTTTGTTGCATTATAAATATTATCTGCTACTTCATCATATTTTGATATTGGTCCTTCTAGTATTTGTGGAAAAAAAGATAAATAAAGAGCTAATCTAACAAAATTATTATCTGCTTCAATTTTCCCATTATAAACATCTACTACATATGATATAGCTTTCAATGTATAGTAAGATATTCCAATTGGAGCTACTAATTTGATTATTGTAAAATTATAATCTATCTTAAAAATATCTAATAATGAATTTATATTAATAGTAAAAAACTTCAAATATTTAAATATAAATAAGAATATAATATTAAATAATATAACAAGAAGAACAATTCTTCTTTTTTTCTTTTTAAATTTCTCTTTTATTTCTTTTTTATCTATATCTTTTTTTTCAAGTGCTTTTGTTTTTAATTCATCAATTTTATTTAATTTTTTTCCTGCTATAAAAATTGATAATGTCGATAATAGTAAAAATATAATTAAAAATTTGCTAGCTATAAAGAATAATATATAACTAGCAAGTAATAAAACTAATGGTTTTACCTTTTTAGGTACAATAATAAATATTAATACTACTATTGGTACAAATAAAAAGGCAAAACCTAAATCAAAGAATGACAAATTATTCCTCTTGTAACTTTTCTATTAAAGCCATTATACTTTTAGCAGAATTAAAATTAGCAGGAATTATTTCAACAGTTGGTATTTCAACATCAAATTCATCTTCTATTTCTGATATTAAAGATAAAATAGTTAATGAATCTAGATGTCTTCCATCAACTAAATCTTCACAAGTTTTGTAATCTACATCAGGATTTAATTCTTCCAAAATCTCAATTAATCTTTCCATACTTCCTCCATATCATAATTAGGATAATTGATTAAACTAGTTTTATTATTATCTCTAACTACTACTTCTTTTTCATCTTTTACTAGTATTATTTTTGGTAAATCTCTACTTAAGAATAATGCTATTCCTTCAGTAGATGAGTATGCTCCAGTGTTTTTAAAAACAAACACATCATTTAACATAAGTTTGTTAATTTTAATATTTTTTACTAAATAATCATTTGTAGTACAAAGAGAACCACATAAATTATAAGTAACTTCTTCTACTTCTCTTTTAGGTATTATTTCATAAAATGGAATTTTCATTGCCATAGTTTGTCCATAATAAACAAGATGATTTATTCCTCCATCAAGAATAACAAAATTACCATTTTTGTTTTCTTTTAAATCAACAACCTTAGTTAAATAACTTCCACAGGATGCAACCATACTTCTACCAATTTCTAATGATACCACTTTTTCATTAAATTTTCCAATTATTTTATTAAGTTCATCTAAATAAGTATCTTCATCAAATTCATTATCTTGAAAATAGAATACTGGAAGACCAGGTCCATACTCTACTTCTTCTATTTTAATATTATAATTTAATTCTATATTATTAATAAATTCTTTTAAATGATCTAATTCTTTTTCTATTATCTTTAATGAGTGTTTTTGAGTACCTGAGAAATACTCTATTCCATCAATAATTAAGTTTTTATTCTCACCTATTATTTTAATAAAATCTTCTTCTGATACTCCAAACTGATTACCACTAGAAAGCCTTATTAATACGTGTATTTTTTTATTAAACTTATTTGATAATTCATCAAGTAACAAGAATTGATTATAAGACTCTATTGTATACTTTAAAATATCATCATAATTTGAAATCAAATTCTCTATAAAAATTTTATCTTTATTTACTCCAGATATTACCATTTTATTACGAGATATTTTTAATTTTTCACATATTTCAAACTCACCAGGAGAACATATTTCAAATCTTTCTACTAAAGGATCTATTTCTTTAATAACAAAAGTATTAGCTTTTACAGCATATACCATATTATATTCTTTATTAAATTTTGACTTTAAGTAATTAACTCTTTCTTCTAGTTTTGAAATATCATAAACAAATAATGGAGTATCATATTTTTGAATTATTTTATTATAATCAATCATTTTTCTTCCTCCATTTCTAACAATTTTTTTCTATCTATTTTTCCATTCTTAGTAATTGGAAAATCATCTATTTTAATAAGTTTTGTTGGAATCATAAATACTGGTAATTTTTCTTTTAATTTACTATGTAATTCTTTTTTATCAATATTTCCAACATAAAATGAATATAGTTTAGATTTTTCTTCTATAAATATTGAACATGCTCTATCAACTTCATCAAAATTTGTAATTGCTCTATCTATTTCCTCAAGTTCTATTCTATGTCCTTGATATTTTATTTGAAAATCTACTCTTCCATTAAATACTAAATCATTATCTTCATTATAAAATGCTAAATCTCCTGTTCTATATATAGTTTCTAAATAATCATTTTGTAATGGATTTTGCATAAAATGTTTTTCTGTTTGTTCTTTATTATTAAAATATCCAAGAGCAACACAATCACCTGAAACACATATTTCTCCAACTTTATTAGTATCGATTATTAATTTATTATCTTTATCAAGTAAAAACACTTTTTCATTTGGAAAAGCTTTTCCTATTGGGATTTTTTCATATTCTTTTTTATTATCAATTATATAATATGTACAATTACATGTTATTTCTGTTGGTCCATATAAATTAACAAAAGTTGTATTAGGTAACTTTTCTATCCATTTATTCAAGTGTTTTATAGGCATTACTTCTCCACTAAATAATATTTTATTTACTTTATCAGGAACTTTATAATCAAGTCCATGAAAAGTTGTAATTAAGCAAAGTGCTGATACTGCCCAAGTAAGTGTTGTAACATTATTTAAACATAAATAGTCTAGAAGTTTTGCGGGGCTTGAAAAATAAGATTTAGGAACAATTACTAGCGTTGCTCCAACACAAATAGATGAGTAAATGTCTTTAACAGATACATCAAAATCAAATGGTGCTTGATTAGCAATAATATCATCCTTATTAAAACTAAAGATATTAGTAAAATTATCTATAAAATCAATAACAGATTTATGTGATATTACTACTCCTTTTGGAACTCCAGTTGAACCTGAAGTAAAGTTTATATATAAAGGATTAGTACTTATATGTTTTTCATTAGCAAATAATAAACTTTTATCATCTATTTTATTATTCATTAAATCTTTTATATTAAATATTTTACTATTATTAAAGTTTTCTTTAGCATAATCCAAATAAATATCATTTGTAATTACATATTCAGGTTTTAATACATTTACTATTTGATTTATTCTTTCACTTGGAAATTCAGGATTTATTAATGTATAAAAGTTAGATGCATAAACTACTCCAAAAAAAGAAATTAATGTATCTATTCCTTTATCCATAAATATTACTATTGGTTTATTAAATATTTTTCGAGATGCAAAAAAAGAACCAACTACTTTACTTTTATCTAATAAACTAGAATAAGTAATTGATTTATCTTCTTCAATAACTGCTATTTTATTAGCATACTTATTACATGATTTTTCTAAATACTCTAAAACATTATTCATAATATACCTCAAACATAGATATTATATCATAAACTTGTAAAAAACACTCAAAAAGAGTGTTTAGTTTACATCATTGATATTATTATACATCTATTTTATAATATTTAATTCTTTAAAATAATCAAGAATATACTCTACTGCTTCATCAAAGTCTTTTCCATCAAAACCATGACCAGCACCATTTATTATTTTAAGTTTACTATTTGGATAAATGTCATTTACTTTTTTAGAATGATCAACAGAAACCAATTTATCATCGCTTCCCTGAATAATTAATATTTTTTTATTATCTTGTTCTATCATAGAATAAACATCCATATTCCAAATATCAATAAAATATCTTGGTCCAACAGTAATATTATCAGTCATTTCTACTTCATTTGGAATATCTTCAGTACTAGAATACCAATTATGAACTACAGTTGGGATTGATAAGGCAGGATATAAAAGAATAGTTCCTTTAATATCATTTGGATGACTAGATGATACTAAAGCAGATATTGCACCACCTTGACTAGATCCCATAAGAATAATATTATTTGGATCTACAAAACTCCAATTTTTTACTGTTTCAATTACTAATTCTAAATCATCCATTTCTGTTAGAAATGACATCTCAGTAGTTTCTCCTTCACTTTTACTTCTAGAAGATCCTCCTCTAAAGTCATAAGTAAATGTAGCTATTCCATATTCAGTAAACTTTTTACCATAATCAATTCCAGCTCTATAAGTTGCTCCTAATCCATGTGAATATATAATAATAGGCATTTTCTTATTAGTTCTTGGTTTATATAATTGTCCATATATCTTTTGATTATCGTCGTTTTTAATAATAATATCTTCCATTACATAACCATTATGTGTTTTATAAATATAGATAGATACTAAACAAATAAGTATCGTAAAAATAATACCATATATTATTTTTTTCATCATATATAATCACTTCCCATCAAATTTTATACTTTCTTTTTAATACTAATATTTAATTTTATTTTTGTTTTCTTGATATTGTTTAAATACTTCTATAGAATGATTTCTATCTAAGGGAATTAAATCTAATACATTTTTATCTTGTGAATTATTTGATAATTTATTTATATAATTATAAATAAAATCATCTCTAAATCCAATATCTCTTGCATCTTCTTTAGTATTTCCATAATAAACTACTTTAACATTTGCCCATATAATTGCAGATAAACACATTGGACATGGATAACAAGATGTGTATATTTCGCATCCTGATAAATCATGAGAATTAATTGTTTTACATGCATCTCTAATAGCAGTTACTTCTGCATGAGCAGTTGGATCTTTTTCTTTAATAACTCTATTATATCCTCTACCAATAATTTTACCGTCTTTTACAACACATGCTCCAAATGGCCCACCATCTTTTTTATCAAAGTTTTCTTTAGATAACTCTATTGCTGTTTTCATATATTCATTCATTATATCAACTCCTAAAATTAGTATATCACACTTTTATAAGAATATAAAAAATCCTTATTAAGGATTTTTTTTCATTTTTCTTTCTTTTTTATATATTTCCATAAACAAAAGAACAGATAAAGAAATAGCAAATAATATTACTAGATTTATAAAGGGAACACTTTCTACTCTTAATATATCTGCAAACAAAGGTATTTCCATTACCATTATTTGTAATGATATAGAAAATAATACTCCTAAAATAATAAGTATATTACTTTTTAATGGTATTTTAAAAGCAGATTTAGTTTCACTTCTACAATTAAATACATGTATATTTTGAATAAATACCATTAAAGCCATAACATAGCCTCTTGCATTAGAAACATCCATATTAACTTTATCAATTAATAAGTACCAAATTAGATATACTATTAAACCTATATAAATACCTGAAGATATTATTTGACGTAATAATGACCAATTAAATATTGATTCTTTAGGATTTCTTGGCTTTTCTTTTAATATATCATCTTCTTCTTTTTCAAAAGAAAGGGCAAAATCTTGTACACCATCTGTTACTACATTTAACCAAAGAAGTTGTATTGCCAAAAGTGGCATTGGAAGACCAATTGCAATTGACAAACAGAAAAATGTAATTTCTGCTAATCCACACGATACTAAAAATAAAATTATTTTTCGAATATTTGCATAAGCCACTCTTCCTTCTTTAATACCATCTACAATTGATTTAAAATTATCATCAACTATAATCATATCAGCTGTTTCTCTTGCTATATCAGTACCACTTCCCATAGCAACACCAATATTTGCAACTTTTAATGCAGGAGCATCATTAACACCATCTCCTGTTACTGCAACAAACTCACCTTGTCTTTTTAAAGACTCAACAATTTTTAGCTTTTGAAGAGGAGTTACTCTTGCAAATACTAATTTATTTTTAATAAATTCATCAAATATTTTTTCACCTTTTAAAAACTCTTCATCTAATTCAGTACCTGTTGTAACTTGATTAAAATCATTAGTAAGCTTTAAATCTTTCGCTATTGAATATGCTGTTAAAGGATGATCTCCTGTAATCATTAATACTTTAATACTAGCTGATTTACATTTTTCTATAGATATAATTGCTTCTTCTCTTACTGGATCAATGAATCCAACCATTCCCATAAATTTTAAATTTACTATATCATTTTTATTATACTTATCTTGTTTTTTAACTTTGCCATTAGCAAGAGCAATAACTCTATAACCTTCTTTTGCAAGCTCTTCGTTTTGATTTTCTAAAATATCAGAATCAAGTTTTCCTCTTACAAGATTAATATCATTACAAAATGATTTAACTACCTCAAGAGATCCTTTTACAGTACAAAATGTTTCTCCATCTTTTTCATAAAATACCGCAGAATACTTATTTTCAGATTCATAAGGAATCGTTTCTAATATATTAATTTCATCAGATTTAACATTTAATTTTCTTCCAAGCACTTTAAATGCAATATCAATTGAATCTCCAACAGCATGTTCTTCATCAAACCTAGATTCATTATTTATTACTCCAAGAAGAGCTATTTCTTCAGCAAAATTTATATTATATCCACTTACCGTTCCTTCTATATTATATCCAACTCCTGATATATCAAATGACTCATTATTTGGTAATAAAATTTTCTTAGCTGTTTGCTCATTAACAGTTAATGTTCCAGTTTTGTCTGATGCAATTACTGTACAACTTCCAAGTGACTCTGCTGCATTAAGTTTCTTAACTATTACATTTTTCTTTGCCATTCTATTTGCAGCTATAGTAAGAGCCATAGTAAGAGCTAAAGGAAGTCCTTCAGGCATAGCAGATACTGCAAGAGCTACAACAGATAAAAATACTTCTTGATGAGAAAAACCACTAGTATAAAGAAGTATTGCAACTAAAAAAGCTACTATTAATACCATTATACTTAAGTGTTTTGATAATTTTTCAACTCTAATAGTAAGTGGGGATTTCTCTTCATCAAAATTATTAATACTATCAGCTATTTTTCCTATCTCAGTTTTATAACCAATTCCTATTACTATTGCTTTAGCTCTTCCTGTAACAACTGTAGTTCCAGAAAATAACATATTACTTTGTTCAGATATAATAATCCCATCTTTATCTATTACTTCACTATTTTTACTAACTTGTACACTTTCACCAGTTAGAATTGATTCGTCAACCATTAAATTACGAGATTCTATTATTCTCATATCTGCACTTACTTTATCACCAGACTCTAAAATAACATAATCTCCAATTGTTAGTTCTTCTGCACTAACATATCTTTCTTCACCATCTCTTAATACTTTAACTTTTGTTGAAACAAGATTTGCTAGGGCTTCTGCAGTATGATTTGCTTTATTTTCTTGATATGTTCCCATTATTGCATCAATTAAAACAATACAAAAAATAATTAATGCATCAACAATTTCCCCAATTAATAGAGAAACAATAATAGTTATTACTAAAAGAATTAGCATTGGATCTTTAAACTCATTAAAAAATAGTTTAAGGACACTATCATTTTCTTTTTTAGGTAAAATATTCATACCATATTTTTTTCTTCTTAAATTAACTTCTCTAGTAGTTAAACCATCTTCATCTAACTTAAATTCTTCTCTAATTTGTTCTATACTCTTTTTATAATACATGGTATCCACCCTCTTATTATAAATAATATCATATATTTATTATTATTACGAATTTTATTAATTATACATTTACTAATCTTTACACTATTATTTATTTTAAAATAAAAAAACTAGCTTTGCTAGTTTCTTTCATATTATTGAGTAAAAAATCATTCCATTATATAATTAGTCATATATTTATACCAATAAAAGTAATCTTTTTCTTCATCATCTACAGTCATTTTTTCCACATCAACACTGTATTCTTTTACTTTATATATTACAACTATTTTTTTATTTGTAATTTTATCAATTCCACTAATAATAACCTGATTGTCCTTTTCTTCCCAATTAGTATTTCTTAAGGCTTTATCATATATCTCTCCTGCTTTTATTTTACTAGATAAATACCATGGAGAAAACTTTCTTACTTTAAGCATATTTTCACTATATGATTCTTTACCACATCCAACTAATCCTGTTATTAGAAATAATAATAATAAAATGCTTAATAATCTACTTTTCATATTATCACCAAATATTATATTTAAAAATCATAAATATTAATAAATTATTAAACTATTTTTTCTTCTTTCCTGAAAGAATTACTAAAGCAATTCCTCCAGCAATCATTAATATACCTATTATGATTAATGGTGTTCCTGGATTAGTTCCTTTTCCTGCTATAAAAGATAATAATTGAGCATCTGGTGTACTATTTACTGCTAATCCTAATATAAATAACAATGCTCCTATTACTATTAATACTATACCTCCAACTTTCATTTTATTTTATCCTCCTTTCTATTTATCTCCATTTAATAATTCAGGGATACTAAATACTGGTTTATTACCATCATATTTAACAGTAATATTTAAGTATCCTCTTGCATTTGTAGCAAAAACTAAACAATAATTAACTTTTGAATCTTTATTTAATTCTCCATTACTATAATAAATCTTTCCATCATAACCTTTTAACTCTATTCTGTATGATGTTTGTGTTAAATCAACATCCTTAGTAAATTCGTTTTCTCCACAACCAATTATTCTAGCAGATGAAATATTTTGAGTAAGTCTATCTTCAATTCTAGAAATTGTTACCTTTTTATCGTTATTTCTTTCAACTACTTCATCAACTGCATTATTCAATTGATCAATAATATAATCAAATCTACTATCTCCTTTTTTTCCTCCACATCCTGTTAATCCAACAACTAAAACTCCCATTAATAAAATACTTAAAACTCTTTTCATTTTTCCTCCTTTTTAATGTAGTACACTACATTAATTATATCATGAATAATGTTTTTTTCAAGTTTTTTAATTTTGAATATATTTATAAATTGATCTTTTTAAAAACAAAAAAACTAACTTTCGTTAGTTTCTTTTCATAAATGGTGAGCCGGAAGGGATTCGAACTCTTGACCGACGCCTTAGAAGGGCGTTGCTCTATCCAGCTGAGCTACCGGCTCATTTCCAAGTACATATAGGATTATACAGCAAATTGGCCAATTATTCAAGTTTTTTTATTCTTTTTTTTATAAAATTCTTTTCCTTCCGTTTGAAACACTACATTATCTACATCATAATTTGCAAAAACAGAATAAACAACTTCTTCTAATACTTCATCCTGATCAAGAAAAATACTATTATTAAAGTCTAATATTATACTATCATTTTTAATTTCATAATTTAATAATTTACTATTTTTATTTAATAGACTAATTAGATTAGACTCATATACATAGTTACTAGATAATTCATCAATTATTATTTTTATTTTTTCCCTATCATCATTTACATATTTTGTTATTGGAACATAATAATTAATTTCATCTTCATTATCTATATACATTATTGTTACTTTTGACAAATTATTAAAATTATTAATTTCATACCTTTTATTAATTCCATATTCTTTTGTAATAATACTTGGTATATTTTTATAATTTGATGAAATATTATAATCATCAACATATATAGATACACCATTTATTTCTTTAAGTTCAAATATTGAATATGCAATTGATTCTACAATCATCTCTATATCTTCTTTTTTTATAGTTAAAAAATCTTTTGAAAAATTTAAATGGGCAATTTTATCTTCAACTTTTACTTTATTTAGTACAACATTGCTTGGAATAACTTGTTTAAACTTTCTTGGTATTGTTGCATCATTAGAAATAGTAAGTTTTTTAATAATTGCATCAATTACATTTTCTATCTTCGAATTAGTTATTTTGAAATCAACTTTAGTTAATTGATTATAATTATTTTCTAAATATACACTTATATCTTTGGTATCTATATAATGATATGTTTTTTTATCCTTATTCTTTCTTGTAGGAATCATATATATTGTTAACACAACAAAAAGGACAAAAGTAGTTATTACTATCTTTCTTATAGCTTTTTTTCTTAACATAAGAATCACCTAATAAAGTATATGCATTATTATATAGATAATTCTTTTAATCTTACTAATTCAACTACAGCACTACTTCTTGATTTTACACCAAGTTTTTGCATAGTATTTGAAATATGATTTCTAACTGTTTTTTCACTTATTAAAAGTTTTTCTGATATTTCTCTTGTAGTCATGTTTTTTACAAGAAGATTAAATATTTCTTTTTCTCTATTAGTTAATATACTTTTAATAATAATCCTCCTCTCAAATAAAAAATTCTCATATTATTTTATGAGAATTAAATATATTGTTGAGGGCATTATTTAAAATTAACTGTAACAATTACTTGTTCATCATATTTTGCTTGTATTGCTCTCATAATATCATTAGCAAGGCTTTTAGAATGATTACTAGATAACCCAACTACATTTATTTCATTATCATTTACTTCAATAAAAGAATCTATATTACAACAATTCTTAACTTCTTTTTCAAGTTTTTCTTCTTCACCATAGACACTATTTATATGACTTATTTTTTCATATGCATTATTTTTTTCATCAATTGTAGATTCACTATTAGTAAGAATTGTTTGTAATTCTTTTTTTTCGTTTTCTCTTTCTTCTTCTAAATCAAGTCTTAATGATGTTAATATATCACTTTCTTCAACATCAAGACTTACTTCTTCAGTATTATTATTATTATTATTATTTTCTTCAAATGTTTGATTACTTAATAATAAGTCACTTGGCATAGTTACATAATATACACATAATACTAGAATAAGTGAGAATAGTGTTAAAAACCACAAATGTTCTTTATTTATCATTTAATCCCTCTTTCAATAAATCTTATTAAAAAGATTAAATAATAGAACAAAAAAAAATAGATATTTTAAATATCTACTTTACATTTTTATTCAACAATATTTTTTACTCCATACATTACTGCAATTTTACCATAGTTATATGTAAGTCCACCTTGTTGATATGCAATATATGGTTCTCTTATTGGTCCATCACATGAAATTTCAATTGAAGATCCTTGAGTAAATGCTCCTGCTGCCATTATTACTTGATCAGTATAACCAGGCATATCCCAAGGTATTGGTTTGACATTAGAATCAATTGGGCTTCCTTCTTGAATTCCTTGACAATATTTAATTAGTTTTTCTTTATCATGGAATATTATGTTTTGAACAATATCAGCTCTTTTATCATTATATTTTGGTTCAACATCATATCCAAGGCTTTCTAAAACACAACTAGTTAAAACAGCTGTTTTTAAACTTGAACATACAACAGATGGTGCCATAAATAGTCCTTGCAAGATAGCTTTATTAATTCCAAGAGTTGGTCCAACTTCTCTTCCTTCTCCTGGAACAGTAAGTCTATCTGCTACTAAATCAATAAGCTCTTTTTTACCAGATACATAAGCACCATTTGGAGCAAGTCCTCCACCTAAATTTTTAATTAATGATCCAACAATAATATCTGCAGAATTATCTATTTCTAAAGGACTTTTTTCTTCAACAAATTCACAGTAACAATTATCTATCATAATTATTACTTCTTTATCTATTTTTCTTATAAACTCTATTACTTTATCAAGTTTATCTATTGTAATACTCTTTCTTGTTGAATATCCTTTTGATCTTTGTATCTCTATTACTTTAATTTTCTTTTCTTTTAATATTTTTTCTATTTGTTTATAGTCAAAATCATTATCTATTAAATCTATTTGTTCATAGTTTATTCCAAAAGATTTTAAAGAACTATTATTATCTACTATTCCAATAACTTCATCTAAAGTATCATATGGTTTTCCAGTAATACTTAAAAGTGTATTTCCTGGTCTTAATAGTGCAAATAAAGTAACTGTTAGAGCATGTGAACCTGAAATAAACTGACTTCTTACAAGTGAGTCCTCTCCTCCTAGTACTTCACTAAATACTTTTTCTATTACTTCACGTCCTATATCATTATAACCATATCCAGTTGTTGAATTAAAATGAATTTCAGATACATTATTATTCTTAAAAGCATTAAGTACTTTCATACTATTTAAATCACATAATCTATCAATTTCATCAAATTCTTTTTTAACGTTCTTTTCTGCATTATTAAATAATTTAACTATTTCATTATTCATAACTACCACCATCTATTCTTATTATTTCACTATTAATATAACTTGATTCATCACTTGCTAAAAATAATATTAAATTACATATTTCTTCTGGTTTAGCAAATCTATTTAATAATATTTTTTTACTTTCATCTTCTGTTAATTTATTATCTAAATTATCATCTAATTTTTTTATTTTATTAGTTAATATCCAGCCAGGTGCTACTGCATTAACATTAACAAATGGTGCAAATTCTTTTGCTAATACTTTTGTTAAAATATTTAATCCAGCTTTTGATGTATCGTATTCAATAGTAACAGAATCATATTTATTAATTGAATTATTACTAGATATATTAATTATTTTTCCATATTTATTATCATACATTTTTTTACCTAATTCACGTGATAATAAGAATGGTCCGATTAAATTAACTTCCATTGTATATAAAAAATCTTTTTTCTTTTTATCATAAAAATCTTTATTATTTTCAATAGCGGCATTATTTATTAATATATCAACATTTTTTACTTTATTTAAAAGGTTTTTTATATCTTCTTCTTTAGATAAATCACATCTAATACCTACACATCCTTCAACTTCAACATTTTTAGAATTATGATAAGTATAATAAACATTATATCCCTTTTCTTTAAAACAATTAACTAAATTTCTTCCAAGTCCTGATGCTCCTCCTGTAATTAAAACATTTCTCATAGACAATCACCCGGGGTTATTATATCAAAGAATATATTTTTTTTAAAGTTATAATTAAATAAAAAAATAGTTTAATAAACTATTTTAAATAATACCAATTACTATTAATGCTATTGTACATAACAAGATTAAACCTATACATATACTTTCTTTTACTGATACTTTTTCTTTAAGGACTTTTCTACTTAAATGATTGGATAATACTGAATACATAGAACTAATTGGAGTGATAATTATCATATTTCCAAAACTTAAAGCAAAAGAATTTAATACATTTCCTATTGGAGTTATAGCAGATCCTCTTAATATATCTATGTTTGGTTTTTTTATCTTAACTGGAGTTACTCCTATTATAAACATAAAGAATCCACTAGTTAATAAATATATAAATCCTTTATAAAAATAGAACTCATATACTGAAAAATCTACTGTATATGCATCTTTCTCAAAATAAATTGAGAAAGCTACTAATAACATATAAATAACTGCAAATATAATTCCTTTAATTGGGTGAGGAGATTTTTTTGTCTTTTTTTGCATCATAACTAAAAAAATTATTGATAATGTAATAATCAATGATAAAGATAGTTCAATTATTCCAATTTTTTCTTTTAAAATCATTAAACCAAGAAATAAGTCTACAATTGGATATGCTGCCATTATTGGACTTACTACTGATAACTTACCATTAGATACTGCAATATTAATTACATATGATCCAACTAAATCACAAAGTATTATAGGTAAAAATACTAATAAATGCTCATGATTAAAATTTGTGAATAAACTAATATCAAAAATTGCTGCAATTGTTAAATATATAATTGTCCTTGATAAGTATTGATAAAAATATACATTTGCTCTATCTAAACTTCTAGACAACTTAGAATAAGATACTTCTCCAATAGCCCATAATAGAGCTACTAAAATTGCAAAGATAATACTTATAAACATCTTTAACACCTTCTTTGCACATTTTATTATAACAAAAAAAGGGAGAATTAATCTACCCTTACTATACTACTTGACACACTATTTTACTATATTATATCTTTTACCTTTTATAACAAACCAATCGCATTCAATTTCAATAGAAACACTTTTACCATCTATTAAATTTATTTTATAAACTGTTGTATTATCTTCACAAGCCATATCTGTTTCTTCACCAATTTTTAAATTAATTAAACTGTTATAGAATTTTTCTATTTCATCCTTTTCTGTAACTTCAACTCTATTATCTCCAGCAACAGTATATCTAATTTTTTGAATAGATTTAATATTTTCAAGTTTTATATCTTTATAATCTTCAAATTCTAATAAATATTGATATTCTTTTGGTTTGTTATCCTCTTTTGGAACAATCTCTTTCTTTTCATTACATCCTGCAAGTATAAAAATAACTAAAAATAAAACTAATACTTTTTTCATAAAAATCCTCCTATTTATTAGTATTTAAATAATAATTTCTATCTGACATATCCTTTAACATGTCTTCTATTTCTGGATCATCTTCAGCTACTTCTTCAATAGCGTTTATTAAACTAGACATACTTGTATATGCTTTATAATCTATTTCTAAGTCTTTTAGTAAATCAACTTCTCTATTAGTAAGAATTATTTCTCCATTAATATAGTTAATAGAATTTCTTTCAAAATCTATATCATTTACTAAACTTTCAATATCGTATTCTTCCATATTATTTCCTTTTTATAAAATTCCTCTTATATAACCAATATATCATATTAATAGACCAAAAAAAAGAGCAATATTATGCCCTTGATACATATTTTCCATCTGCACTTGAAACAAGAATTTTTTCTCCTTCTTCAATAAACATAGGAACTTTAACAGTCATTCCATTTTCAAGTTCAGCATCTTTCATTGCAGTTGAAGTAGTATTTCCTTTTACACCTGGCTCAGATTTAGTAATTGTATACTCAATCTTATCAGGTAAGATAAGTCCTAAAACTTCTCCTTCATAGAAAGAAATTATAACTTCAAGATTTTCTTTTAAGAATTTATAATCTTCACCTAATTGATCTTTCTTTAACTCAACTTGATCATAAGTTTGCATATTCATGAAACAATAAGAATCACCTTGTGAATATAAATATTGCATTGTTTGTTTTTCAATATGTGCTGTTTCTAATTTAACATTAGTATTATATGTAGTTTCTACAGTAGTACCTGTTCTTAAGTTTTTCAATTTAACACGAACAAATGCAGAACCTTTACCAGGTTTTACATGTTGAAATTCAACTACTGTGAATAAATTATTATCAACTTTAATAGTTAATCCATTTTTAATATCATTAACACCTATCATGGAAATCACACCTAACCTTTATTATTTCTTTTCTTTATGTACTGTATGTTTTTGACATCTCTTACAATACTTATTTAATTCTAGACGATCAGTTGTATTTTTTACATTCTTATCAGTAACATAGTTTTCTTCTTTGCATTCTTGACATACAAGAATCTTACCTTGTCTATTTCCTACTTTTGCCATAATAAATCCCTCCTTGGCATTTCTATTGGTATTATATCAAAAAATATGTATAATGCAAAAGATTTTTTACATTTTTTTTTGATAAACACATTTGCTAGTTGATTATATCACAATAATTCAAATAAATCAAAGAAAATATTAAAAAAGCATTGCTTTTTTGCAATGCTTTCTTATTACTTAATTTTTTTACTAGCATTTTGAACAGTAGGTTCCATACCTAACTCCTCAGTTGTTGGAATCCAATCAGTTAATTTGAAATATGAATCAGCATTTAATTCAGAAGTAGAACTATATTTAGAAGGATCCATTCCTACAGCTTTTAAATACTTTCTTACAAATGTAGGATCTTTACTAGCGCCTTTTCCAAATATTTCATCTATTACTTCACCAACTGTTAAATTTCTCTTATGATTTTTATAAATACCATTATATTGAACATAACTACTGTACCAATTACTTGATTTTAATCTTCCTAATAATTCATCCATTACTTCAATTGAACTTGGGAAATATATAATATCTCCTGGTTTAATCATCCTTGGGAAAGAATTTAAGTAGGCAACAACTGGCCAATATTTAGTAGATTTTTCTACATTGTAGTATTTACAAATTTTTTCACTAATTCTAGAAGTATTATCACCTTTTTTTACTACATATCCATTATAATGAATATCTTCATTTGATAAGAAATCTTCTACAAATGCTCCTTCCTTATATCTTTTTTGAACTGTTTCATTTTTAACAATTCCTTCTGCATAAGCGTTTGTAGTTCCAGCTAGTACTGGAGTCATTGACAACATAATTGCTGTTACTCCTGCTGCTAATTTAACATTAATTTGACTTTTGTTTTCCATAATCACAAAGCCCCCCTCTTTATTTGCATTACATTATAGCACAAAACTTGAAAAAATGCAAGTTTTTTTTAGTTTGACTATAAAAAAGCACATTCATTAAGATAAGAATGTGCATATTAAACTCTTAAAAATATTTTATTTACGTACCTTTTTCTTAGGTGCTTTTGTCATATAACAGTCTAATTCATCAAATGTTGGAATCCATTCTGCTAAAGCTATTTTCTCTTTTAAATCAAGTTTTGAATGTTTATCAAATATAAATTTACCATCATAACTATGAGCTTTTAAATAAGCATCAAGCATAGCATCATCAATTATTAAACAAGGATCATGATAAATCTCTCTATACATTTCTTCAACGTATCTTCTTGTTTTTTCTTTTGGTATTTTATGTACCTTTTTTACTTTATAAGTTTCATGACTTTGAACATAGTTAGCATACC
Organism: uncultured Erysipelotrichaceae bacterium; assembly: GCA_902793375.1. Lineage (GTDB taxonomy): Bacteria > Bacillota_I > Bacilli_A > RF39 > UBA660 > RUG13868. The sequence continues at coordinate 4,438 of CADBDE010000015.1, read as the reverse complement.
ATCCACATCTTTTTAATTCGCTATTTAATGCTACTAGCTCATCATAAGTCTTTGGAAATATAAACTTTTCTCCAACTTTTGAATGATATTCTTTTCCATCTTCACTATTTAAATATACAATTACTGGCCAAAATCTAGCTCTTGTGTCGTAATCTTCGTTATACATTGCTTTTTCGTCAACTGACACTTCTTTGTGTTCAATAAAGTAATGAACAACTCTTGAACTTAATTTAGATGCATTATCTCCTTTTTCAACAACCACTGTGTTGTATTCAATACCACTTACAGGGTCAATTGTAGTCCCATATTTAGATTTTGGTTTTTGAACAACTACTGGTTCAAAGTCTTCAGCTTGACAATCACAATATGTATCAAAACCAGGGACTGGTTCACAAGCTTTTGCATTATCAGTCTTTGCAATAGAATATCCACCTACTAAAAGACCTAATGCTGTAACTCCACTTCCTATTCTTTGTATTATGTTTTTTTCGTTTTCCATAAATACCTCTCTCTTGTAAATTTTATTCTAGCATTTCAAAAATAAAAAGTAAAGAATAATTAATCATATAATTCTTGAAAAACATTCATAATTCTCTTTGTTATAACTTTATTTATATATGTTCTTCTTTCATCATTACCGCTTATTCTCATAATATTAGGAAATGTAATTGCAATAGACATTTTAGGGTCATTGCTTGGATAATACCCAACAAAAGCATTTGAAACTGTTGGAGTATCTATTATGCCATCATTATTACTGTCATAAAATGATTCACTTGTTCCTGTTTTTCCTGATGGATTTTTAACATCTCCCATATAACCTCTTCCAAGTCCTGATTTCATTACTTCATTAAATCCTTCTCTTACTCTTTCAATATATTTTTTTTCAACTGAAATGTTTTTTTTAATTGGATCATATTTAAATACATTATTATTTTTCTCTTTTACTTCTAATAGTAAGTGTGGATATACCCTTTCTCCATTATTTGCTATAGTTGAAATATATTCAGACAATTGCATTGTAGTATAAGTATCATATTGCCCAATAACATAATTTAAATATAAATCAGGACTATTACTTTTTCCTACTCCTCCAATATCATCCACAGGTAAATCAATTCCAGTTTTACTACCTAGTCCTAATTCTCTAAAAAGCAATCTATATTTATTAAAAGCTTCTTCTACATCATTTACTTTAGTATTATATGAATAATCTATATTTGCTACTTTTAAAGCTGTTTTAAACTGATATATATTAGATGATAAACTAAGAGCTTTAATATCATTTACAACACCAAGTCTTTTCCAAGAACATTTTTTAGGAAAAGAATATATTTTAATACAATTATCATTCATTTCTTCACCAATTCTTATTGCATTTTCTTTATATCCAACCATTATTGATGCTCCTTTTACTACACTTCCTGGAGTCATAGAATTAGTAAGTACTCCTTGAGTTAAATCATAAGTAATATACTTACCATTCTCTTTTTTTAAGCCTTTTCCTGACATTGCCAATATATCACCATTTTTAGGATCTTTAATAACTACATAAACACTATTAAATAGTTCTGTATTAGGATCATTCTTAGCATTTATTAACTCTTCTTCTAATATTTTATCTATTTCTTGTTGTAATTTAATATCAATAGTAAGAACTATATCTTTTCCTCTTTTACCATCCTTAACTATATCTATTTTATTATTATTTATTTTATATGTTCCTTTTTCTCCATGAAGATACTCTTCATATTGTTTTTCTAAATAACTTGTTCCAACAGTATCAGTTAATTTATATCCTTTATCCAAATAATATTGTTTTTCTTCAATAGGAATATTAGAAGTATTACCTATGATACTTTTTAAAGTATCACCATATAAGTATTCTCTTTCATAATTATAATCAATAAAAATACCATTCAAATCTTCATAATTATCACAAATACTTGCTATTTCTTTATCAGTTAATCCATCTTCTTTAATAGTTTTTATTTCATAAGAAAATCCATTATTCATTAAATGATAGATATATGCAATTTTTTTATCTTTTTCATTATAGTTATTTAAAACTATCTCACTAATTCTTTCTAACTTTAAATTATATATATCACTTCTACTAATTTTTCTATTACTAAATAAGTTCCATTCTTCTTGTGTTATTAAATAATCAGTTTCATTTGTAGTAATATAATAATCTTTTAACATTCTAGTAGAAAGTCTTGAATAATCAATTTCTAATAAATTAGAAAGTTTTTCTGCAATAGATATTTCTTTTTCTTTAGTAATTTTTTTAGGTTTCAAATAATTAATACAAGGTACTAATTTATTATCTACTAATAAATTATTATTTCTATCAAATATTCTACCTCTTGGAGCATTTTTACTATAATAAACGTTATTAACAGCATTATCTAACATTGTTAAATAATGCTCTTTTTTAAATATATTTAAATACCCAAAACTAAATGACAATACAATAATAAATAAATAAACAAAATACTTAAAACGATTTATTTTTTTGTTTAAAATATAATTTTTTTTCATAACATCACATTAGTATTTTGTGTAATATAAACTTTTTTATTTAATATATTTTAATAAGGTGATGTTTTTTGAATTTTTTAATTAAAGAATACATAAAAAAAATAACAGAAGAAGATATATATAATTTTGCTTTAAAAGAAGGAATAACATTATTAAATCATGAAACAAAAATAATATATGTATATATTAAAAATTATTGGAATGTTTTCTTAAATGAAGATCCTACTTTTCTTTTTGAAGAATTAAAAGAAAAATTAGAATCAAAAACTTATGATAAGATAGTTGAATTATATAATAAATATAAAAAAAATAAGTCATAGACTTATTTTAATTTTGAATTAAATTCTTTATTTTTTATCATTTCTATTTCTTCTTTATATGGAGGATAATCCCCAATCCAAGGTGTTTCAAGTATTTTAGGAATATTATCTAATCTTTCATTATAAATAATGTTTATTAGATTATTAAAACCAATGGTTCCATATCCAATATTTTCATGTCTATCTTTATGTGCTCCAATAGGATTCTTACTATCATTTATGTGAATACAATGAAGATAATTAAGTCCAATAATTGAATCAAATTCATCTAATATCTTATCAAAATTAGATACATCAAATCCTGCATCATTTAAATGACAAGTATCCATACATATGCCTATTTTATCTTTATCAACTACACCATCAATAATAGTTTTTAATTGTTCAAAATTTGTTCCAAGTTCTGTTCCTTTTCCAGCCATCGTTTCAAGAAGAACAATTACACTATCATTTGTTTTATTAACTTGATTAATAGCAAATATAATACTTTTTAAGCCATCTTCTACACCTACTCCAACATGACTTCCAGGATGAAGAACTAAATATTTTATTCCTATTTGTTTGCATCTTCCTATTTCTTCTTTTAAGAATCTAATAGAAAAGTTATATTTATCATCTTCCTTATTATTAGCAAGATTAATAATGTATGGAGCATGAACTATTATATTAGTTAATTCAATATTATTTTTATTCATTATTTCTAGTGCTTCTTTTGTTAATTTATCATTTATTTTACTTCTTATTGTATTTTGTGGGGCTCCAGTATAAAACATAAAAGTATTAGCTCCATATGATAATGCTTGATTTAAAGATCCAACTAATTGATCTTTACTATTAAATCCAACATGACTACCTATTAATAACATAACATCACCAAATAAATTTTATAATAAATAAGAAAAAAAAACAATCCATTACGGATTGTTTATTAACTTATTAATTAAGCTACTGGTTCTTTATAATGACATAAAGAAGATTCAGAATTCTTAACAACAAATACTACACTTGTAATATTTTTTGTAGATTCATAATCATGTAATGAACCAACTAATGCAGTAGTAATTTCTGTTGGAAGCGTTCCATCAAGATTTAATGAACTACCACCATTTTCTTGTGAAGTGTAGGTAGTTGAATTAAGTCCTGAAGCTTCTACTTTATAAATCTTATTTAATTTAGTAGCAAAATCATCAGAAATAGTATTATTTCCTTTAGAAGTTTTTGCTAAAGTTCCATGAGCACTATAAATATAGTCAGTTCCCTCATCTGTTAATTCTTTCTTACTAATAAATCCAATTCCTTGTCCTGCCATATCTTCTGACATATAGTAATAACTATATCCTTTTCCATCATATGTTACTCCAACAAATGCATATTTCCATGCATCACTAAATGGTGATTGTCCTCCTGATTCTACTGTTACACATGAGTTCTTTTTGTCATGACCAACTGCAACCATATATAATGTATTAGTTGAGTAGAATCTTAAATCTTTAGATGCATTTACTTCTTTCATTACTGAATCCATGTATCCTACTGCTGTATCTACATATGCACTCTTTCTTGAATTTTGAATG
>CADBDE010000014.1 GCA_902793375.1 uncultured Erysipelotrichaceae bacterium | reverse complement strand
TGCTCTTACTCTTGCTGCTGCTAATGCCTCTGGTGTCATTGCTGGGCCTCTATTTTCAGTTGATGATGGTGCTCCTTGCTCTGTTGCATTTTGTGTATTACTTTGATTTGTTCCTGCTGCTACATCTAATCCACTTGTTTGTGTTGTTGTTTGATTCTGTGCTGGAGTAAACGTTCTTACGTTACTTCCTCCCACATCTTTTGCTGAAATTGACATTTTCTTGCCATCTTTCATTTCTATCATTAATGTTCCGTTATCAAAATTTTGTTGAACATTTGCTATATTTGCTGGATTTATGTTTGATGCTTGTCTTCCTATATGTTTCATTAATCTTGAATCATTTAAATCTAATTCTACAGTGCCTGTTTTTCCATACGTTTTTCCTGTATTTGTTTGAGCATTTTTCATAGCTATTTGCTCTGCTTTTTGATTTGCTGCTGTTAATCCTTGATTTTGTGTTGTTGTTTGATTTTGCGTTCCTGCTGCTGCTACAACTGTAGAACCATTATTTGTATTTGACTTTGTAAATAAACTTGTTAAAGCTTCCGTTGTAGGATTTAAAGCAAAATCCAAAGAGTCCAAAGCTCCACCAGTTACACCAGTTGCTTTTATTGCTTCCCATGCAGATTGTCCCATTTCTGTTGCTATTTCTGTCATCCCTTTTGCATCATTAGCAACTTTATCAAATCCAAGGTAATTATAACCCAAATTATATAAACCACCTTCACATGCAGTTTGAAATGCTTCTTGTACTCCCTCTCCAATAATATCAAATAATTTACTACTTGATCTCGTCATTCCTGGCATCATACCACCAATTCCTATTGATGAAGTTCCAGCTTCAGTAACCGTTTCAGTTAATCCAGCTAAAAAAGCATAAGCATATGCTTGAACTGGATTTGCTCCCATAGATAATGCATCTTGTTTTGCATTACCACCTGCACTAAATCCAAGAATTGCTGAAGAACCCCATTCTGCTACAGATGAAATCATTGACATAGTTTCTGTTGCATTAACAGCAGCCATTCCACCTGCTGCCATTTGTCCCATTGTAAACAAATGCCCAATTCCTTGAGTTGCTATAGCAGCAGTCATTGGTATAGCCATATATCCAACTGTATTTCCTGTAGAATATAATTCCTTTGCAATAATTCCAGCTGCGCTATTATCTAAACGATCTATTTGACTACTTAACTCTTTTTTCTCAGCATCTGATAAAGAATCAAATTTTCCCATAAGGAAAGCCGCTTTATATTGGGATACATAAGAAACCATATCCTGTTCATCAAAGAACGTGTCATCACCATTAAACCAGGATTTTACTCCATTTGCAAAGTTTTCAACTCCATCTCCAAATCCATCTCCAAAAGAATTTGCAATAAGATCAATTGCACTTTTATTTCCATTTTCTTTTATAAAGTCCATAGCTACATCTTTTGCATACCTTTTATTTACATCATCATGAATTCCTTTTAAATAATCTTCTGCTAATTTAGGATTGTCTGATTGTTTAAGATAATAATATAATGCTTTTTCTTGATCTGTCATATAGTCATCCATTGTTTTATCATATTTTACCATTCCATCATATACTTTTTTATCTTCCAATCCAGCGAATTTAGAAGGATCTTTATTATATTCTTCCATAAATTTTACAAATTCTTCATCGTTCATTTTATCAAGGCATGGAAGCAGTAGTTGTGATCTCTTTGCATTTTTATACAACTCTCTTGCAGAATTAATACTTTCTAAGGTTTGTACATATGCTACATATTTTTCTTTAACAGATTCATAAGATTTTTTATATCCATCAATATGCTCACTATAATAATTTTGTAAATATTTAGTTCTATTTTCTTCATTTCCTTCGCCCTTTAAATTATATAGATATTTTTCCTCTTCTGATTTAGAAGGATCAAAACTACAATCCATATAAAGTTCGTCAATTACATCTAATTCAGTTTTCCATAGAATATCACCAAGTCCTGATTCACTCCAACTTTTACCTTTACTATATGCATCAAGTTTATCAAAGAATTGATTTTCTTCGCAAAATTGAATAATTGCTCCAAGAGTATCTGGTGAAAAGCAGTTATTATCTTCAGCTAAAAGGCTTCCAACTGTACCAGTTAATTGTTCAAATAATCCCATATTTTGAAAAAGAGACATCATATTTGCAAATTCTTCATCACTTAAAGGAATTCCATTTGCATATGTTTCGTTATAATACTTTTTCAAATCTTCATACATTTTTTCATATATTTCTACTAAACGATTTATAAATGCTTCTTTTTCTTCATAAGATAATTCAGCAAAGTTTTTTACTGAAAAATCTAAACCAGTTTGTTTTGAAGCTTCAGCAACTTGACTATCAAAAGAACTCATTTGTTCTTCCAATTTACTAATTTGCTCAATTAAACTATCACATGAAGCTTGTGCAGCTTTATCTTCTGTTAATTTATCGTTATACACTTTTTCTAATTTTTTAACTTCTTCTGCCCATTTTGCATGAGCTTCTGTTTCTTTAGTACCATCTGCTACTTGTTTTGATTTTTCTACTCCATTTACTGTTTCAGTTACAGTTTTATACACTGTTTCTTCTTTAGGAGTTGGTTCATTATTTTTTTTATTATCATATTCTTCTTTAGCATCATAAGTTGCTTCATCTATTGTTTTAAAATCTTTTAATTGTGGAACTAATTCATCTGCAGCTTTGCATGCAGGTTCAAAACACTCTTCTATATTTTTATCAATATTTCCAAATTGAGTCATAAGTAATGAAACTACATTTTCATATGATTTGCCAGATTCACCTTCCCAACTTGATAATTGCCCATTAACCATGTTTATCTGATTCCTTACTTGATTTACTGACATACTCAAATTCTGTGAAGCAGTAAGATTGTTCGCAGTTAATTTAGACCCATAAGTATCATACTTTCCTGTATATAGAATATTTCCCATAATATCACCACTCTATAATATACTAGTTTAATTATAACATATTAATATAATTAAACTCAATCGTTTAATAAAAAATGTTTAAATAAACATTTTTTTATAAATATTAAAAAAATCCTAACCAATCAACTGGCTAGGATTTGTTTTAGTTAATACTTTAAAATCTTCACTAGATATATATTTTAATGCAATTTTTTCAGCAGTTTTCCAAATATCAAAATCATGTTTTGTATGATGAATATCTGTTGCTAAAAAAGATACATGTCCATCATTCAATAATTTAATTAAAGTATCTTTTGCATATGGTCCATACTTTCCAACTAAACTATCAATGTTACATTGAAAAAGCACTCCCATATCTTTTAATTCATATATTAAATCATAATCATCTTGAAATGTTAAATATCTTTCTGGATGTGCTAGTATTACTTTGTATCCATCCATAATTAAATCTTTAAATATTTCTTGATATCCAGCAAATTCTCCACTCATAGGAAGTTCTATAAGTAAATACTTTGTATTATTTAAACTACTTATATAATTCTTTTTTAAATATTTTTTTATATCTTCATCAATATATATTTCATTTCCTAAATATAAATTAATAGAAATATTATTCTTTTTTAACTCATTTTTTAATATATCTAATCTTTTTAAATTATCATCTTTTTTATTACTATACTTTGATCCATCTATATAATGTGGTGTAAGAATTATATCTGTATATCCACATTTTTCCATGTTTCTTAATACATCAACACTTTCTTCAATAGTTTTAGATCCATCATCTATTCCAAATAACAAATGATTATGTATATCTATCATTATTTAGCTGCTTCCTTTTCTTTATCAGAATATCCATAGTAATAATAATATCCACCATAAGAATGTTTTTTAGCAACTATATTATTTGCAACAATTCCTGCTACATTAGCTCCAACATTATCAAGTGCCTTTTTAGAATTGATAAGTTCTTTCTTTGGAGTATGATTAATTGATGTTACTATTACTGTTGTATCTACTAATGATGAAAGAATTAATGAATCTGCTAAACCTGATACTGGAGCACCATCAAGTATTACAATATCAAATTTTTTTCTCACTATTTCTAAGAAAGTTTTATTTTTCTTTGAATTTAATAATTCACTAGGGTTTGGAGGGAAAGTTCCTCTTGGCATTACTGATAAATTCTTTATATTAGTTTTTACAATATAGTCATTGTATTCACCAATATCTTTAATTAATAAATTAGATAAACCTTTAGAACCACTAACATTAAATATATTGTGTTGTCTTCCTTTTCTTAAGTCACAATCTATTAATAAAACTTTTTTACCAGCTTGTGCAAAACTAATTGCAAGATTTGAACTAACAAAACTTTTTCCATCACTTGGAACACTACTTGTAATTAATATAGTTTTCAATTCATTATCAATTGATGAAAACTGTAAATTTGTTCTTAAATTTCTAATACTTTCACTTGCAGCAGCATTAGGTTGCTCTTCAACAACTAATTCAATCTTACTTTTATCTTTAAATACTTTAGCAATAATTGGAAGTTCAATTTCTTTTTCAACAGTTTCAATATCTCTTAAAGTATCATCAAAATAGAATACAACAAAAACTATTCCACTAGATAATACAAATCCAACTAAAGCTGCAATAACCATATCTTTTACTGTATGAATATTAGATGGCTTTGTAGGTATTTCAGCTTTTTCCAATACACTAACATTATTTATTTTATAAATATCTTTAACTTCTCTACCAAAAACTTCTACTATTCTATTGGCAATTATTGAAGCTGTTTCTGGATTCTTATCAGTTACAGTTATTTTTAATAACTCAGTATCATCAACTGATGTTACATTAATTTCTGATAATAACTTATCATAAGTATAATCAAGAGCAAGTTCATCTATAACTTTATTAACTACTAATTTACTCTTAATTATTTGAGTATAAGTAGATACTAACTTTTGGTTTAAGTTAATATCATTTTGTGTAATACCATTATCTTTAAGATTATTTGTTTCACCATCTTTTACTAAAACTACTTTAGCATATGATGAATACATTGGCTTTTTAATATTCTCTGAATAATAATACATTACACCAGCGCATATTACGCATAATAGAATTATATACAATAAATACTTTTTGTAATAATCCCAAAATTCTTTTAAATTAATTTCTTCCATAAAAAATCCCCCTTGAAATTCAGTTTATTAATATAACCCCTGAAATTGCTCTATATTATAACAAAAAAGTCCAAAAAAGTAAAGACTTTTTTTATATAAACAAAAAAAAGAAGATTACTCTTCTTCTTCACTATAAACATATTCATCGGCCCTCTTTGCAAGAACACAAGCTGAATAAATAAATGATGCTAAAAATAAAGTTCCTATTCCTAATAAAATAACCATATAACCTCCAATTATAAGCTTCCCTCTACTCTACTATAATTAGATTATATACCATATTTTACTAAAATATCTACATTTTTTAATAATTATTTAAAATTTCTTTTATTTTTGCTCTTGCATTTATAGCTTCTTTCTCATTTGGGTATATTGCAGACCCTTTCCATCTTTCTATTCCAAGTGGTGCATTATATGTTTGTTCTCCTCCAACATAACTTTCAATTATCTCATAATTTGGGTTATTTAAAGCATTTCTAACGAGTATGGCCATCGTATTTCTATTCATATTAGTTGTAAATAAGCCACTTAATGAATCCAGTATTTCACTATAATTTGATAATGTACTTATACTTGCTACTTTCTTAACTATATTTGTAAGAATTTGTCTACAATTCTCTTGTCTTTGATGATCACCCTTAGGATTAAAAGCAATACGTTCTCTTGCAATAGTAAGAATTTCTATTCCAGAATACTCTCTACATCCTTTTTTAACATACATTTTTTCGCCTTTACTATCATCATAAGTTCCTAACACTTTAGCATGAGTTGTTCTAAAATTAACTGTTGAACAAAACTCTACTCCTCCAATAGTATCAACCAATTTAACCAAATTATTAGTATAAATAGACACTTTAAAATCAATAGTAGTATCAAAATAATTCTCTAAGGATTTTACAACAACATCTTCTCCTAAAGCATGCATACTAGATACAGTATCTTTAAAGTTATATCCCACTGCATCTATATATAAATCTCTTGTCATACCTGTTAATAATACTTGATGAGTTTTATTATTAATTGTAACAATTATGTTTAAATCATCTCTTCCAACAAAGTCTTTACCTATAATTAAAACATTATAAGTATCTTTTACTTCAAAGTTTCTTTTCTCAACTGTTTTAATATCAAATTCATAAATAACTTTATAATTATTGTTTGGATTTAATTCACTATAAAGACTATAATTAATCTTATCTAATAACAAATAATTATTTGTATTTTTATTATTTTCTAAATATGAAGATAAATTATTTACTTCTTCATAAATATAATTACCAAGTTTTTCTCTTGCTTTATCATTATTAACACTATTAACATAATAATTAACTGGTTTATCAAGTGTTATATCATCAATTGAATTAACTTGATTATCTTTTGAACTAATTAAATAAAACGTTGATAAATTAACTATATCTCCAGTAAATCCTTTTTCAATAAATTTATCTAAATGTTTAACATAATATATTCCAAAAGAATTAATTATTATCAACAATATAGATAATATAATACTAATAATATTAAATATTTTATTTTTTAAAAAAGAAAATAAGATAGTAATAATTGCTAATAACGCTTCAATTATAGTTAACAATAAATAATACTTTTGTGGAAGAACATCAAGTTTAATTATAAAATACTGTAAAACTATAAAAAGAATTAAAAATATTAGTATTAATACATAATTAATAATTTTTTTAATATTCATTTTATCACTTCCAAAATTGCTCTATATTATAACACAAATCAAATAATTATTAAAGCATTATTTGATTCTTTTTATTTTCGCCTTAAAATCTTCTATTTTTTTTCTTTCTTCTATCATTTTATTTAATAATTCTTTACTCTCATCAGATAGATTTGGTAAATATAAATCTATTAAGATGTTGTCATTTAAAAATCCTTCAAATAATGTTTTAAGTTTTGGTAAAGATAAGCTTATAAGATTTCTATTATGTCTTAAAAAATCTTCTTCAGTATATTTAAGATTTGGTAAATAAACTATTTCTATTAATTCATTATTAGAAATAAAACCATTTTTAGTACTGACAAGTAACGGAAAATATATTGAAGTTAATGATCTATTATCAAAAAGAAATGATTTACCTACACTTTTTAATTTAGGAGCATATATTCTTTCTAATGTATTATTATATGATAAGCAATTATTTTTAATATCTTCAACATTTGGAAGATATAATTCTTTAATACTGGAATTAAAATCTAGGAAAAAACCACCTATTCTAATAACATTATCAAGATTAATTTTTTTAAGTATTCTATTACTATATAAGAATTTGTCTCCAATTTGTTTAACATTATGAGCATCTAATTCTTCTAAGTCTCTATTATAAAGTAAGCAATCATTACCTATAACTTCTACATTAGGAATATATAAGCTTGTTAAATATTTATTATGGCCTAAGAAAGAATCTCCAATCTTTTTTAAAGAAGCAAAAGAAGCTTTTCTAAGGGTCTCATTATATTCCAAAAAGTTATTCTCTATTTCAACAACATTTGGTAAATCTATTTCTTTTAACACTAAGAATCCAGAATTATATAAAAAATTTTCATCAATTTTTGTTAATATAGGATTCTTATAATAAATCATTCTATTATCATTATCTATTTTAATAGTAATTTCTTTATTGATAATAATCGTTTTAGTTTTCTCTTCTTTATTATTAAATACTTCTATTTTATTTATATTTAAACTTTCAGCAAAAGAATCTTTTAAACCATTTAAGCACGATTTAATACTATTATTTTGTAAATCTAATAAAAAATAATCAAATAAAATATATTTTTCTTTATCATATTTTATTACTTCTCCATTTTTAATAATTATATTATTTGGACAAAAGAAAGTATTACCAGTAGTAATATTATAATGATAAAACTTACCATCATTAGCACGTACGTAATTAGGTATTGCAAAATCTCCTCTATGAGACTCAATATTTAATCCATATTCTTTCTCAAATGCTTTAGTAAGTCCACTTGCTATTTTTTCTAAATTATTTGAATAAGTTGCATCAGGATTTAATATACGATGATTATACCTACTTACTATTGATAGTGTATTAGTATTTCCTTTAGTAAACTGAATACTTAAAACACTTGTACTATAAAGATCTTCCCTTTTAGGAGATGAAAAATCTTCTCTTTTAAGATTTTTAGCATCATCTCTTACAATAAAGAATACATAATTATCCTCTAATCTATTCGGATCTTTAAATGAACATAGGCTTTCACCATCAATATAATATTTTTTAAACGACAATAACTCTTCTTCTGTTGTACATTCATGTAATGTATAGCCTTTTTCTTTTAATAATTCCTCTACACTCTTATCTGAATCAATAATATCTTCATCAAAAAGAACATCTACTTGTGAATAAATAAAATCTTTAAACCGATTAATTAAATTATAATGTACTAAATCATCACATAATGTTTTAGAATAATCAAAATTATTTTTAAGCAGTTTAAAAAGTAATCCATCATGTTCTAAAATTGTAGGAAATAATTTCCTGCATAGATGCATCATTGCTTCACCATATTTATCTTTAATAAGTTTCAAATCATTATTCATTTCAAAACCCCTTTTAAAATGCTTCTAATAGAATTTTAATGATTTAGATTTATCAATATAATTGTGATTAATATCATAATTCACTAACATTCTTTCAACTACTTCTTCTCCATTGAATATTTTCTTAATATCATTTAACATTTCTTTTTTTAAATTATCGTTAGAATAATAATAAATCTTAAATAACTCCATTGCATGTAAAGAAGATATAATATATTTTTCACACTTTACTCTTTCTTCATAAGATATTCTATTACCTAAAGAAAGATTATTAATAAATTTACTAACACATACCAATCTTTCATTATTAACATAAGATAATGTTTCTTTTGAATTATCTAATTTATCTGCAAAAACAAATTCCATAAAAATAGGAATTGTTTCTTCATTAAAAATACTTATTAATCCTCCACCAACATTTAAAAGTTGAGTATGAGATATTTCATGAGCATATATTGTTGATGCAAGTTTCTTTTCAACTTTTGGAAGTAATATTTGATTAAAAACAACATCTTTATAATTTTTTTCATCTATTTCTTTTAAAGTAACTTTAGAATCCCATTGTGGAATATTTTTAAACTTAACTTTTAAATCAGATACATCTTTCTTTTTAAAAGAACTAAAAGGTCCAAAATCATATAAGACTACATGGTTTCCATTCCTAAGTTTTTTAAATATATTTATATTATGTAAAGTAATACCTAAGTCATTCCAAAGTTTTATACTATCTAATACATATTTTTTATCAAAGTTTTTCTTAGGATATAAATAGTTATAAACTATATCATCATCATCTAATATTTGATGATATAATTCTTCATATGACTCATCAAAATTATTTAAACTAGTTGGTATATAATTATAAAATCTTTCATCAGTTTTTACTGATTTTATACTATCATCATCATCTTTTATCTCGTAATCAAAATTCATAATATCACCTTTTGTTCTTATAACCTATTTTTAATGTTTTAGCATAATTATAATATATAAAAAATGCATCTCTTGGATCAGTTATTAGTTTACCATCATCATCTCTAGCTTTAGGTAAATCGAAATATCCTTTTTTATGATACCAAGCATTATTAATATTACTCTTTCTTAAGAAATGATAATCTTCTACTTGATTAAAAAATGAGATTAGAAAATGAGAATAATTAATATCAATATTATCTAATTTATAATCAGGATCTACTTCTTCATGAGAAAGTTCAAGACATTCAAGATCGTATTGTAACCTTTTTTCAAAAGATAAAGAATAAACATCTATACCTTTCTTTTTTAAATAATCTTCAGAAAAACAGCCTAACATATAAGCGTGATTACTAATTTTAGAACAAGGAACATCAAGTCCTAATGCATAAGCATAACAATTTGTAGAAGATGGATAATTCCAAGATAGATCTTTCAATTCAATCATATCTTTTATTTTATTTGCATTAATCTTTAAACTTTTCATAGAAGCCCCCTAAACAATGTTTTATATTATAACATATTTTATATAAAAAGTAAAAAAATTTACGTTATAACGTAAATTTTTAATACTTATATTATTCTACTCCATATTCATCAAGAATACCAGATACTGCATCAAATTCTTTATATCCTTCAATAGTACCAACTATATAACCATTTTTAATAATTATTGTTGTTGGTGTTCCACTAATTGATATTTTTCCATCTGACTCGTAATAATAAACAGGTGTACTATATTCTTCACTTATTTCTTCAACAACACTTTCATATTTCTCACACCAAGAGCATCCTTCACGAACTACAACTACTATAGCATCTTTATATTCTTTTTGAAGTTTTTCATATTCAGCATATTTGATTGTTTTAATATTTACTATATCATCGTCATCATAAATAACTATTTTATTATTACCTTCTTTAACTAAATAATCTTCGCAATCATCATTAAGACACATTTTATTATTTTTAACTATTACTTCAAGAGTATCATCATCACCATCATCATCTTTATAAGAAAAAGTAATCTTATTTCCCTTTATAGTATATTTACCTTTAGTTTCTTCTTTTGTCTTAGAAATATTATCTTTATCATAGAATAATGCTTCAAAAGAACCATTCTCTTTTAATTCAATTAATCCATATGTTCTTTTTGTTACTTTAGATCCTTTTTTATATTCAACATTTTGTTCCCATTTACCAACATACTCATTTTTTTCTTTCTTTGGATCAACAACATCTGGATCTTTTTCTTTCTTTGAATAATCACAATTACAATCAGTTGATTTAGTTAACCAAAGAATTAGGAATGTAACTGTTGCTGCAACAAGTAATAAATTAAAAATTACTAAGAAAACAGTCTTACCTTTTCCACCCTTTTTAGTTTTTCTAGGAGGAATTGGTTTTTCAACTTTTTCTTCTACTTTCTCTTCAACAATTTTTTCTTCTTTTACTTTACTTTTCTTTTCTTCATGTTCATGTTTTTCATCATGTTCGTTTTTCTTTGTGGATTTTTTCTCAACTTTAGCACCACACTTATCGCAAAAAGCAAATCCTTCTTCTAATTTGTTTCCACACTTTTCACAAAACATTTTACAACTCACCTCTATTAAAAGTATAACATACTTAAATAAATAAAAAAAGATAAACTATTGTTTATCTTCAATTTTATAATATGTTAAAAATAATAAAAATATAATTGATAATTCTTTAGAAAAATATATCGCTGCAGTATCTTCTTTTATACGATCAACTGGAACCCAATCCTTAATTGTATAAAAATAACTAACTGTTTCTAAATCTTCAAGTTTAGTTAAAACAACATCATCTACTCCAGCTATATACTCCCCTTTAGTATCTTGAAGATCAACAAAATTATCTAAAAACTTATCTATCTTTGCACTAACTTCTTTTTTTCCTTCTTGATAAACAAATTTTGTATTATATACTTTAAATATTTATTCTCCTTCTAAAGAGTAAATATATAAATAACAATCATCTACTGTATCACAATTTGTGCTTTCTTTTCGTTCGTTAATTGTGTATAATTCATATGGGAGCCCCCTTGCCGGGATTTGGCTCCTTTATTGTATCAAAAAAGCCGCACCTTGTGGTGTGGTTGAAATTTTAATTTAAGGAATAAATAAATCTATTCTACATAACAATCATAATAACCAATATAAATACAAATAATAATAAATACGTGGAACTACTTAATAAGTACGATACAAATAGAAGTTTTCTTCTATTATAATATGGTTCTAAATGGTTAGTAATCATAGCTAAAAAATTACTTATTAAAAGGTATCCAATTAGTATAAAACCAAAAATAAGAATTAATGTTTTTACTTTAGGTAATTTATTAAGAGATTCAATTATAGTATATACCAAAGGTATAAGTAATATTGAATTACTAAGTATTAATGAATTACAATTTCTTGAAATATCTTTTTCATCATCATTATTTTTTAACATAAAACCACCCATTTCAAAATATATATTACTACAAGATAATAAGATGTCAAGTTTAACTAGTTACTAGAAAATTCATTATTAAATCAATAATAATATTTTTTTCTTTTGGATTTGATTCTGCAATTAGAAGAGTAATTGCAACAAGTGTATTATTATTTATCATTAGAAAATCATCTTTATATAAAATATCATATACACTTAAGAAATAGATAAATAAAGTTGCTGCAATTCTTTTGTTCCCATCAATAAAAACATGATTTTTAACAATTAAATATAAAAAGTTAGCTGCTTTTTCTTCAACTGTTTTATAAATGTCTACTCCATCAAAAGATAAATAAATATCATTAATAATTGATTTCAATCCTTTATCTCTTTCAAGTGCAAAGATATCACTATCAAAACTTGTTTTAATCAAATTAATAATTGATATACAATCTTCATATGTAATAATATTATTAGTTTCTGTACCCTTTGGTTTAGTAACAGTTCTATGATCATAATCATCAAGTAAATTTAAAGCACTACTATAATTATTAATAACTTTAATAATCTCTTTTGATTCATTATCACTAAGTTTTTGTTCAATTCTACTGGCAATATCAATTAATTGTACTTTTTTCTCTAAAAATTTAAGTCTTTCTTCATTAACAGAGTATCCTTTTAACAGATAATCTTTTAATACATCATTAGCCCATTTTCTAAATATTATTCCATTTTGACTTTTTACTCGATAACCAACACTTATAATCATATCTAAATTAAAGTATTCTATGTCACGTTGAACAACTCGTTTTCCTTCTCTTTGAGTTGTCGCAAATTTTGCGACAGTTGAATTATCAAGTTCTTCATTCAAAGCATTAGCAATATGTTTTCTAATAGTTTTTGAATCCCTACCAAAAAGTTTTGCCATTTGATCTACACTTAACCATACTGTCTCTCTTTTCATGTTCACCTCTAACTTTACTTCTTGATTTTCAAATATTATTATTTCATTTTTCATTCTAATTCTCCTTTCTAAAAAGAATAATAATTTAACAATTTTATATAGATACTTATAAAAAAAGGAGATAACCCCTTTATCTCTAAAAGAGTTATCTCCGCAGCATGCATATTTATTACTTGCCTTAATAAACACACCAAGCGTCCAAATTGTCATCAACACATGGCAAGTTAATTGATAATATTATTATACATTATCTTCAATTATTTTTAAACTTTTTTTATTAGTATTTATTGGATTTTTTCCATTATATATAAAGAATCCATCAGCAAGATTTATAAGAGCATCTTGTACTTTTAAAAGTCTCTTTTTTCTTTTAAACCTAATCCAAGAAATATCTCCTAAATAACTAGATAACTCTGCTCCTACTTTTCTTATTTCATTACTTGCATATTCATATTCATATTGACTTCTAATATTATTATTATCATTATCTAGATTATATGGATTTAAATAATAAAAAGAATACATCTTTACATGAAATACTATTTGTCCAATTATTCTTTTATAATTTTTTCTTGGAACAATAATAAACTCCATAAAAAATTGACTTAAAATATAAACAAAAGTACCAGACATTATCGTAAGAAATGTCTGGTCACTTGCAAGTTTTTTTAAATAGTTTTCCATTAATATCACCTATTAATAGGATTATCTAATTATTTTATTTTATTCATACGTTTTGAGTTATTCCTAATCTATTGGCAAACTCTGTTTAAGTTATTTTATAAAAATCTAAATAATCTTTAAGCATTGATCCAAATCCATTCATAATTTCAGTATTATTCTTCAATACAAGCATTTGTAAGCATAATAACACTTAATAAATCATTGTCACTTGCTTTTTCTATAAATGATACTTTTCTTTCTTGATAATCAATACTACGAATATGTTCACATAATACAGAACCTTTAATTTTAATTGAATCTTCTAATAAATAGTGGGTAGGAAATTCCTTAACATTTGATGTAATAGGACACATAATAGACATATGTGTTTTTTCATTAAAGATATTATTACTTATTACAATAGCTGGTCTTAGTCCTTTATGTTCATGTCCTTTAACAGGATTTAAATCTACGTATACAATATCTCCTTGCTTAGGTATATACTTTTTTACCATATTTCTCTACCTCTATTTTCGTCCCAACTAAATTCTTTAGTTAAATCTTCTCCTTTATAATTATTAAATCTTTCAGCAAGAGATATTTTATTCTTTTTTGATTTAGAAATAACAATCTTTTCATCACTTTCTTCTATTGTTAATAAATCATTATCTTTAATATCTAAACTTTTTAATATATTACTTGGTATTCTAATACCAAAAGAGTTCCCCCATTTTTGTATTCTTACTTCCATAATACACCTCCATAATAAAAGTATATACATTGTATATACTTATGTCAATTAAAAACTATCTAATATTGCTAAAAGAATTAAATCAATTGTTATGATTTTTTTATCATATTTTTAATATCTTGTAAATAAGTCTCTTGTATATACTTTAGATTTTACTTCTTCAATAGATTCATCAAGTCTATTAGCATGTATTACATTTGCTAAAGAATTGAATAATTCAAAATCATTAATAACTACACAATCATCAAATACTTCTTTATTTAATGTAGGTTCATAAATAACTACTCTAATATTAAAGTCTTTTATTCTTTCTATAACTCCTTGAATGGCACTTGATCTAAAGTTATCTGACTCAGCTTTTTAATTTTTGTAATAATCCTTATACCATTTAACAAATTCTCTTAATCCATCTTTTAAAGAAGTTTTTGGATTAAATCCAAAATCTTTTTTAGATAAAGAAATATCAGCAAACGTTTCTGCTACATCACCTTTTTGCATAGGTACTAATTCTTTTAAAATATCAAAGTCATAATCTTTTGGAAGTACCTTAGCTCTTATTAATTCTTCTTGTAATATATTTATAAAATCTAGTAAACTAACTGGACTTGAATTACCAAGATTATAAATATTATATGGCACATCTTTTTTAGATGGTTTATTAATTACCTTAATAATTCCATCTACTATATCATCTATATAAGTAAAGTCTCTTTTACATTTACCATAATTAAATATTTTTATTTTTTCTTTATTAACAAGTTTGTTAGTAAAATTAAAATAAGCCATATCTGGTCTTCCTAATGGACCATACACTGTAAAAAATCTAAGACCAGTTATTGGTATATTATATAACTTACTATAAGAGTATGCTAATACTTCATTACTCTTTTTAGTAGCAGCATATAAGCTTACTGGATTATCCACTCTATCTTCAACTGAATATGGAGTCTTTATATTATCTCCATATACACTTGAGGATGATGCAAATACTAAATGTTCTATATTATTGTTTCTACATGCTTCAAGTATGTTATAAAATCCAACAATATTTGATTCAATATAAATATCTGGATTAGCAATTGAATATCTAACACCTACTTGAGCAGCTAAATTAACTACTATATTTATTTTATTTTTTTTAAATATTTTATTAATTAATTCTTTATCAGAAATACTTCCTTTAATAAAAGTATAATTAGAATATTTTTTCAAAATGTTTAATCTATACTCTTTTAATTTAACATCATAATAATCATTCATATTATCAATACCAATAATAGAAATATTATTAAAACTATCTAATAATTGTTTTATTAGAAAGAATCCAATAAAGCCACTGGAACCAGTTACTAATATAGTTTTGTTATTTAAATCAACATTAGTCTTCATAAAGTATCTCCCATAAAAAAATTATAGCATTTAAAAGAATAAAGAACAAATAATTTTAAAAGTGTAGAATTCGACACTTTTAGATTTTTTTATTTTTAAACTAGCGAGATTCCGCTAGTTTAAATTAATTTCTTTTTTGCTTTTTCAAACATATCATCACTATATTTCTTTATATCTTTATATTCTTTTATATTATAGTCTTTACATACTTTTTTGAAATATTTTTCAATACTTTCATTATCTATTACTCTATTTGAAAAAGAATCTGTCTCTAACCCTCTTCTTGATTCAATCCAAGGATCAGTCATATGTGTCATCTCTCTTAAAATTGCACCACTATAAAATCCAAAAGCATCTATTATAGCATCTACATATTCTTTCTCTTCAGAACTAAGTTCATATTCTCTATCTTTTACTAGTTCATTATAATCTATATTTTTATATTCATAATAAGAAAACGCTTCATATATTTCTCTAAATACAGGTCCATATATCCATGATTCAGAATTATCAGTTATTAAATTTTCTGTATTTGAAAATACTTTAGAAAAACCACAAATATAATATAATAATTTTTGTAATGATAAAGCATCTACTTCTTTTTCTTTTTTTAGAATATAAAGAGAAATATTATATAGTTTTGAATTACTATTAGATAATTCTAATTGTTTAGTCTTACCCATTGATTTTTTATAAGCAACACTTGTTATTTTATCTTTATTAGCAATTAAAAACATTTCATATAATAATGGATTATTAAGAATATTCTTTAAAAGTATTGAATTATCTTTAGTAGGATTCTGTCCATCTAAATATCTAGTAATTGTTATTTCTCCTAATCCTAATACTAAAGAAAGAGGTTTTTTACCAATAGAATATTTCTCTAATATTTCTTCTATTTCTTTTATAGTAATAAGACCTGTTTTTTCTCTTAGTTTTTCATTAGCAATACTTATATTATAATCATACAAATCTCCATATAATTTATTCCCACAAGTATCACAAATATAATATCTTTCTAAGTATTCTATTTCTATTCCATCTATATTTTCTTTAATCATTTTTTCTTCATATTTACCATTTCTATAATCTAAACAGTAATCACAAAATTGCTTTTTCTTCATCTTTATTACCCTCATTATTTATAAGATTATTTACTCTATTAATTAATAATTCTTTTACATCATTATCACCAATTAACGATATTGAAAATGTTTTATATCCAATTCTATTAATACTTGCACCACAATGATATACATTTTTATTATCTATAATGAAATATCTATCATGAAATGTATTATCAAATATTACTTCTAAATTATGATATTGATTGTTATATTTCTCTATATCTTGTTTTGTTAAATATTTATTTGAATTTGTAATAATAATGAAATTAACATTTAATCTTCTTATTATATCTAATAAATTTTTATCAGCATAAGCATCTATTATTATCATTTTTTTATTTGCTAGTTTAAAAATATCTTGTATTTTTGAATATGCATCATATATTTGTCCATTAAAATATATTTCATTAACTTTTCTTTTTTCTTCAAATTTATTAAAAGATTCTTGCAATTTCTTAATATCTTCAGTATTTTTTAGAACCTGTTTATTAATAAAATTCTGCTCTATTAAACTATCACTGATATAATGTCTTAAAGCTACAAAAGCATCCATTATTTTAATACTTATTTCTTCTGCTACTTCTGTTCTTAATACCGTTGCAAGCATAGCAACTCCTTGTTCTGTAAAAACATATGGATTGTATCGCCTACCTCCATAATCATTTCCTACATTTGAGGTTTCAATTTGAAACCTCAAGTTTTTATATTCTTCATCAGACAATTGAAACATAAATCTCTCTGGGAATCTATTGATATGTCTTTTTACCGCTAAATTAATTGTTTTCGTTCCATTTACACATTTATAAAGTCTAGCTAAATCACTATCAAGCATGACTTGCTTGCCTCTAATTTCATAAATTAGATTTTCTATCTCTTTTTCATTATAATCTATCAAATTATCCATTTAACTCCCCCTTATAAATATATAATTAATTATAAAAAATAATAAAAAAATAGTCAATAAAAAATAGTATCAATGATACCATTTTTATAAATTTATATATTTTTATATTTCTCCTTTAAACTCAAAAGGAAGTCCTTTTACAACTGATAATTTCCATATTCTAATAAACTCATCTTTATTTTTAGCAACTACATCCATAGCTATTTTAGTCTTCTTTCTTGATTTAAATGTATTATCCATTATCTTTAAAGTATAAAGATTTACTCTAAATTCTTCACCAGAATACCAACAATGAATATGTGGAGTATTATGAAGATCTTTTTCCCTTGTATGAAAGAAAAACTTTACGCCTTCTTTTTCACCTAATGCTTCTCCAATTCCTTCAACATAGTGTAATAATAGCTTTTGGTTTGAAATTTTAAAATAATCTTCAAGGATACATATTTTTGTATTCATAACATTTTCTTCATTATACTCAAATGATATCGATTTAAAACAACCAAATATAAATTCAGGAAAATTAGTATACTTATGTTTTTCCTGTTCTTTAGATAGTTTAATACCATATAAGTTAAATACATAATCAATTGATTCTTTTAAAGTCAAATCAGAATCAATAAACTCTTTAATATCATAATTAATATCGGTTTCATTATCTTTATATTGATTATAAATTACTCTTATATCGAAATGTAATAAAACCTTGTTCATAATTAATCACCTCAATAAGATAATAACATAAAAAACAAGTTTGGACATTTTTATGGATTTACCTTTCTATTAAATAATCATCCACAGGAATACCATCTATAGTACTATTAATTATTTTAATTGTATCCAAGTGCGCATTCCCTTCTTTCAAGTTTACTCTATACTTCAAAACAAAATTTATAGAATTTTCACCATGACATTCTGTAAGATTAAATATAAATTTATAATTTACGTCGTCAATACAAACGCATTCAATTTCACCACATGTATCCCCATAATCTTCTCCCTTAAACTTTTCTCTAAGATAAACCAAAACAGGATTATCATCTAGAATTCTACTTGCCAATATCTTTGCTCTATTTGGTTTTCTTTTAACTTATTTACCTTCTTTATGTTTATTTTTTATAATTATATTAAAAATATCCAGTATGGGATTCGAACCCATATACTTTCCCGTATGAAGAGAAGGCTCTATCCTTTGAGCTAACTGGACATATATAAGTGATATAATAACTTAATCACAACATAATAATAACAATATAACTACATTTTTATCAATCTCAAAAAAAGAGAACTAATCTCTAATATTGAGAATTAACTCTATTTTTAAAGATTTTTTAAATATTTAACTATTTTAAGAATTATTATTTTTATTCATTATTTTTCTTAATTTATCTATTATTGCCTCATCTAGTTCTTTAGATAGTATTTTATTAGCACTATCTGAATATATTTTTTCTAATTCTTTTATTAAATCAACTAACTCATTAAAACTATTAATATTATCTGTATCTATACTATGATTTTTTTTAATTATTTCTTTATATACTTTTAAATTATAATCACTATTGTTCTTAGTAGCTATTAAAAAATCAATACTTTTAATTGTATTTTCTAAATCAAGAAACTTATTATATAAATTATAATATTCTCTATAACTATTAGATATTCTTAATGCTTTAGATATTAATTCAAAATTCATGGGATCACTCCTTTCTTATTAGTTCACATTTATTCGACTATATTATATACAATTTTAAATAATAATACTAACAAAAAAAATAATATCTAATTATATTTTAATTACTATCTTTTTATTTTTTTTGATTTAACCTTAAATGCTAATATATTAACAAATGGTAATAAAAAGATATGAGCATTAGCTCATATCTATTAATCTCTTGTATATACTTTAGATTTTACTTTTTCAATTGATTCATCCATTCTATTAGCAAGTATTACATCTGCTAAAGAATTAAATAATTCAAAATCATTAATAACTACACAATCATCAAATAGATATTTTATTATTTAGATTTAAGAACATCTATTTTTTCAATATTATTAATATAATCTTTAGAAGTATAATTTATTATTCCTTCTTTTGCTAACCTAGAATATAAAAAACATAAAGGTATTTTATTTTTCTTAGCTATTACATCTCTATCATGATAATTATTCAATATTTCATTATAAATGTTTTCTTTAATCATCATATTAAGAGCCAAAGAATCTATTTCATCTTCATTTGAATCTTCTTCTATTACTACTTTACTCTTTAACATATTATAATCTTTTTTTAAATGAAATAATTCATGATACAAAGTAAAATAGAAAGATGATTTTTCTTTGTAATATGTTGTCATATATATTACTGGTTTATCAACCATAACTTTAATACATCCTCTTACTTTACTTCCATTTAAAGCATCTTCAATATAAAGAACTATTCCATATTTAGCTAATATATCAATAATACTTTTACTATTATATTTTTTATTACTTTCTTCTTTTAATTCATTAAATAAATTATCTAATTTATTTGAGTCATAATTAGATAATTTAATATTTTTAGTCATTTCATCACAGTGTCTAATCCATAAATATATCTTCTTATTATCAGAATCTTCTTTCTTTTTAAATAAATATCTCTTTTCTATATATTTATCTAATACATCTAAATCCTTAACATTTAAATATTCAATTAAATCTAAATATTTTTGAGTAAAAGAAGATTTATCTTTAAGTTTAATCCATCCTCTTTTTTCTAATTCACTAATATAATAACTATTTAAAAGCTTATTTATTTCTTTTTCATTTTTATATTTACTAATTAACATATCATGTGTTTTTTTCTTATTTTCTACAAAGTATATAACTTTAGGATCTATATCAGTAAGTAAACTTATAGCAATTATTAAATCAACAGAAAGATTAGTCTTTCCATTTATTATTTCATTCATATGCTTTTGAGTTATTCCTAATCTATCGGCAAACTCTGTTTGAGATATTTTATAATAATCCAAATAATCTTTAAGCATTGATCCAAATCCATTCATATTTTCACCCCTTTGTAGTGTGTATCATTTATTTCTAAAAATTCTAATTCAAATATTTCAACTTCATTATAAGGATACTTACCTACTGGTTTAAATAGTAGTCTAATATTTCCATTTAAACTAGTAGAATATATTTCTTTTAAATCTCCATGTTTCTTTCTAATATCGTAAATATATTTAAACTGGCTTAACATTAATTCATGAAGATTAGAAGAAATAATAATAGCATTCTTAATATTATTAAGTTTATCTAATTCTTTAGTTTTATTCTTTAATACTTTCTTCTCAGTTCTTTTTATATGCTTTACTCTTTATGATGTTTATGTACTAAAATCCCTTTCTATATATATTATAACCTATTAAGTTATAACATACAATATTTTCGTTAAAAAAACATTTGTTTGATGACCACTAACACATTATTTACTTTTTCCTAATTCTTTTAAACTTTTCTTTGGTGTTGGTAAATCTTCAGGCATTGTTCCACCTAATCTTTTAATACTTTTTCTAATCTCTTTACCAACTTCATAATGAATAGAGTTTGCTAAATATTCGTTATCTACATTATCTCTTTTTAATTTAGCGTCTGTTTGAGCAATTCGAAATATATTATCTGCAAGTTCTTCACTTCCCATATTATCTAAAATGTCTTCTCTATATCTTAATTTCTTTCTTTTAAATATATCATCTGCTGTTTCTCCATTATAAAGCCCTTTATATCCTGCATTATGAAATCTAGACAAATCTTTCACACCACTTTTAACTGCCGTTTTATTTAAATTAAAGTTACCTTTTCTTGCTTGATTTCTTCTATATAAACGTTTCTCATCTTCTGAAAGCTCATTATATTCTTTTTCAGTCAATTCTTGCTTTCTTGTTTGAACTGCAAAATATGTTTGAGCTAGAGCGATTACTGTTTTTCTACTATCTCCATTTTGAGCAATTAAATAACAAGCATATCTAGATAGTTTGTAATCTAATACCTTTCTTTTGCCACCTTTAGCTATTACTATCATTTTGTCGACCTCGACAAAATGATCAAAAACTTTGTTATTGCTATTTTTACAACTATCTTTTGCTTTGTTTATAACATTTTCAAATTTTCTCCATTCTGTGTAGTTTAATACTTTTTGGAATTCTCTTGCCTCCCAATATTCATTTTCTTTTTCATCAATATGTTTTATTTTTTCAAATATTTCTTCATTATAGTTTTCAATATTATTCATAATACTTCTCCTTCTTAAGAAAGAATAATAAATAAAAAATAAAAGTATTACAAATCAACAATTTAATAAAATTAGTAAAAACAATACTAAAAAAATTATTAATTCTTCTTAGTATTTTTATAAATTCAAATATTAATACTTTTTAAAACTAAATATTATAAGTTTTTTATTAATCTACTATTTTTTTATTTTCTTTTTAACTCCATATCCACCTAAACCTAAAACCGATGTTAAATAAAACAAGATTGTACTTATATCATTACTGGTTCCATTTTCTTTGCTATCAGTAATACCATTTTTAGAATTACTATTAATTACTTCTTCTACTATATCTTCATTGTGTTTTTCTTCTTTTTTATTATATGTACATGATCCATCATCTTTAGTTGCTTTATAATTATAATTCTTTGCCTTACTATCTGTACATCCATAAACATCATATTTACAACTTCCATCATCCTTTGTAGCGCTTGAATTATAGTTATTAGCTTTCGAATCAGTGCAACCTTTTATTGTATACTTACAACTCCCATCATCAGAATTAGCGTTAGCATTATAATTATCTGCTTTAGAGTCAGTACAGCCTTTTACTTTTGGAGGATCACACCTACAACTTGGACTTAATGTATTATCACAACATACAGTTCGACCATTTTTATTACATCCACACACTCCACCATGATGAGAACAGCAACCCCTTTGGGCATTAACGGATAATGGAAAAATCATTAAAATAACAATTATTATTAAATACTTCTTCATATAATACTCCTAATAAATAATTACAAAAGTATTATATATTATCTTTATATCTCTTTTTATCTCTATAATAGAGAAGTATGTATCTAAATCGGAGAGTTTATTTTTAAGTAAATCTCTTGTATAAAACATTAGATTTGTTAAACTATTATTTTTCTATCTTTTCTATCTCACTAACAAATTCTTTTTCAGTTGGCAATATTAATTTATATTTAGAAGCAAATAAATTCTTATTATCATTTAATACTGAATATTTTACAATTATATCTTTTTTACTAGAGCATAAAATTATTCCAATAGTAGGATTATCAAAATCATCTTTTATTTCATTATCATAATATCTTACATAAAAATCCATTTGTCCTATATCTTGATGAGTTAATTTACCAAGTTTTAAATCAATTAAAACAAAACATTTAAGAATATAATTATAAAAAACTAAATCTATATAAAAGTTATCACCATCTACATCTATTCTCTTTTGCCTAGAGATAAAAGAAAATCCCCTACCAAGCTCTAACAAAAAATCTTGAAGATGTTCTAATATATTTGATTCTAAATCTTTTTCTAAAAACTTATTATCTTTAATATCTAAGAATTCTAATATATATGGATCTTTTATAAAATCTTTAATTGATTCTTTCTTTTCTAATTTATTTATTTCATTTCTTACTTCTTCTTTATTTTTTTCATTAGTAGATAATAATCTTTCATAATAAAAACTATTAATTTGTCTTTCTAGTTGTCTTACACTCCAATTAGATTTAATAGATTCTTCCAAATAAAAGGTTCTTTTCTTCTTATCATCAATATTCATTATTATTCTATTATGACTCCAACTTAACTGGTGCCACAGTGTGGAACCACTTTTTCTTTCTTGGTGCCACAGTGTGGCACCACTACTATTCGACTGGTTACACAGTGTGTAATCACTATATAACTGGTCACACACTGTGTGACCACTTGTTTTATAAGTCAAATAAAACTTTTTCATTGCTTTTAAATTAGAAATATTAAATCCACTTCCATAGTTCTTTGTAAGTTTATCAGAAAACTTCTTTATTATTTCATTCTGTGAAGATTCGAAATGATATTTCTCTATAAGTTCATTTATTATTCTTCCAATGTTAAAGTATAACTCTACCATTTCATAATTTATATTTCTATTAATACGTTTTTTAGAATTAATAATTAATTCATTAATCTTTTCATAATAGTTATCTAAAACATTATTTTCAATAGAAGTTGTATTCATTTGTATCACCTAGAAATGAATAATACAAAAGATATTAAAAAATTTCAAATCAACAATTTCAGTAATTCCATAATTAAAAGATAATTAATTATTATTCTTTTTAGAATTATTAATATTATGCAATTATGAAGAAATAATATATATAATTAAAAGTTTTTATAAATATTAGTTTTGTTATTGACATTATAACAATTTAACTATATATTTGATACACAAATGAAAGGAGGAATAAAATGTATAACCAAATATACTATGCATGGGATGTAACAGATAGAATCAAGTTATGCTACAATCTAAGTCTAGTTGCACAACATAGGATGAGTTTCCAAAAAGTAGTATTTGATACTCTTGCTAATGAAATAGTTAAAAACTATACAAGAAACATATTAAATATTAGATAAAGGAGATTATATGTTTAATGCAACATAAAAAGCACTATTAATTAGATATTAATGGTGCTTTTATTATTATAACTCTCCTCAAAAATCAAAAGATTGTTTACATACATAATAAAAATTCAGTCTTTAATTCTTAGTAATAAATCATAACATCTATACTTTATTTGTTATTGTTTTTCTATATGTTAGTCATCATTCTTTAGTTTTTTTACTTTTCTTATTTGTTGCTATATCTATCCTTTCATCAATGTAATTTCCAATGTGTATTGTTGAATATACAAACAGTATTATCAATAACAATATTCCTACTACTATTATTATTTCTTTATTAAAATGAACTTTTGGGGTTATATATTTAATTAAAATAAAGATTATCATTAATAAGAAGGAAATAGAAAAATTTCTATACATATTTTTACTAGTAATTAATACGTTTATTTTTTCATCTTTTTTGCAAGCTGCAATATATCTTTTATATTCTCTTCCCCCATTTATTTTTAATTTTTTAAAAATTAATTTACCAAAAATTAAAGATCCAAGTCTACCAATTATTATTCCCACTGAATACGATAATAAAATAAAATAAAAAGCACCTAATTCTATTATCTTATAATCATAATAAAAATTTAAAAAAAGTAAAAAAATAGATCCAGGTATTATATGATTAATTAATTCATACTTATCTATTTTTTCAATTATTTTTTCCATCTAAAACATCATCCTTTCAAAAGATCTATTAATTTGTTCACAAAAGTTACTATTTCTATAACGAAATAAAAGTATTTCAGAATCCGTTACATCGAAGTCAAAACCATATTGCCTACCATCATAACAATAAGTTATTTCACTATTATTCTTAGAAATATGTATTTCTTTTTTTCTTATCTTATATGGAATAGTTAAATCTTTATTGCATGTGATTAGTAATATTTTATTTTCAGCAATTGTATTGCTATTTAAAAAATTGTTAACTTTATTGTTATGTCCATATATTAAAATGCAATCATTAGCATTAGAGGGAATGGAAACAAACTCTATGTGTTTGTTTCCATTTAACTCTATAAAGAACAGCTTAAACGTATCATATAAATACTTTTGCCTTAATTCTTTTTCTGACTTGCTAATTTCGTTTAAAAAAATGTACCTCATTGTCCAAGAGTTCCTCGTATATTTCTATCAAATGATGTGTAATCTATAATAAAATCACCATCTTTTTTTGTGTTATATATTAATAAACCTCTTAAATCAAGTTCTTCTAATCTGTCTGATCCGCCATTTGTATTTCCTGTATTGTCAGATATATAGTAATGCACATCAGGTTTATCTTTAGTGAATTCTATTATTTTTTCTGCATGTTCTTTCTTTCCATGATGTGGTAATTGAACACAGTCATATTCTCTAACTTTATCATCAAATGAATCAATACTTGCATCGCCCGTTAAAAGAAGCTTTTTTCCATCAATGTCAACTTCAACTTGAATACTAATTGCGTTAGTAATAGTTTCTGAATTAATTTCATCACTTTCTGATTCATTTATCTGTTTTGCAACTGCTTTTAATACAAACTCTTTATCTGGTCCAACAATCTTAATTAATTTCGACAAATAACAATCATCACTTAAAGCATCTTTTAAATTACATCCAGATAATGATGCTATGTTATCAAAATCCTCTTTTGTCTTTGAAATAACCCCTGCTTTTGTTCTTCTATCATCATCAAGTATTTTTAATATTTCATCAGCATATTTAAACAATAGTAAGGTTGTAACAGAAGATATTTTCCCCTTTGCTTTTAGTCTTTCTATTCCTTTATAATGATCTCGATCATTATGGGATAGTATTATATCTGCTTTTGCGTATCCTTGCTTGTCCATATATTCAATTGCTTTTTCAGCCAATTCTTCTGAACCACAATCATATATAATTAAATTTGTTCCATCATCTATTAGTATACAATCACCATAGTTTTTGGATTGGTCTTCAAAATCACGACCACCTAAAAATGTAACTTTCATATTTTTCCTCCTTTTTTATAATTACATTTATTACAACAAAAAATAACATTTATTAGAACCTCCTTTCTTTTTTGGTAGGAGAACTAATAAATGATACATAACTGCATAAACAAATATAAAAAAGGATTCAAAGCTATTGACATTTTTTACATCTTACTTTAATATACAATTAGAGAATTTGTTGTTCTCCATAACCATTGTCGTAGGTTATTTTTTGTAGTCTTTGTGACTATAGAATAATGTGCTTTTCCGAGAGGCACATTTTTTTATTATATTAAATTCTATCTTCCAAATATTTAATAAAATCGTTAATTAAATTACCATATGGATAATTTTTAATTATATTATTTTTATATGCTTTAGTAAAACTAAAATCATTACGAACAATTTGATTATTATCAGGATTTCTAAATTCATCATATCTAGTTAAATCTACAATTCCATTTTCTTTAGTTAATATAAAAATTTGATCTCTTCTAAGTTTTTCGAATATTTCGGGTGTTATTGCAGTAAATATAAATTGTCCTGTTTTTTTAATATTCGAATTAATATAAATGCTTAGAAGCATCTTTGATACTTCTCTATTTAATGAACTATCAAATTCATCTGAAAGAAGTACACCTGAATTTTTTGACGTTATTACGAAGTTATATAAGAAATCGCAAATTTTTTTCGTAGCTGTTGATAAATAATCATATCTTAAACTATAATTACCATAATTAATAAATACTTTTTTTTCATCAGTTTCAGCATCAACTTCAACATCAACAACTGAATTATCAACCATTTTAAGTGCTTTAAGAAACAAATATTTTTCTTCTTTAATAGTATCAGCAACATCTTCTTCATCGACTTGATAATCAAAAAGCATTATAGAGGATTCTTCAATATATTTTTTATAGAATGACTCATAATAATTCATCCTGTTTTCAAATCCCTTTGTATCCATACCTGCACTTTCAAGCTCTACAATCCAATTTTGTTTTGAAAAAAGTTTAGAGCCAATCTCACTTTCCTTTACACCTGACCTAGTTTGAAAAACTATACTATATTTATTAACATACTTTCTTTTATACTCCAATTTTTCTAGCAATACCCCAGTTAAATCAACATTGGAATCATATTGAACTGTATATTGATAATATCCTTCATAATCATTTTTTGTGTTTATATACATTTCAACCTTTATAGTTCCAACATTGTTTTTGTTAGATCTATTAACACTTATAAGCGGATTATGGTTTCTTACAAAATCATAATACCCTTCATATGATACTTTAGATATAGGAAAACTATCATTATCTTTATATAACTCATCTACAGATGGCATTTTCCTTGCTTTTATAGGTTTGTCCATAAAAGCGCCAATGGAAGTTAAAGCATCTATCAAAGTACTTTTTCCACTAGCATTACCTGCTATTACTCCAACTATTTTTGAAATAATTACTCCATCTGGTAACTCTATAGTTGAATCTAAATTCTTTTTGTCTTTTTTATTTATTTTGAAATCATATTTTACTTTTTTGGTATATGGTCCAATATTTTCCAATTCAATGCTTACAAACATAAAAAGCTCCTCTTTCTAACTTCTTTTTAAAGATATCACATTATTTTTTTACTGTCAAGATATTTACGAGTTTATTCACACTTGTAGCACTTTTTTGTATTAATCATATTAAGATTTTGCATTTTCCTTCTCTTTTTGTCAAATTTTTTTTAAAATCAGCATGTTTATCTTGTTGTTATATTTATCATTCCTATAAAATTAACTATATTATAATATTTTTTATATAATATTGTTAAATAAAAAAAATATGAGCGCTAGCTCATATCTATTAATCTCTTGTAAATAAATCTCTTGTATATACTTTATCTTTTACTTTTTCAATTACATCATCCATTCTATTAGCAAGTATTACATCTGCTAAAGAATTGAATAATTCAAAATCATTAATAACTACACAATCATCAAATACTTCTTTATTTAATGTTGGTTCATAAATAACTACTCTAATATTATAATCTTTTAATCTTTCTATAACTCCTTGAATAGCACTTGATCTAAAGTTATCTGATTCAGCTTTCATAGTTAATCTATAAATACCTACTATATTAGGTTTTCTTTTTAAAATCATTTTAGTTATATGATCTTTTCTTGTATCATTAGATCTAACTATAGCTTCAATTAAGTTTTGAGGAACATGTTTATAGTTAGCAAGTAATTGTTTAGTATCTTTTGGAAGACAATATCCACCATATCCAAAAGATGGATTGTTATAATGACTTCCAATTCTTGGATCTAAACAAACTCCTTCAATAATATCTTGAGTATTTAAGTTATTTAATTCAGCATAAGTATCTAATTCATTGAAATAAGATACACGAAGTGCTAGATAAGTATTTGCAAACAACTTAACTGCTTCAGCTTCAGTTGATTCCATAAACTTAATTTCGACATCTTTCTTAAGTGATGCATCTTTTAATAACTTAGCAAACTCTTCTCCTCTTTTACTTTTTTCTCCAACTATAATTCTTGAAGGATATAAGTTATCATATAAAGCTTTACCTTCTCTTAAAAACTCTGGTGAAAAGAAAATATTATCAATATCATATTTCATTTTCATTGAATTAATAAATCCAACTGGAATAGTAGATTTAACTACCATAGTAGTATTACTATCACCAATTAATTTAACTTTCTTAATAACATCTTCAACAGATGATGTATCAAAGTAACCTGATACTTCATCATAATTTGTTGGAGTACTAATAATTACAAATTTAGCATCTTTAAATGCTTCTTCATAATCAAGAGTTGCTTTTAAATTTAATTTCTTTTCTTTAAAATGTTTTTCAATATACTCATCTCTAATTGGAGATATTCTATTGTTTATCATCTCTACTTTTTCAGGTATTACATCAAGTGCAACTACCTCATTTTTTTGACTTAGTAATGTGGCAAGAGATAAACCAACATAACCAGTACCAGCTACTGCTATTTTCATAACACTACTCCCCCTTAAGCGTTTGTTATTATAACATAAAAGCATAGTATTTGCAACGTTTATATAATATTTCACTATTATCATTCTATTACTTTCTATCTTTTTCCTAATACTTTCAATTTTCTTTCATAATAGAAACTATTTATTTGTAAAAAAATGTATAAACAGATCGTAACATAATCGCTACTGATTATTATTATATATATAATCGACTTCTTTTTTTATTTTTAGACTTTATAACTCCAGAATTAATTACTCCATTAGAAAATTTACCAACAACTTGAAAATCATTCTTCATCTTAACGTTTTTTTCTAATAGTATTTTTGTAATCTTCTTGGCATTTTTTTCGATAAGAGTACTACTATCTAAATGTTTCTTGTCTTTTTCACAATAATAATAATATATTCCTTTTCCACTCATTTTATATTTAAAAACATATCCTTCATATAATAAACCACCATTTTGAAATAGCATATTATTGTATGAGTTAAAAAAAACTGGTTCATATATTCTCAAAAAGCCTTCTCCATTTACGGAATAATATAAATTATCATATATTTTTTCAACAACATTATTATTTATAACAAGTTTTATTTTTCTATAAGTTATTTCTTTTTTATAATCATATTTTAATTCCTTTTTTAATTTAGAAAGAATCATAACCAACTGGTTATTTAAAATAATATCATCATCCACTATGTTATTCATCTTTTCTATTTCATCAATTGGTATATTTAAATCAAATATCAATTTATACACCCATTTAATAGATAATATGTGATTTGGGCTTTTATCTTCTTCATTTAAAAAATCTTTTATAGATCTATCTATATCTCTTAATAGTTCAATATCTTCTTGATTAAACAAGTCATTATTTAAATTATAAACTGCTTTAAGAAAATCATTATTATATTGTATTTTTCTATAATCTTCTCTCTCTTTGAATACTATTTTTTTTACATAAACAATTATATCGTTCAAATAATCATAAATAATACAGATAGATTCATATCTATTCTTTATATGTTCTTTATCAGATTGATTATTTACTCTTTTAGATAGAAGGAAAATAGCAAAACTCAATCCTGTACTAACTATTATATTTATAAATGCTAACAAATCAGTTCTATTTTCATAATGATTTAATGATTGAAAAGGAAATGGTAATTCAATAATTTTATAAATAAACAGTTCTATAAATAAAAGATAAACACAAAAAATAATCAAAAAAATAAATAATGAAATATAAACTATTTTAAAAATTTTTCTTAGATATTTCATAATACCTCCAAAGTCTTTTTCTAACTATTATATATAAAAACAACAATATTTACAAATAAAAAAAGATATGATTCAATAATCTCTGTATTCTAAAATGAAAGTGGAATTAATTTGAAAGGAAGTTTACATTATGAAAATTATTAAATTTACATAAAAAAAGCCCAAGTAAATCGGCTATAA
>CADBDE010000013.1 GCA_902793375.1 uncultured Erysipelotrichaceae bacterium | reverse complement strand
AGTTTACTGGTATTAGATTCTCTGTTATTGCTCCTTCTTTCTTACAACTATTTCTTTCTGTTATTAATATTACTTTCCCTCTTCCATCTAGTGTTCTTAGTGTTGATATATCATCAATAGTTAAATCGCTTGATATGTCATCTGTATCTAATTTATCATACTTAACTATATTCTTTACTCCTTGTCCTGCATCATCCACACTTGTCCAAAAATAGTCATATCCTTTTCCATCATATGTTACTACTACATATGCTCCATACATTTCTAACTCTCCTGAGTTAACTAAGTTTCTTGCTGATCCAATAATTTCTTTTGCACTATCTACATAACTATTTTTTCTTGAGTCACTTATATATCTTGTTACTGATGGTATTGCAATTATCATTAATATTCCTAGTATTATTATTACTGCTAATAACTCTATTAAAGTAAATCCGTTTTTCTTTTTCATATTATCACCTATTTTAATTGTAACATAATAATTATTATTTTATAAAAAAAATAAATTATTTTTAATCTGCTTTACATTTATTTAGGAAATAATTAAGTTATAGATAATAATATAATTGATGTATTTGTTTATCAGGTATTTATCTTTCATCTAAAATAAAAAGGGCCTGATATTACTCTAAAGTTAATATCAAGCTTTACCAAAAAGGGAGTGCTTAGCCTTTACTTCAAACACATCCCTATTTATGTTGTACTACAAGTTTACTTGTTTATTCAAATTATTTAATAACTTTTTTTCCACCCATATATGGTTGTAATACTTTTGGAATCTTAACTGATCCATCTTCTTGATAATTGTTTTCAATTAAAGCGATTAATCCACGAGGTGAAGCTACTACTGTGTTATTTAATGTATGTAAGTAGTATGTTCCTTTATCTTTTTTAGTTCTTATACCTAGACGTCTTGCTTGAGCATCTCCTAAATTTGAACAAGATCCAACTTCGAAATATTTTTTTTGTCTTGGGCTCCAAGCTTCGATATCACATGACTTAACTTTTAAGTCAGCAAGGTCTCCACTACAACATTCAAGTTGTCTTACTGGAATATCAAAGTTTCTAAAAATTTCAACAGTGTACTGCCACATTTTTTCATAGAAATCCATTGATTCTTCAGGCTCACAAATAACAATCATCTCTTGTTTTTCAAATTGGTGAACACGGTACAATCCTCGCTCTTCAAGTCCATGTGATCCACCTTCTTTTCTAAAGCATGGAGAATAACTTGTCATTCTAATTGGAAGTTCTTCAGGCTTAATAATTTGATCTTTAAATTTACCAATCATAGAATGTTCACTAGTTCCAATTAAGTATAGATCTTCATTTTCTATCTTATACATCATTGCTTCCATTTCAGGGAAAGACATAACACCAGTTACAACATCACTATGAATCATAAATGGAGGAATTGCATAAGTAAATCCTTTTTCTATCATATAGTCTCTTGCGTATGCAATCATTGCTTCGTGAAGTCTTGCAATATCTCCAAGTAAATAATAGAATCCTTCTCCACTTGTTCTTCCGGCTGCTTCCTTATCCATTCCATTTAACTTATTAATAATATCAGCATGATATGGTATTTCATATTTAGGTACAACTGGATCTCCAAATCTTTCTTTTTCAACATTTTCAGTATCATCTTTTCCAATTGGAACAGAAGGATCAATTATATTTGGAATAACCATCATTCTTTCTTTAATTTCTTGTTGTAACTTTATTTGTTCTTCTTCAAGGGATTTTATCTGATCACCCATCTTAGCAATTTCTTCTTTTACTCTATTAGCTAAATCGATTTGTTTTTCTTTCATAAACTTACCGATTTCTCCACTTTTCTTGTTTTTTTCAGCCTTTAAAGCATCACATTTTGTTTGAACTTCACGAACTTTTTTGTCCATTTTGTAAACTTCATCAACTATTTTTATCTTTTCATCTTGAAATTTCTTTTTAATATTTTCTTTTACTAATTCTTTATTATCTCTTATTAACTTTATGTCTATCATTTTCTATCTCCTCTAGTCTATTCATTATTTTTTCATGTGTTGGAATATATCTATATTTAACTCTTTCAACTTCTTTAATAGATGGATTTTTAATTCTTGTTATATCCATATTGTGTTCAAGATCAGCTTGTTTTACATGAAGAGCTTCAACACTTCCATTTTTAATTAAATTATCAATATAATCATTATATTCAATTGGTTTAACTCTTGTTAGGTTTACTACGTCATCAACAATATACTCTTTAAAACCAACATCAAGTAAATCGTCTCTAGTTACATCCATATCTTCAATTGTGTCATGCAATAAACCTACTACTTTTTCTCTTTCAGTCGAGACATGTCTATATACATATATTAAATGTAATATGTAAGGCATACCTCCTTTATCTAATTTTTTCTCAAATAAAGTAGTTACTATTTCAAGTGCTTTATATATTTGATTATCATTTGCCTTTATCTCTTCATACTTATCTTCATCAAAATAATTCTTTAACATACTACCTCCTAAATAAAAAAAGACCATAATATAGGAGTGATTAAACACGGTACCATCCTACTTTGGTCTTAATTTTGATAACGGCTTTCACCGGAAATACTTTTTATATTTCACTCATGAGTAGATTCAAATAATATTATTGTTAACTTACACCTTCCGTTAACTCTCTATAAATAATTAATTATTCTACTAATCTCATTCATTGCTTTATAAAAGATATAATATCTTTTTTTATAATTTTTGTCAAATATTAAAGATATATTATTTTTACACTATTAAGTAACATTAACAAAGATTTCTTCCATTGCTTTTAAGTTATAAGTTCCAGAATCTTCTGATTCCCACAATGTTGTTTGGGTAGCTGACGTACGTCCTGGTGCAACTGCTTCTATAACCCAATCGTAACAATTGTTTTGAAGAAGTGATGTATCAGAAGGAGAATGTCCCCCACCTTTTGGAGCTTCTGCAATTAATACATATTCAACTTTATTAGGGTCTGGATCAATATCACTTTTTACCTTAATAATACTTTTTCCTTTAGTAAATGCAGAAGTTCTTGTAATTCTATTAATTTTACCTGTATCACTTGGTAATTTAACAGTAATAACTCTTTTTTCTCCTACTTTCATATTTATTTCACCCAAAGATTCGATAATTTCACCAGTTGTATTATCAAACAATAGAAGTTTATTTTTTCTACTCTTCATTTGTGCTTTAGTTCCTTTAAAGTGCGTATAATTATTAGGATCATTGTAATCACCAATAAACTTAGCCTTTTTAGCAGCTATTACTGGATCAGATGGAATTGAATACTTTGTCTTTCCATCACTAGTTAATAATGTACTACTAGAATCATCTATT
Source organism: uncultured Erysipelotrichaceae bacterium (assembly GCA_902793375.1). Lineage (GTDB taxonomy): Bacteria > Bacillota_I > Bacilli_A > RF39 > UBA660 > RUG13868. Next base: position 33,538 of record CADBDE010000013.1, on the reverse strand, counting down.
TCTTCTTCAGTATTATTATTTGCATCTTTAACAGCTTCTCTTATATTACTTATATAGCCAGAGAAAGCAGCTTGACTACTTGTAAAGCTAACTGAGATTCCATTAATTGATGCGACTATTCCATCTATAGTTGCTTCTTGATTTTTAATTTGTTCTTCCGTATCTTCAATACTTTGATTATGAGAATTAACTTGTGATTGAGTTTTTGATCCATCTTTTACATATTGCCATCTAGGTAATAATGAATTTAGTTTTTCATCTAAGCTTTCTAATGCTTCACAAGCACTTACTAATTCATTTACTTTACCAGCAACTTGTGATAAGGCACTAAGTCCACTTTCTAATTGTGATGCTTGGCTTTTAAGTGATGGAAGAACAGATCCTTTTATTATTTCTAATCCTTTTTCAATCCATTCTGAAGAGTTAATTAAAGATTCTGCACTTGATAGTTTAGCATTTGCAGTACTTAATGCACTAGTATATTTACCAGCAGGTGTTGAAAAATCTTTTCCTCTTAGAGCATCCAAATATTTTTTATATTGCGCTTTCATAATTAGCTCTCCTTTCTATAGTTTATTTAAATATTCTTAGGTAATACCCCGAATATGTTTTTCCACATTGTTTACCATTAGTCATAAATCTTGATGAAGATGTATCCATTCTTTCTAGTTGTCCATCCCAACTGTCTATTATTAATAAATCAGTTTCTTTAAGTGAAGATGCACTAGTCACTCCTTCTTTAAATCCAACTACTGTAACAAAATGTCTACTAGTTCCTTGCTTATTTCCATTTACTTGTAATACAACAGGTCTTCCATTCATTACTTCATCATATATTGTAGCAAGAGTTTCCTCTTTACTATCATTTAAATATGTTTTAAAACTTGTTGAACGTGAGTAACTTGCAGCAGATGCACCAGAAGTTTGTGTTCCATTATATAAATCATATGTATGAGCTTCTGCAAAAGCAAGACAAGAGTCTCCCCATTCACTTACATTAGAGTTTTGTTTAACTCCATTCTTACTAATATAACTAACATAAGATTGTGTATCATATTTTGTTTTTGCAACAATCCATGTTCCATCTAATGCTTCAACTTTAACTGTATTATCACCATATAATAATTTATTCCATGCTGACTCATCTACTTGTACCTTAAGTTTTTCTAATATAGTTTTTTGAACTTTACTTTTACCTTCTTCTGTTGTTATATCAACACCTTCAGTATTAACCTTGTCAAGTATAATCTTTTGTATTGATTTAGTGTCAGTATCTACGCTTATTTGTTCATTGGTTGTATCTCCAAGAATATTTTTTAATATTGTTGTTAATATATCTGACTTTGATGTATCTGTTAAAAGATCTAATAAATCTTGCCCATTTGCTAATTTATTTATTTTTTGTAATAAAATTGGAACTAAAGATGAATCTATTTTTGTTAAAAACTCTTTTACTTCTTCTACTTTTATTTTTTTACCTTTATTAACTTTTTCAATTTCACTATTATTACCACCACTACTATTGTTACCGCCAGAAGATCCACCAGAAGATCCACTTGATCCTCCAATACTTCTTCTACCACCAGGAGATGCTGAACTTACACCAGAATCTGTTCCACTTTCAACATCTTCAGAAAATTCTTGAGTTTCTTCAGTAGTTTCTTGAACAACTTGTCTCCAAGCACTTTTATTTTCTTCAATTACAGAAGAAAAACTCTCAAAAGAACTTGCTATTTCATTAGCAGCAGATGTTATAGCAGATATTTGAGAAGCAAATAATCCTACTCCAGTTAGAGCACTATAATCTGATGCTATTTTACTAGCAATTTCACTTTTTATCGTAGTTCCAGCGTCTTTAACACCTGAAACTATTTTGTCACCGACATCTGAATCATATTTTATACTCATAGTAACTCCTTTACATATCTAGATTATCTGCATTTCTATCTAAATCTTTTCCGTAATTTTCATCTCTTGTTTCATAATCATCAATTATCTTACACAAAAAATCATAAATCTCTGTCAATTTACTAATATTTCCTTCATATTTATCAGTTAATCTTTTTATAGCTTCATAATATATTTTTTGATCTTCTCCTTGCCATGTTTCAGAAGAACCATCTAGTTCCTGTGTTGTAGTTATAATTGAATTATAACAAGCCTCTATTTCTTTTATTTTAGCTTTTAAATCAGCAGCTATTTGAATTAAATTATCACTATTAATAAAAATCCCGTGGTAAAGTGGCATTATTCTCTACCTCCTTTACATAAATCACTGTTCATTACATCTTTTGCCCATTTAATTTCTTGATTACTATATAAAGATGATACTTTAGCAAGTACATATCCACCTTTTCTTAAATACTCATTTTCCTCAGTAAATAATAACACATAATTTATAAATCTATATAAGTAAACAGAAGAATCTTCGCTTTTATAGTTTTCCTCAATTTTTTCACATATATCAAGGACATCATTATATAAAGTATCTAATTCATCACTTTTATTTTTTAAGAAAAGACCAATATTTGATACTTTATCATAGTCAATTTTAAAATACATATTGTATCACCTTACCATATTTCATTTTAATTATACCAAATCATAGGTATTTAATATACAATTTTTTAAAAATTTCTAAGTAATTTGTCAAATTCTTCTTGTTCTTCTTTTGATATTTCTTGTTTTTCAATATTTTTTTCAAACCATGAGGGAAGATTTTCTTCTTTTTCTTTATCTTTTGAATTTGACTTAGTACTAGTTGTTGTCTTTTCCATCATTTTTTTGTTCTTTTTGTGTTCTTTTTCTGCAATAGCCATAGCATCTTCTACAGTTTCTATATTTAATCTACACCATTGTGCTGCTATTGCATCTACATATTTTTTAGTAAACTTATTATTATTTATTTTTAAAACATAAGAAATTAATACATTTACTACTCCTGGTTTAAGTTTTTGTTTAGTCATTAATTCTTCTATTATTTGTAACTCTCCCATAGTAGGTTCTCCATGTTTATATTTACTTTTTAAGTAATCATATGGAGTAACATTTTCAAATGTATATATCATTCTTGCTCTTTTTGAAGTATCTCCAGATGGACTTTTTAAATAATCTGGTTGTTTTGAGTACACTAAAGTTGGAAGTTTTCCAGCATTATCATATTGATAAAAGTTTCTAGCACTTTTAACAAGTTCGTCTTTATCAATAAGTCCTTTTTCATTTAAACTATTTCTTACTAATCCTTGCATATTTAAATCATCTATATTGTAAGTAAAAGCTAAAGAATTAATTAAGTTTTTAATATCTTCACTAAAACATTTTTCATTAACTAATGATTTAGGAATACTAGATATCAATAAATCAAAATCTATCTTTTCATCAATTTTTATCTTGCCAATGTTTTTTTCCACAATATCTTCACTATCTATTAAAGCATTACCAGGAGTAATTGAGAATATAGATGAAAAATTTGCTGTAATATCTTTATATTCTTTTAGATTTATTTTTGGTAGTTTAAAATAATTAATTAGTTTATCAAATTCTTTTTTACCAAGATTATTATATAAAACAACACTTAATACTGGATGATTAAAGAAAGAACTCACAGTAAGTGGAGAATACAAAGCATATATGTAATTATTAACACTTTCTTCTTTAAAATATGTTTTTAAAAGGCCTACTGCTTCTAATTTTTCTCGAGCAATAATAATGTCTGGTAACTTTATTTTCATAGTACTTACTAGATGATGATGTGTTAGTTCTCCACTCATAAATTCTTGTTTTTCTAAGTCATCTATTAAAGTGAAATACAAACTTGTAGCAGTATGTCCAATAATTGGTTGATATAACATAGTTATCTTTTTTCTATCTTCTTGTGAAAGAATAGTTTTATTAACTACTATATATGTATCTGCTGGTAATAATTTTCCATTCATAATAAATCACTTCTTTTCTATAAAAATTATAACATAAAAATAAAAGGTATAATACTTATATTATACCTTTATTCTTTTAATTATTTAAGATTTTTTTCTTTTTCACTTATATATTTATCACATTGCTTTACAAAATCTTTTAAAAATTCACTAGTAATATTATATGTTTCATCAATTGGTGTATTAATATCAAAAACTGATACAAATTCAACACCATTAACCATATCTGTAATTCCTTTTTGCCAAACATTAACTGAAACTGAATCAATTAATTCCCTTTTATACCAAGAAACCTGAAATTCTGATTCAATAGTATCCTTATCTTTAAACATAATACTTTTAAACTTTTCTTTTTCTTTCTTTGAATGTAAAAATGTAGAAATATAACCCATTCTTTCAAAAGAATAATCAAGTTCTTCTAAATACTCAACTACTTCCATAATAGTATCATACATTTCTTTATGTGTTTCTTTATCATATACAAAAGAAACATCTGTAATAGTAATTGTTAAGTTAATAATTCCACGATTAAAAATAATTAACGGTTGACTTGGATTATTTGGATTAAAAGGAAGAACAACTGGATCTTTTAAAAAATCAAATTTCTTATTTAATCTTGCTGCTAAATCAGTACTGTCAATATTAGTTCCCTTTCTAAAGAATAATACTAATTGTTTTTCATCTTTCATAATATCACCTAAATTTATAATATCATAATTATAAAAAAAAAGAAATGTATAAACATTTCTCATTTTTCTATTATTAAATAGTATACAATTTTTTATTAGATGTTTGGATTATCTTCTTCTTTATGAGTAATAATATCAGTACCAAATATTTGTCCTTCTATAACATCTTTTTCTTCATGAATCATTTCTCCATCTTCATATTCTTTATGAATATTTCTAACTTCTACATCTTGTCCAATAATACCTTTATCTTTTCCTGTTTGAGATTCGATATCTACAGATTTAAATTGACCATTTTCATCATAGTGTACGTTAACTCCAGTATCTTTAGAAAAATCATTATGTTGGTTTTCCTCTTGATAATATTGTGTAACGTTACCATCTTCATTATGTCTTATAGTTTCGTTTGTAATAGAATCTCCACGATTTGCATGATTGCTTATTGTTTCTGTATAACTTCCATCTTCATTATATGTTGTTGTTGCATCATACTTTATGTCAATTCCCTTTCCAGTAGCATCTTCTGCATCAACATGTCTTTCTATGCTACCATCTTCATTATATGTTTTTGTTTCATTTACAACAGTTCCGCCACCTGCTCTATAAATTCTATCTGTTTTCTCTTCTGTTTTATTTCCATTACTATCATATTTAATATTTTGATCCGTTATCACATCACCATTTGCTTTTTCTATTTTTCCATTATGTTCTTCAGTCACATTACCAGTTTCTTTATCATATTCTATCTTTTGATCAGATATAACATCACCATTTGCCGTTGTTATTTTATCATTTTGTTCTTCTATCACATTATTAGTTTTTGTATCATATTCTTTATTTTGACCAGATATAACATCACCATTTGCTTTTTCTATTTTTGCATTTCTTTCTTTACACTTATTACCAGATACATCATAAGAATCTTTATGATCATATTCCACATCGCCATTTGCTCTTTCTATCTTATCAGCATAATCATACCATTCATCACTATGAGTACTATGTTCAGAACGATGATTATATTCCACATCGCCATTTGCTCTTTCTACCTTTTCATCTTTTTCGCAATACAAGCCAGGTAATTTATACTCAGTATGATTAGTTGCAACATCGCCATTTGCTCTTTCTACTTTTTGAGTATTTTCACGATAAACTTCTTCTTCATCATAATATCCATGAACATCATGATATACATCACCATTTGCTTTTTCTATCTTTTTATGGTCATTGCATACATTACCATTTTCATCATAATATTGATGATTATTATAACAAATAGTACCATCTGTTTCTTCTTCTCTTTCTCTTCGTATATCATATGCTTTACCATTATCATATAAAATTTGCTCATTAATTATTACTTTACCATCTGCATTTTCTTTTCTACCGGTTCTTTCAATTGTTATTTCACCTTTATCATCATATTCGATATGTACATTAGTTGCTGTTCCACCTCCTGATATTGGTTCTGATTCAGCATCTCTTACACGTTTTACACCATTTTCATCATATTCTTCTTTTACTCCATGTTCTCCAAAAATATTGTCGTATTTTTTAGTATAAGAACCATTTTCATGATATGTTATATTTCCTTTTTCAACTTCTTCTCCATCTTTATCAACAATATTATAATCTTCACCAATCTTCTTACCATTTTCATCATACCATTCAGTAGTATTGGTTGTGTATCCATTTTCATCAGTTTCAGATTTTGTCTTATAAGATCCTCCTGCTCCGCCTGCACCAGCTCCAGCGCCTGCTCCTTCTCCAACTGAACCACTTAGCATTCCTTGTATAGCTGCTACTTGACCATAACAATCTGCCTTTTGGCCCTCTACTGCTACCTCTAAAGCTGCAAGTTGTGCTTTCATAGCATTTACCTGATTATTTCTTCCATTCCATGAAGCAAGTTTAGCATTATAGTGATAAACAGACTCATCAGCACCTTTTGAAGGTCTACTACCTAATTCATTTCTACATTTGTTATATTCTTCTTCTAATGAATTATATGAATCAACAGATTGCATATATTTTTCTATTGAGCTTACTAAAGGTGCAATAGCTCCTCCAACTCCTGATATTTGAGATGGGAATCCCTCTAATGCTGAAACTGCGCTTTTACAAGCTGATAATGTGTCTCCAAATTGTACTTGAACTTCATCAGTCCAAACTGCAGGATTAGAAATTCCATCATTTATACTATTAAAGTTATTATTTATTGATGTAAATACATTTGCTGATTCTGAAGCAAATGAAGATATACTTCCTCCATCTACACCTTGTAAAGCACTTTTAATTTGTTTTAATCTTCCATCATATTCCATAATTCACACCTACATTTTATTACTGAAATTTCCATCTATTTCACTGCTAATATTATTATCCCAAGCACTATATGTTTCTATAATATTTTTTAGGAATTTTATTCTTTTATTTAGCATTTTTATATATTTGTCATATTTCTTTTCATATTTATTTAGTTTTTCATATGCTTTATCTCCAGATGTTCCACCCCAAGCATCATGCATTCTCTTTTTTATATTATTTTGTTTTTCAACAAATGTATTTAATCTATTTCTTAAACTAGTAATATTTTGTAATATCTCAGATAATTGTACAGTATCTATTCTTTCATATCTTCCAGCAGCAGGAACACTATAAACTCCACTACTTCCTCCACTACCTTCCATATATGAAGATATTGATTTACCATTTTTTTTCGATGAATCTACTAGTGATTTATATTCTTCTGAATTTACACTTTTATTTTCGTAATTTGATGTTTCTATATTTCCACTAGCTTTATTTGTCATGTTACCGTTTCTACTATTTTTTGTGGCTGCATCTACTAGTGCTCTATATTCTGGAGAATTTACACTTTTATTTTCATAATTTGATGTTTCTATATTTCCACTAGCTCTACCTATCATATTTCCATTTGCATCTCCTACAGGTCTAAAATTATTAACCATTACACGGTTACCTGCAGAATCAGTATATTGTACAGTTTGTGGTTGTCTCATACTAGGATTAGTAAAAGGATTTAAATTTGTCATTTCACTTGTTTTAGCGCTTACCTTTTGACTAGAACTTCCTCCAGATGAATAATTCTTTAGTGTAGATGAAGAATTATTTGCTAAATCAGATAAAACTCCAGCATTTACAAAATTACTTGAACTACCTACTCCTGATGTAATACCACTATCCATTTTAAACATAAAATCACTTCCTTTTAATCTCTAGTTTGATTTCTTAGACTAACTAAGCCTTCTTGTTCATTATTTCTATATCTACCTGTTGAATGTTTAATATAATCACTCCACTTAACTAAGTGTTTTGCTTCTTTAACTAATACTCTAACTACTTTTTCACTATTTTTAATGTAATTATCAGCATCTATTCCTTCCCAACAACCACGAATTGATTCAAATTGAGTCTTTAACTCTTCACCTATTCTACTTATTTCTGTTGCTTGTGATTCAAATTCCTTATCAATATTTGATAAATAATCACAGTCAACTTTTATTACTCTTCCCATTTTTTTACCATCCTTTATCTATACTAAGACAATTTTACTGATGAATCTTGATATTTAGCACTATTTAATAAATTGCCAAACATTGTTCTTAGTTGATCATTTCCTATACTATTAATATTTGTTCTTAATTCTTTATTTAATGTTGAACTATTACTAATAATGTTTCTTAATTTTGCTATATAAGCATCATTATTTAATATATCATTCATTGTAATTTGTTCTCCTGAATTACCTTTATTAAATTCTTCTAATATCGTAGCTAAATCTGATGCTGTTAAATATTGTATGTATTTTTGAACAATTTCTTCTGGAGAAGGGCTACTACTACCTCCTCCACCAACAGATGGTTTTGGTTTATTAAGATTCTTTTTATTTATGTTATCTGTTTGATCATCATATGCTTGTTCTTTTGTATCATCTTTCTTAATATCTTCAAGATTTTCTTTCTTTTCGTCTTTAGTTTGATCATCATATGTTTGTTCTTTTGTATCATCTTTCTTAATATCTACTAGTTCTTCTTTCTTTTCGTCTTTAGTTTGATCATCATATTCTTGTTTTTGAGTTTCATCACCGTTATTTATATTTCCAAGATCTTTTTTGTTTTCTTCTTTAGTACCGTCATCATAATCTCCACTCTTACCAGCAGTATTACTTCCATCTTCTTGTTTATCTGTATTCATTGAATTATCTTCTAGCTCTTTTCCAGTTTCTTCTTTATCTGGTGTTTCTTCTTCGTCATCTACACCTTCTAAGTCTTCATCGAATTCCTCTTCTTCAGGCATTTCTTCTTCAACTTTTGCATCGTTCCCAACTGAATCACCTAAATAACTGCTTACAGATGCAGCAAGGCCTGCTAGTTTTGAAGAAAGTGCTTGAAGTGCTGAATCATAACTTGAACAACAAGACGTATCAAAACCTGCACTAGAAAGTGCAGCAAAAGCAGAAACACTTGAACATAATGGTGCAGTACCAATGCTACTTGCAGCAGAGCTTATAGTTGAAGCAATTCCAGATAATCCATCAACATCCATTTGCATAGTTTTTCCCATAATCTCTATCTCCTTTTATATATAATCTCACTATTAATTTAATTGTATTATACGTAAAAATATTAATCAACAAAATAAAAGCTAATAATGTAAAATTATTAACTTTTGTGTAAACTTATATGTAAATTTCTTTTATAAAAATGAATCTTTCTTATATTATGATTTTTTAATATCATAATTATTTTTATCTCTTAGATAAACAAATCTATTACTATCTATATACTCTTTATAACAAGACAAAATCCATTTTTTATCTACTTTATTACTATTATCTACACACCATTTATTTAAGTATGATTCATCATGCCACTGAGCATATATATATTTTTTACTGTCTTTATTTACCATATCTACTATATCACTACACATATCAAATATCATTTTACTTGGTCCAAAAAAGAATGCAGCTTGAATATATTCATATGTTCTATTTTCTTGAAATGCTTCTGAATATGAATTTAAATTAATGTATTTCCAAATATCGTAGTGTTCATTTTTATAATCAAATGAATGATAAGAGGTTGTTATTTTATTCATATCAAATACATCATCAACATGAGGATATACTATTGCATTTCCATTAAAATAGCAAGCATACTCGCAAGTATCATCTCTATTTTCAAGAATATGCCACATCTTATATAAAGTAACTATTGGCCAAGGATAATTATTAATTCTTGGGCACAAAAAAACTTTAACATTTCCTTTTTCATAGTCTTTATACTCTTCTAAACCATCAGATATAAGCTTAACGATTTTTTGATATTTTGGGAAAAAATTATCAAGTGACTCTATAAATTCTGGAAATAACGCTTTATATTTTCCTGTTGCTATATAATAAACAGCTATTTTATTTTTTCTATCATCCATATTATCACTTCCTATTATATTATATCATACCATTTATTTTTTTTCTCTACAAAAAAATGATACAGAATTCTGTATCATTTTATATATATATTTCTTTTTTCTTTGATTCCTTCTTTTTCTTTTCATCACAATCATAAATGACTACTTTACCACTCTTTAAGGATTCAGGAACTTTAATAATTCTTTGATTTTTAGAACCTCTAAACTTTATTTCGTAGCTTTTAAGTTTCATGACAAATCGTCCATCAACTAGAATATCAATTTCACTTAAGAAATTACTTATGGCAGAGTTTTTTTCTTTCTTTTTTAATAATTGTTCATAAGTATATCCAGTGTAGCACCACACATTTAACCCAATACTATGAATATACTTTGCAAGTTCGAAGCATGCTTCAGGCTGTTCAAATGGATCTCCCCCAGAGAAAGTTACTCCTACCTCATCATCAAGAGTATTTATCTCTTTTTTTAAGTCTTCAACATCTTCTAAAAAACCACCATTATAGTCATGCGTACCTGGATTGTGGCATCCCGGGCATTTATGAGGACAACCTTGAGTCCAAATAACTGCCCTGATTCCTTCTCCATCTACAATGCTGTCTTTTTGTAACTTGCTTGCAAGTCTAATAAACATTAGTCAAATGAATGTTTAACTCTGTCGTGTTCTTCTGCTCGTTTTGCGTTATTGAATCTATCTACTGTTCCTACAAGATATCCAGTAATTCTTCTGATTCTTTCAAATCCAACTCCTTCTCCTGTAGTTTTCTTTTCTTTTGCTGTTACCTCAACTTCAACTTCTTTTTTCATAATATCCTCTCCTCTTTTCTTTTTCTATCTACCACAAGAACAATCTAGTGATGTTATTCTCTCTAAGCTTACGCCTTCGCCTTCACGACGACCACATTTTGGACATACGTCCTTTATAATTCCTACATATCCACAAACTGGATCTCTATCAACTGGATGGTTAATTGCACCATAACCAATTCCTGCTTCTTTCATAATTCTTACAACTTTTTCAAATGCTTCTACATTTTCTGATGTATCACCATCTAACTCAATATAAGAGATATGTCCAGCATTTGTAAGTGCATGATATGGAGCTTCTAGTCCAATCTTATTCTTAATTGTTATATTGTAATAAACTGGTATATGGAATGAGTTAGTATAGTAACTTCTATCAGTAACTCCTTTTATTTTCCCATAAATAGCTTTATCTATATTTACAAATCTTCCTGAAAGTCCTTCAGCAGGTGTTGCAAGACAAGTAAAGTTTAACTTATATTGTTCTGCAAATTCATCACATTTTTCTCTCATGTGTCCTACTATCTTAAGTCCTAGTTTTTGAGCTTCTTTAGATTCACCATGATGCTCTCCAATTAATGCTTTTAAGCATTCTGCAAGACCAATGAATCCAATAGATAATGTACCATGCTTTAATACTTTTCTTAATCTATCTTCAGGTTTTAGTTTTTCACTATCCATCCATACACCTTGTCCTAGTAAGAATGGGAAGTTATAAACATGTCTTGAACATTGTATTTCAAATCTTTCAAGCAATTGATCTCTACATAATTCAAGTAGTTCATCTAACTCTTCAAAGAATCCTTTCAAATCAGCTTTTTCTCTTTGTTTAGTACAAATACCATGCTTAATTCCAAGTCTTGGTAAGTTAATTGATGTAAATGATAAGTTACCACGTCCTGGTGTTACACATCTATCTGGATCTGCTTTATTAGCAAGAACTCTTGTTCTACATCCCATGTATCCAACTTCTGTAGTGAAATCTCCTGGTTTATAATATTGTAAGTTATATGGAGCATCTATAAATGAGAAGTTAGGGAATAATCTTTTTGCAGATACCCTACAAGATAACTTAAATAAGTCATAGTTTGGATCTTCTTTATTATAGTTTACTCCTTCTTTTACTTTAAAAATTGATATAGGGAATATTGGTGTTTCAGAATGTCCTAGTCCTGCTTCAACAGCAAGTAAGTAATTCTCAATAACCATTCTTCCTTCTAAACTTGTATCAGTTCCAAAGTTAATTGATGAAAATGGAACTTGGGCTCCAGCTCTTGAATGCATTGTATTTAAGTTATGAACAAAAGCTTCCATTGCTTGATAAGTAATTCTATTTGTTTTCTTATAAGCTTTATCAATAGCCATCTTAAATAGTCTTTCAAGAGTTTCATTTTCTTTAATGAATTTCTCAAAATAACTAGCTTCTACTCCAATTGTATCTAATTTATCTATTTCTCTTACTAGAATAGTCATATTAACAAATGTTTCAAATCCAGAATAATCTAGTAAATCAGATAATGTTTGTTTTAATTGTTTTTTAAATGTTAATAATACTCCAGGAGCCATATAATAATCAAATGCAGGGATTGATTGACCACCATGTTGATCATTTTGGTTTGACTGAATTGCAATTGCAGCAAGTGCAGTATAACTCATTATATCTTTTGGTGCTCTTAAATGACCATGTCCTGTTGAAAATCCATTTTTAAATAATTTAGCAATATCTATTTGCATACATGTTGTTGTCCCCATTGGCATGAAATCTAAATCATGTATATGGATATCACCATCATCATGAGCATCTGCAAATCTTTTTTTCATTAAATATGATTTTGCAAATTCTTTTGATACAGTAGAACCATACTGTAACATAGTTCCCATTGCTGTATCTCCATCAACATTAGCATTTTCTCTTTTTGTATCATCTTCGTGTGCACTTTTAAGTCCAAGTCCTTCAAGTGTTTTTAAGAATTTATGTTTTTTCTTATCATCAAAGAACATTTCTCTTGATTGTGCACGTCTTTCACGATATTCCTTAAATGATTGAGCAACTTCAGTATAACCTTTTTTGTTCATTTCATCTTCAATCATATCTTGAATATCTTCTATTTTAATTTTTTCTTCATCTTTGTATTCTTTAGCAATTCTAGCAATAACTGCTTGAAATACTTTTTGCATATCTTTTTCAGTGTAGTTTCCAATTTCTACCTCTTCATCAGATACAACAATATTATCAAAACCCTTTTTTATTGCAATAGCTATTTTAGTAGCATCAAAGTCAACCTTCTTACCACTTCTTTTAACTACTTTTAAATTTTCAAAAATCTCTGCGTTATCCATGTTATTTTACCTCTTCATTTTATCTCTATTGATAACTTAATTTTATATCATAATATGAAGAAGTCAATCACTAAATTTTAACTTTTTTTCAAAACCCTTATAAAATAAGAAAATTAATTTTTCGAAAAATGTGTAAAGTGATTTTTTTGATTTTTTCAAAAAATCTTATGTGACCATTTTTGATAATTCCTTTATATTTAAAGGCTTCTATACATTTTTGCATTTTTGCATTTTTTTAAAAAAATGCAAAAACTAAAAAATTGATTTTTTTATTTTTTTAATTTTTCCTTTATTTTTCAAGAAAAAAAGAAATGCTTTTTAAAGTGTAAAGCACTTCTTTTTTGTTCGTTAAATTTAGTAAAAAAGTTATACAATTTTAGACATTAAATTTTCTTAAGAATTAACGTTAATAGTTCTGTATTATTAACAGTATATTTCACATTTTTGTATGTAATTGTATTACCATCTATATTATTAAACTTTCCAGAAATCATAAATGTATCAAAAAGAGCTATATTTCCTTTATGATTTGCACTAGATGATACGTATGAACTATCCTTTGTATAATATCCAGATAACATTGTTTTTGATGTAGATTTAATATCTTCTACAATAGGTTTATTAATATTATTTATAAAACTAAATAAAGCTTCATCAGGTGTAGATTGTTTTATAGCAACTTTAAAATTTCCTCCAGTTCTTGACCAAACTTTATTGTATCCATCCATATTACCTTGTGTAGTAAATTCATATTCTCCTTTTGGAACGGATAAAACTGAACTAGATTCAACAAATACTGTGACCTTATTGCTTTCTATTAAAATTCTTCCAGCAACATTTTTGGAACCAAATTTCATCATACCAGGTGTAGTAAATGTTACATCATACTTTGCTTTTAAACCTTTTATTTCATAAGTATCATTACCATATGTAATATGAAAATCATTAAATGGAGCTTTAATCTCTGGTAAAGATACTCTTGCAGCTTCTTCTACTCCTACTAAAATATCATCTTTTGATACAGAATTATATTCTGCTCTATCAAGCATATGATATCCTTCATCCATTTGATTAACATAATATGTATAGTTATTATTATTATTTACTATACCTACAAAACAATAAGATGGTAATATATCTCCATAACCTGTTACATCTTTATTTTCAATTTCTGTACCATTAACCTGTGAATAAGGAATAATAACTGCTTCTCCATTTTTTGGTTCATAATAAAGATCACCTTTACCTCTAAGCGTTCTTGCAGCTTCAGCATAATTTTTTGCAAGATCAACTACAGAGGCATCTCTAGATTCAGCTATATTGCTCGATACAGCAATAACTCCTATTATAGATATAATACCTATTATAACTATAACTGCTAATATTTCAATTAATGTAAATCCATTTTTTTTCATAAAAAACCTCCTATTTATCTAAATGAACATCCATTTGAGGGAATGGAATTGTTATTTCATTCTCATCAAATGCTTTTTTAACATTTTCTAATAAATTAAATTTAAGTGTCCAAAAGTCTTCATTTTTAGTCCAAACACGAACTGTAAAAATAAGTGCACTATCAGAATGTTGAGTAAGTCTTATAAACACTTCTTCATCTTTTAAAACTAAATCTTCATTTTCTATTACTTTATTTAATATTTTCTTTACTTCGTCAATGTTGCTATCATAACTTACAGAAAAATCAACACATAATTTTCTTTTTCTATTTGTTGTAAAATTCTTAATATTAGAGTTTGCAAGGCTTCCATTTGGAAGAACTACCTTAGTGCTATCCAAAGTTGATATTTCAGTATAAAAAACCGTTATATTATCTACGCATCCGCTTATACCATTGCTTTCTATCCAATCTCCAACTTTAAATGGCCTAAATATTAAAATCATTAATCCCCCAACCATATTTGTAAGCCCACCTTGTAAAGCAAGACCAATAGCAAGAGAAGCTGTACCTAATAATGTTATCATAGATGTCATTGGAACACCTATATATGCAAGAGAAGTTATTAAAACAATACACTTTAGAAAAATATTTAAAAAACTAGAAATAAAAGATTGAACACTTTTATCAAATAATTTAAATCTCCTATCTTTATTAATTATCTTAATAATTAGTTTAACAATTTTAAAACCTACAAATAGTATTACAAAAAAGCCAAGTAACTTAAAACCTGAATCAATACCTAAGTCAGTAAGCTTATCAAAAAATTTATCCATACACTCTCCTATCCTTATATATACAATATTATTATACAACTATAATACACAAAAAAAAAGAGCATAGCTCTTATTTTATATCATACTAACTAAGCATTATATCCTTGGTTAAGTAATTCATTAGCTCTATCTTCGATTTTCTTATCGGCAGCTTCATAAGATGCTGCAGTGTTATCTAAGAAAGTAGCATAATTTTGGATTGCAGTGTAGAAATCTGTAAATTTAGCAGATAGACTTGTATATCTAGCTCTTAAATTTTCAGCTGCTGCACTTTCCCAAGAAGCTGCTGTACCATTAATTGTTTGAGTAGCAGTATCAAGAGTTGCACTCATATCATTAACGTCTTTTCTCATTGAAGCAGCAGAATTACGTAATTCAACTGAATCAACATTTAAACCTTCGTACATTTATTATTCCTCCTTTAATTATTTTATAAGTTACTTGCTTGTTGAGCGATTTCTGCTTGTAACTTCTCTAAACTATTTGCTGTTTCTTGTAAGAAAACACCATAATTACCAATAACTTGTCCTAAAGCATTGATATTTTCTTTATAACCATTAACAGTATTAGCAAATTGAACGTTATCGCTTCCTTGCCATTTTTGTTGTAGATTATCTACAGTGTTATAAAGATTTTTAACTGATCCAAGATATGATTCAGCATTATCTACTAATCCTTTTCCTGCAGTTCTAATTTCTTCTGGGCTTGCTTTTAAAACCATTTATATTCACCTCCTCGAATATATATAAATAGGTAGAACTTAGCCTCACTATTCTTATGTATTAATCGTAATATATTTTCTTTCTTTTGTCAATTTATTTGTAAAAAATATATATAAATTTTACACATTTTTCATTATATACTATTTTTCTTCTATTTTATTTAATTCTTCAATAAGTACTTTATGAAATTCTGTTGATTCTTCATCAGTATATCCTTTGAAATATACTTTGTCAATTTGATCATGATTAAATACCAATACTTGGTTATAGTTAAAAAAGCCTTCAGGGTAAGAACAACCACTATAATCAAAAACAGTATCTCCTGTTTCTGGTGACATACTAGCAAATCCAGTAATCATAATTCTTTTAGTAGCATTCTTTAAAACTACTATTGAACCTATTGGTAAAAATTTTTCTCCTTTTTCTAACATTTTTATTCCTCCTTTTTATCCTCTTTTTTATTAGAAGTATCTCCTGGGTCTGCAACTCTAGTGACTACTTCTGGTAAAACATATGCGGCAGTTTCTTTTGCAAAATCAGTTGCAAGTTTTCCTCCACCAGCATTCAATCTTCCCTGAATTTCTTCTAATAATAATCCAGCTCCAATTGATATATCAGCACGTCCTGTACTTGCATATAATTTTTCCATTGCATTTCCACTCATTGCTACCTGAGCTGCCATAGCTCCAATTGGTGGAGCAATACACCTAGCAACTTGATATCCTGCATACTTTGCAACAGATTGTGTTCCTTTATATAAATCAGAATTAGTAATTTTTTCTCCCATTATTGCTGTTGATAATTCATTTGTTAGATCTTTAGAAGCAAAATCATATATTGAATCGGCTGCTTCTCTACTAAAGATACTTACAATTCCACCAAGAATCATAGCTCCAAAATCAGCAACTCCTTCAACAAGTTTCAATGGTGCACTAACAACGCCAGAAGCAACCGCTCCAACTCCTTCTATAAAAGTTAATGGCTCACTTTCAACCTTATCAACTTTTTTATCTTCTTCCTTTGGTTCTTCATATTTTGGTTCAGGATTATCTTTTTCCCATTCATCTCCATTAAAATGATAACCATCAGCATATGTAGTTGATTTTCCTAAAGATCCTCCAAGTGTCATATTTCCAGTTACTCCAAAAGCTACACCATTTATAGCTGCTGCCATTGCATTAAGCTGAGCTTCACCTTTACTATTCATTCTATCTATATATTGATTTGCTTCATTAATTTTAGCTTGATCATTTTGTTTTGTAATGGTTTTACCATCTTCATCTTTTTCAGTTGATGCTTCTTTCCAAGCTTTACCTTCTTCTATTTTATCAAGAATTTTCTGAATTGTTCCTGTTCTTAAACTTCCTGCATCCCCAAGTAATGATGCAATATCTCCTTCTACATGACTCTTAACTCTTTCTATACCTTCTTTAGCAAGAGCCACTCCACCATTTAAAGATGAAATAGCTGAGTCACTTGAGGCTTTACTAAAAAGTGACATTGCATCACTTAAAGTATTTGCAGCTGTAGACAAAGAAGAAGCTACGCTACTTGAAACACCACTTACCGATTGCATCTCACCATCATAGAAGTTTTTAAAGCCTTCTAATAACTGGGATAAACTATTTAATTCAGCCATAGAAATGTCCTCCTTTCTATGATTTGTCTTTTATTGTTTTTAACTTTGTCTTCCATAATAGTCTGTTCCAAAAGATGTTTTATTAGAATCTACAAATTTTTTTTCATATGTGTCCACATCAGTATACTTTTCTATTACAGAATCTAAAAAATCAGCATATTTTATATTCTGCTCTTTTATCGATTCAAATACTTTTTTATATCCTTCTAATCTAGTAAGAGCATCATCGCTTGCATTCCCTTCCCAATATTGTTTCATGTGTTCTGTTTCAGAACTGACTTTATTTAGTAAATTCTCTAAGTTAGTCATTTCTTTTTTAAAATCACTAAGTAAAGAAGCAATTGTCTGGGTTTCTACAGAAATATTACTTATTGCCATCTTCTTTACCCCCAATCTGAGTATAGAAATCATCAATTCTATTTGTATATGTCTTTGAACGTCTACTTATTAAGTCAGCTTCATCTGACAATATATCTCTAATTTGTTTCAAATTATGTAAATATGCAGATGAATTAGTTATAAAGTTATGTGCATCATATCCTTGCCAACCATCTTTCAAGGCTTCAACAATTTCTGTCATTCTTCTTGTTATATTGTCAAATTCTTCTGCATTTGAAGCTAGATTTTTTTGAAATCCAGCTAGTTCTTTCATATCAACTATTATTTTTGTCATTTATTTTCCTCCCCTGATAAAGCAGATTCTACTGAAACTCCTGTTTTGCTTACTCCAACATTTCCAGCATTGTTAGTTCCAGCAGCTGCTTTCTTTGCTAATTCTTCAAGTTTTTGTTGTTGTTCACTTTTTTCAAAAGTTGTATTATACAAATTCTTAGCAACATTTTGTGATGTTGAAGATTCAGCATTTTTATAAATTAATCCAACACCACTTGCAGATTCACTCTTTAATAATGCTTCTTTTACTATATCTGCATATTGTGAATTAGTTAATAAATTTTCAGAAGTAGTACCATTTTGTTGTGCCACTGAATCTATTTCTTTCTTAAATGAATCTACACTATCTTTAGTCATTCCAAATGCCTTGTAATTAGACCCATCAAACAATCTATACACATTCTTAAATAATCCTTCATCACTAAATTCTGCAGATGTTTTAAAGAATGTTAATGCTTTTCCAAATTGAACAGCACCTTCTTTTAACGTTTCAGCATATGATTCATCTGTTAGTAATTCTTCATAACTAACATCGCAAGCTTCTGCTAAATAATCAACATAATTTCTTATAACAGTTATATCATGATTTGGGAATTCTTCTGAAACATCTCCATAGTAAAAATCTCTTAACTGTGCTTGAAAATCTTCATTAGATAATTCTTCCCATCCTTTAATTAAATCAATAACATCCCCAAATTGTGACAATCCATCTCTTAATAATTTAGCATTTTTTGTATTATTAATTAATTCATTAAGAGATAAGTTATTTTTCTTTGCTACATCATCTAAACAAGAATAAATTATTCCTAAATTTAATGTATTTAAATCAAATATTTCAGGACTATTACCTTTTAATATATATTCAAGTAATAATCTAACAACACTACTATCTAAATCCATAATTACTGCTTTTAATTCTTGTGGAATATATGGTGAATTTAGCAATAATTGTTTTATTAAATCTGAATTAGTATCAGTTTCAATAAATGAATCTAAATAATTATCTTTACTTTGATTTCTTAATTCAATCAATTGATCAATTAATCCATTAAGAGAACTTAATTGTAATTCTGTTAATGAACTTGTATTTATTTCTTCAAGATTAATTGCTGCAATTGGTGAAGTATCAGGAGTAGTAGTTTCTGGTACTGTTGTTTCAGGTGAAGTTGTAGCTGGGGTTGTTGGTGGTTCTGTAACTTCACTTGTTGATGATGTAGTTGATCCTCCACCACCAGGGATAACTCCTCCTCCACTAGGTCCATCTGGTAATGAATCCTCCGGTTCACTTTGGAAATATCCATCAGCTGATCTATACAAATTTCCTGAGATAAAATTATATATATCATCAAGGCTTTTATTCAATTCATTAATAAATCCACTACCCAAATCAGGGTTACAATGTGTTAAAACTGAAAAGCCAGATGCTTCACTTCTAGCTGTATTTACTCCTTGAGCAGCTGAATTAAGTGAACTACATCCGCTTCTTCCATCTTCTAATGAATTTATCGCTATGTCAGCCATAATATCACTTCCTTTATATTAGTATAATCTCTGTTCCGTTTCTTATATCTGTATCCTTAACTGTCATATTTATATTATATGGCTTTCCAGTCATTTTACTATATAACATAGGATTTTCTTTAATTGGATAATGTCCACCAGATAGCTCTGATACTGCTTTAGAAAGTATCATAGCTACCTTGTGAATTTTTTTACCAATAGGTATATAAACCTCATATTTTTCTTCTATTAAAGGAACTTCAACAACAATAAATACTTTATTATTCATTATTCTTCATCTCCATTTCCTTCTTCAAGTAATTTAATCAATACAGGGTTACCTCTTTCAACCACATAACCAAACTTATTACCAATTTCATCATATAAATCTTTAGTAGTCTTAGTAAGCTTGATTGAGAACTGGTTAGCAATTCCATCACCAATCCAAATTCCTCTTGTATTGTTAACTGTACCTCTATACCAATCATCATACTCTACTTTCTTGAATTTATCAACTGAATCAATTAATAGGAAACAGTATTTTTCAAGTTCTTTTGCAAGTTCAAACATTTTTCCAAATAATTTTTTATTTTCTGGATTTAGTTTTGTCATTAACTTATCAAGCCCTGCTATAAAGATAACTGTACTTGGAACATTACTAATTGATTCTTTATCAAAATTACTATTTTGGAATGCTTGTTGTACTGACTCAACTTCTTTATATAGACTTTCAAAAGCTGCATCTAAATTATTATTAATGTATTCACATCTATTTAATCTTTGATTATCTATTAACTCTTCAGTATCAATTCCTATAAATCTAACTTCATTAAGCATATTAATTTCTGAACCTAATTCATTAACAATTGGTTTTAATATTGTTACATCTAAAGATGTTAATAATGTAACAAAGCCTTTCTTTAAATCAATTGTAGATACATCCAAGCTCTTCTTTTCAATACCAACAGGTAATTTACTAATACCTTCAAATGCTTCTCTAACATAATTAAATGTAACTTTTTCTGGAAGAATTGGTACTGCTTTAGCTTTAAATGGATTAGTATTTCTTAATTCATCACAAACACTTCTAATTTTATCATTTAATTCTTCTTCTGGAACTATTGAAGCTGTTTGGAATTCATAAATAGCACCTAAATTAATTAAACCTCTACCTATTATATCTGAAGGTTTTGTTCCCTTTACATTACCAAGAATTGAAGAATAATCACTCTCGTCATTAAGTCTTAATGCAAGTTTTTGACCAAAGTTTTGAGCAAGTCTATAACGAACCATATTACTTGCACTTGTTGTAAAGATAAATACTATTCCATACTTAGTACCCTCACGAGTAAGTTGTAAAATAACATCTTCATAATTTGAATATACTTCATTAAATGCTTCCCAGTTATTAATAATAACTACAAATTGTGGAACAGATTTGCCACTTGATTTAATATAAGTTTGATAATCTCCACTAAAGTCTGAGAATATTTTCTTTCTTCTATCAATTTCACCTTTCAACATTTTAAATAAGTTATTAATTTTTTCTGAATCATTAATATATAGAATATCACCAACATGTGGAGCTTTTCCAAATATTCTTAAAGATTCTGCACCAAATTCTAAAATGTAGAAGTTTACTTCTTCAGAAGTATGATTAGTAATTGTATTATATATAATTGCATTTAACATTTGTTCTTTACCACTACCAGCAGAACCATAAATAATTGTATTTCCTTGTTCTGTAAGTGGAAGTGTAAGAATTCCTTGTCTTTGGTTAAATGGATCATCAAATTCACCAATTACTGGATTAATATTAAATTTTTGATGAACATAATTATATTTTTCTGTTAATTTATCAAGATATATAATTGCAGGAATCTTATCTAACCATAGTTGCTTAATAGAAATATTTTCTTTTTTAGCTATATCAGATAAGTATTTAACAATATTTGTTAATTGTTCTCCTTGAGCTGCTACTTTATCTTTTCTTATTTCATCTGACTCTTTAACAACATTTCCAATGTTATTAACGAAATTCATTGATGTATCAATTTTCTTTTTTACCTTTTCAGTTGGGAAATAAGGAGCACCAGACCATGCTGATTGTCCAAGTGCAAAATACTCATTATAACCAACTTGTAAGTAGAATCTACCAGTCTGCTTAATCATTGCTGCATCTGGTACTTTAATCATATCATTACTATCTGCTTTTTCTTGAACTTTCAAACATATTCTAAATCTTGCATTTGACCAAATTTGATCATTTACTACACCACTAGGTTTCTGAGTTGCAAGAATTAAGTGAACACCTAAAGAACGTCCAATACGAGCAGCACTTATCAAGTTATCCATAAATTCTGGTTGTTGAGCTTTTAACTCTGCAAACTCATCGGAAATGATAAGTAAGTGAGATACAGGTTCAGTAACTGCACCTTCTTTATAGAACTTTTGATATTTATATATATCAATAGTACCTTCATTTAATGCTTGTCTTGCATCATTAAACACTGCTTGTCTTCTTCTTAATTCTGATTGAATTGATACTAAGGATCTATTCATTTCTAGAGTATCTAAGTTTGTAATTGTACCAGCAAGGTGCGGAAGTTTAACACCAGTATCTTCATTTTTGAATGCTCCAGCTAGCCCTCCACCTTTATAGTCTATAAGGATGAATGAAACATCATCTGGATGGTAGTTAACTGCTAAAGATAAAACATAAGATATAATAAACTCTGATTTACCTGAACCAGTCATACCTGCTATAAGACCATGTGGTCCATGAGCTTTTTCATGTATATCTAATTTAAATAACATTCCATGTGAGTCAACTCCTATTGGAACTTGCAATGATGATGTTGGATTACTCATTTTCCAACGATATATACAGTTCAATTGTTCAACTTTACCAACACCATACATCTCTAAGAAATCAACTACATTTGGTAAATTGTAATTATCTTGAGAAAACTTAATTGGAATATTTGCAACTTTTTTACAACATGCAACAAAGTTTCCTTGTGTATAATTATCAATTGCAAATTCTTTTTGTTTATCACTTGTCAATTCACTTTCAAATACTGCGCCATTTCTTCCATTAATACTTAAGAAAGTAGTACATTCATTTGGAAGAGTTGATAGATTTTCATTAAGTACTATAACATTCATTCCAATATTATTTTTTAATTTTAAAACACTACTCATTATTGGAACATTTTTAGCAACTTTATAGTTATCTGTAATAATTATGAAATATGGAGGGAATGATTTATAATCACCTTTTTCAGCATTTTCAAGTCTTGGTTCAAGAACTCTTTCTAGCACGCCACTTAATTCACACATTTCTTCATAATTTGTAGCAAAGAATCTTATTTGTTTGTCATTACTCCATACATGTGGAAGTATTTTTGCAAAATTCCATTCTTCTTTTGTTTTTTCATCAACAAAGAATACAAGTTTAACATCTTCATAACTATGAAAAGTAATTATTTGAAGCAATAGTTGTTTAACAAATTCTCTCGTTTCAACACTTTTTCCAACCGCACCTAAAATATACTTTTCAGTTAATGATAAATTTATTGGAACATTTTCTAACTCTTTAGATTTATTAACTAAAGTATTTGTAATTTCTTTTAAATCATCTGTTTCCATAGAAAAATGTTCTTCTGGATATTTAATATCAAGTTCAACTGGTCTATTACCAATACCAAGTCTTAAGTCTAAGAAGTCAGAGTGATCTACTTTTCTTTCCCATAATTGTCTGTTTTTAGTTAATATAATTTTTTCACATTCTTCAAGAGGAATATAGTTTTCGATTAAGATTTGTTTTTGTTTTTTCATAATCAAATCTATTTCATTTCTCTTTGATTCTACATATGCTCCATATTTTTGTTGTCTTTCTCTTTCATATTGTTTTCTCTTTTTATTTTGATGTCTTTTAGTTAAATAAGGCCACAAGAACATACTTGCTAGCATTCCAAATGCCATAACTAAAGTTGGTGCATATTTCATCCAGTCAACAGAACCATTTACCTTAGCATCTTCATTCATTTGCATAAATGTATTAGATAAACTAAGCATTGAACTCATTCCCATTGTAATTTGAGGTCCAATCGTTAAAATAGCTGGGGTATCATCTTCTTGTTGTTTTCCTGGTGGAGAATCAATAACCATTTCTTCTTTTTCAATAACTGTCCTAAATCTTGGTGATCTAAAGAAGAAATCATTTTCTTCATAAACTTCTAATTCATTATTCTTATCTTCATCAGTTGGTTCAATTTGAGTATTTGGTTTTTGATAAAGACTAAAAATATCCCCACTATATTTTGCTCTATCAAATGGATTATTTGTAATTAAAATATTACCAAGAATTATAATTTTTAATCCAGTTATAAAAATAATATCTCCATGATTTAGTTTTCTAGTTCCTAAAACTCTTTCATTATTAACATAAGTTCCAAATTTACTATTTAAATCTGTAATAGTCCAATTTCCATTATTAAAAGTTAGTTTTGCATGTTCTTCTGAAACAGTTGGTAAATTAAAAATAATCTTACACAACTGACTTTTTCCTATAAGAATATCGCAAGAATTTCTAACTTCTACTTGAATGTTGTTTTCATCATAAACAGGACAACAATATAATAATGCTATTTCCTCTTTTTCTATTTGAATATAATGAAAACTATAGTCTGTTAAAACTACTTCTGGAATAATTCTATCTTCTTCTATTACCTTGTTATCATTGTTACTTTTCAACACCCATTTTCCATCTTGATCTACAATGCTAACAAGTTTCCTTTCATTATCATTTTTATCTCTATCAGTTACCCAATAAGTACCATTTACATTCAATGGTAATGTTACTGAATATATTCTTTCCTTTTTTATCAAAGAAACTAACATACTTTCACCATCTTCCACTATATCACACTATTTTTACTCTAAGAATATCATATCATTTTTAATAAAACAAGGCAACGAAAAAATACATTTTTTTGTAAAAAAAAATGTTATTTTTTATAACATTTTTTAGATATTATTGATTAAGAATTCATAAACTTCTTCGCTTAATTCATCTTTCTTTTCTATTAACTTAGGTCTTAATTCTTCTCTTGCTCTTTCTATAGCTTTTTCAACAGTATCTGCATAGTTGCCTTCTACACAAAATACATATTTTCCTTCATGTATTATTGCTTTAGCAATAATTTTATCTCCTCTTAACATTTCAGGAAATAAGAAATGTGTTGTAAACAAAGCACATGATACATCTTTATAACCTTCATTTGTTATTTTAGCTACATTAGTATGTATTACTGAGTACTCTCCTTCTTTTTTATAAGTATTTCTCACATTGGCTTCTAAAATATGAATTGATCCTTTTGGGAGTTTAAATTCATTAAACACTGGTTTATGAAAAGAAGATAATGTTTGCTCCCTTACATCTACTTCTCTTTCTTTTTGTTTAAGCGGATAGCTATCAGAATAAGAACTATTTGAATATTCAATTCCATATTTATTAAAACATTTTAATAAATAAAGAGTTTCAAATTTAGATTCATAAATAGCAGTTGTTCTTAATCCAAGTTCTTCAAGTTTTTCTCTATCAAACAAAACTCCTTGAGAATAATCTATATATAAATTTTCTCCATTCAAATATATTTTAGAAATAATAAATGCTCTATTATTTCCTCTAAATTCAGGGATTGAACAATCAACTACTGGTTTATTACTAGTAATTATAACACTTTTTTTATCAAGAGAAACATCAACATGAACATCACTATTTGATGTTTTAATATATATATAATTAATCTCCTTCATAAGTGATTCTTCGAATTTTGGGTGTCTTAATAATGATTCATCAACACTATCAAAAATTTCTCTTAAATTAATTCTATCTAACCCACTAAAAAGAGATTTTTTAATATCACTAGCCATTTCACACACTCCCTTATTCTATACAAGTATAACACATAAAAAAAAATAAAAAAAGGCTTTTTAGCCTTTAATTATTTTTTTACTTGAAAAATATCTATTTTAACTTCAATACCATTTAAATCAACTATTTCTCCATTATTTGATTTTTCAGCTATTTCAACAGATAAAGTTTCATTTTTAATCATATCTAAATAATCTTCAATTGATTCTTTAAATTCATCATTCTTTTCATAATAAAGATTTATTCTATCAACAATATCAAAATCTTTATTTTTTCTCATTTGTTGAACTTTGCTAATAAGTTCTCTTGCAATTCCTTCATTTATTAATTCTTTTGTTAAAGTAGTATCAAGAATGATGAAGTTACCCATATAATTAGCTGCATTAAATCCTTCTTTAGAATTTATTCTTATGTCTACCATTTCATTATTAAGAGTGTATTCTTTATCAAGTTTAATTTTTAATTCTTCTCCATTAGAAAGTTTTACTATTTCTTCTTGAGATAAAGAATTAAGTTTTTCTGATAAATCTTTTATTTTATTTCCAAAGATTGGTCCACACACTTTGAAGTTTGGTTTTATTACAAAAGTCATGTATTTGCTTAAATCTTTAGCATACACTATTTCTTTAACATTTAATTCTTCATAAATAAGTGATTCTAAGTCTTTAATAGTTTTCTTCACTTTATCATCTAGAATTACTTCTTGAATTGGTTGTCTTACTTTGATTTTTGCTTCTTCTCTTGCATTTCTTCCAAGAGATATTAAGTCACGTACTAAGTCCATCTTAGTCTCTATTTTTTCATCTACTAATTTTTTATCAAATTTAGGATAATCTGCAAGATGTACTGATTTCTCTCCAGTTAAGTTAGTATATATTTCTTCACTTACAAATGGTACCATTGGAGCGATTAATTTACAAAGACCACACAATACTTCATAAGTAGTTTGATATACTGCTTTTTTGCTGTTATCTAAATCACTTCCCCAGAATCTTCTTCTATTTCTTCTAATATACCAGTTAGATAAATCTTCATTTACAAAATTACTAATTAATTTAACTGCTTTATTAGGATCATATACATCCATTGATTCTGTTACATCTCGAACTAGTTTATTATACTTAGAAAGTAACCATTTATCGATATCTTCTAAGTCTTTATATTCTACTTTAAACTTTCTTGGATCTACTTTATCAGTATTAGCATACATTTCAAAGAATGTATAAGTGTTTTTCAAAGTATTAAAGAATTTAGATTGAACTTCTTTAATTCCTTCTTCATCAAATTTTAGAGGTGTCCAAACCGGGCTTGCTGACAACATATACCACCTAGTTGGATCAGCACCATATTTTTCTATACATCCAAATGGAGATACTGAATTACCTTTAGATTTATGCATCTTTTGTCCATATTTATCAAGTATTAAGTCGTTAACAAGGACGTTTTTATATGGAGCTTTTCCCATTACAAATGTAGAAATAACAATTAACGAATAGAACCATCCACGAGTTTGGTCAATTCCTTCGCAGATAAAATCTGCAGGAAATTGTGATTCAAATAATTCTTTGTTTTCAAATGGATAATGATATTGTGCAAAAGGCATTGCTCCAGAGTCAAACCAACAGTCCATAACTTCCTTTACACGATTCATAGTCTTACCACATTTAGGACATTTAATATGCACATCATCTACATAAGGTCTATGAAGTTCTATATTTTCATCAATCTTTTCAATTGCTTTTTCAACTAATTCTTTACGAGATCCAATCATTTCATCATGACCACACTCACATCTCCATAGAGGAATAGGTGTTCCCCAATATCTATTTCTTGATATTGCCCAGTCATTTAAGTTTTCAAGCCAGTTCCCAAAACGTTTTTCTCCAACATAATCCGGATACCAATTAACTTTATTATTTTCTTTAATTATCTTATCTTTTAAATCAGTAACTTTTATATAAATACTTGGTTTAGAATAATAAACTAAAGGTGTATGACATCTCCAACAATGTGGATAGTTATGTTCCATTTTTTGTTTTTTAAACAGTTTATCTTCTCCAGATAAATACTTAATAATATCTAACTCTAGTTCTTTTTCTACAACTAGTCTTCCTTTCCAAGGTCCTTCTGTAAAGCATCCATTTTCATCAACTGGATTTAAAACAGGTAAATCGTACTTTAACCCTACTTCGTAGTCGTCTTGCCCAAACGCTGGAGCAATATGAACAATACCAGTACCATCTTCCATAGTAACGTAGTCTGCACATGTAATGAAGAAAGCTTTTTTATTAACTTTTAATATTGGTAAGAATTGTTCATATTCTCTTCCTTCTAAGTCTTTACCATCATACTCTTCTACTACTTCGTATTCGTCTCCTAAAACCCTATTAGCAAGAGCTTTTGCTACAATAAAGTTATATCCCTTTGACAAACATTTTACATATTTCTCTTTTGGATTTACACATGCAGCAACATTTGATAAAAGAGTCCATGGAGTTGTTGTCCATACTAATAAATAAGTATTTTCTTCATCTTTTAATTTAAATGGAACAGTAACTGTGTTTACACTTACCATCTCATATCCTTGTGCAACTTCATGTGATGCAAGTCCTGTTCCACATCTTGGACAATATGGAAGTATTTTTAATCCATCATAGATTAATCCTTCATCAAAGAATTTCTTTAAAATCCACCATTCAGTTTCTATATAAGAATTATGATAAGTAATATATGGATCATCAAGATCAATAAATTGTCCCATTAAATTAGTAAATTCTTTAAATGATTTCTCATTTTTCCAAACACTTTCTCTACATTTTTCATTAAACTCTTTTATACCATATTTTTCAATATCAGTCTTTCCTTCAAAACCTAGTTCTTTTTCTACTTGTACTTCAACAGGAAGTCCATGAGTATCCCATCCTACTTTTCTAAGTACTCTATTTCCTTGCATTGTCTTATACTTACAAAATACATCTTTTAATAACTTTGCAAGCATATGGTGAATTCCTGGCATTCCATTAGCTGTTGCTGGTCCATCATAAAAAACAAAGTTTTTATTCTTATCTCTATTTTTTATAGTTAACTCTAAAATATTCATTTTAGCCCAGTTTTCACTAATAGACTTTTCAACTTCGTTATTTGCACCTTTTTTTAATTCTTTAAACATATTATCCCCTCCATTATTTTGAATAATCATTTCTTTTATTTAATACTTTTACTTTATTATGCATCGTACTATTCTTAATCTTACTATTACCTTTAGTATATTTAATCTTTTTAGAACTATTTTTATCTAAAACAAATCTATACCCAAGAATAGTACTTCCAACATAATTCTTAAATCCTTTTATCATATTAAAACCTCCATCATTTACTTTTATGTTTACTTTATTTGAACATTCATTATTTTCTTCTTTAGAAGTATTTTCTAGTACTATTTTAACTGCCTCCATAAGTGTATGTTTACTATGATCAACATGTCCAATAGTACCAATATTTACATGTGGCTTTTCTTTCATACATTCCTCCAAAAAAAAGCACGATATATTCCTAAGGACGAATATACCGTGTTACCACCTTAATTTATAGATTTCTCTATACACTCAAAACTATAACGCGTTACCGTTTTTGTCTTATCCACAAAAAGCATCAGAAGTGATTCTAATTAAATATTACCTATGAATTCTCACCAAACATTCACTCTCTTAAGGATTTAATCTAATTACGTCTTCCTCATTTGCATTCAATATAACTGAGATTATATTATATTTTTTATTTTTTTTCAACAATTTTATTTAAAGTTTTACTTAATGATTTTGCTTTTTCTATTTTCAAGTCTTCTTTTGGTTCTAATTTTTCTAATCTTTCAAAGAAGAATTTCATTGAAGTATTTTCCATTGAATCATTAAAGAATTTAGCTTTTATTTCATTAGCACCTTGATCAAATTCTTTCATAAAGAAGAAACTATACTTATCTCCAGTATTCATTAATATTAAATTAGCTCCCATTGTATCAAAGTATACATCTCCTGAATATGATAAGAATACTCCATCTACTGCATTATATACTTCTTCATCATTTTTATCAATTTCAAAGTTTTCTTGAAACCAATATCCTTTATCAGTATCTCCATATGAAAAACTTGCTTCCAATTCATCATACTTTGATAAAGATAGTTTTAAATGCTTATTTTCCTTAACTAATTCAACTACATTTAGTGTATCATCATTACTTTTTATAATGTCCATATATTCCTCCTAATTATTAATTTATTTTATTTTTATTGACTCTAATTTATACCCATCATTACTCTTTAAAAATGTATATTTATAAATTGGTATTAATGTCATATCAAATTTATTATAATCAGTAGCTATTACTTCAGAATCTTTTTCTATTCCTTTATGATATTTAAAAGATAAATTTCCATTAACATCTTTAAAACTTTCTACATAGTAAGGTCTTTCATATATAAATAGATTATCTCCTACTACCTCTGCTTTAAGATACATACTCTTAATACCATTAAATTCTTCACTAAATCCACTACATTTTCCATTTAATTTAACATTATATTTATTACTACTTGAATCATATTCAATAGCTACATTACCATTCTTAGTAGTAAATGATTTATTAGTGTAACTTACATCTCCAAATATTGATTTAATTTCTTTATTTAAATCAGATTCATTAACACTTGTTTGTAAGTCACAATTTAATATCATATCATTTTTTAGTAAATTTACAACACCAATATATATAAAATATTCATCATAAAATGATTTATTACCATAATATATATCATAAAACTCTTCACCAAAGTTAAACTCTAATAATTCATAATTAAGCTTTGAATAAAGTGTTTTATAGTCACTTGTTGAGTCTTTAATTTCAATATCTTCTTCAGTATTATCTTCTTGATTTTGATTAGTTTTATAAGTTATATCAACAGTATTAAAATCATGATTTGCCCATTTATTATAATGAATAAAATAAATAATTGCAAATAATACTCCAACTAATATAATAGCTTTCAAGAATCCTCTTCCTGCACTGGTATTCATAAACTTCACCATAGATATTATAATACAGTAAAAAGAATATAACAACAAAAAAAGACTCTTTATAATTATTTTATAAAAAGTCTTTTTAAATAATTATTATAAGCTTAATTCATATGGATTTTCACTGGTTCCATCTCCTTTAGTTATTTTTACCTCTCTTTTTAGGAAGACTGCAGGGACGGCCGCATAGTCATTGTCCACGTAACTGTTACGCACATAGCCACCATTAGTCACATTAAGAGCATAGCCAACATAATCACTGCTAGGAGAAATAATCCAAAAAGTAGAGCCCGTATTTAGTAACCAATCGTTTGCCGCTGTTCCACATCCTAAGTCATAATCATTTCCTGAAGTTGTTAAGCATGTATCTCCTCCACCTGTTGCATACAAAAATTCATACAATGCCATTAATCCAACTTTACCAGTCCATGGTGTTGTATGAGTTGTACTACCGACAACTGTTCCAGAGGTTGTGGCACTTGTGTAAGCCCCACTTGCTATTGCATTATATGCTGCTGGTCCTACATCCCATGATCCATTTTTGTCAATCATCCCTTTTGCTGTATCACTTAATGTGTTATAGTATGTTGTGTTTAGTGATTCTTTTAATGATGAATTTGCCCATCCTGGGTTTGGTGTTGTTGTGTTCAATTTTATGCTTGTAAATCCTGTTGGTGCTGTTGGTGCTGTTGGTTGTCCATTTGAGCCTACTCTTATTATCTTCATTTGTCCATTGTATATTCCAATTATTCTCCAGTCTTCACATGTGCTTGTATCACTTGGATTGCTACAATTAAATTTTACATAGTTTGCTGGTGGATTAGCTGTTCCTCCTTTGAATATATAAATATTAGTGTCCGGTATTTGATTTAATGGTGCATCTGCTTTTAATTGAGAGCCTTCCATGTATTCTGCAAGTATTGTAGACGCTGTTGTTTGGGTCACTTCTCCTCCTTCTTCAGAAACATGTGTTGTTGCTCCTCCTACTACTTCTCTCCATGTCTCAGTTTCAGGATCTAGTACTAATATCTTACTTCTTTCTCCTACTCCTGTTTTAGTAATATTAGGATCTATCATATCATCTGTAATATCACTTTCTACATTGTCGTTTTCAAGATTATCGTATGCTATTATCCCTTTTATTCCTTCTCCAGTATCATCTACACTTGTCCAAAAGTACTTATATCCTTTTCCATTATATATTACTACTACATAAGCCTCAGTAAACTCTCCATATGGGCTTTTATTTGCATTCTCTGTTTTTATATAACTTGCTGGAATATAGTATGTTGCATCTGTATCAAACATACCTAACTTCCCATCATTTACTTTATTTCTTGCTCCTGTTATATTTTCTTTTGCTGTACTTATATAACTTGCTTTCCTTGAGTCACTAATATACCTTGTTACACTTGGTATTGCAATAATCATCAAGATTCCAAGTATTATTATTACTGCCAACAATTCAATTAATGTAAATCCATTCTTATCTTTCATATTAACTTCTTTACCTTTATATTTAATATATCATATTAAAAAAAATATAATTAAAAAATAATACTATTCTATTTGGATGTATATGAATATCAGGTTCTTCCTTTCACATATAAGGGGATAAGTTTTGGTTGAATAACTAGACTCGTGAAAGGAGTTGATATTATGACAAAAAGAGAATTCTCTTATTTCTTTATAATACTTCTTTTATTATTAATTGTAATTATTTTACTTTTAAAATAAAAAGTCCTGATATATCCCCTTAGGGTTATATCAGGTCACCCGAAAGGATGAACTTGATTAGTCCCTCATGTACATCCCTAATTTATATTATACTATACTTATATATATTTATTCAATTATTTTTATAAAATACTTATAGTATTTTAACTCTCATCATGGAGTCTTTTTCAACTATTTCTGGAACGTAAAGTTTTAATATTTCTTCTGGATGTCTTGCAACTTCTACTCTATTCATATTTTCATTATATAATTTTTCTACCATAAAAGACATAATCTCTCCCTTTGGAGTAAATATTTCTACTTCATCTCCTACTTTATCAGATTCTTTTAAATCAGACTCATTATATTCTTTTTTATACTTATTATAAACATCTATTAATTTCATAAAAATCTCCATAAAAAATTGTCATAGTTTATAGGTAATTTCAATTTTCATAGGTATTACTAATCTACATTACCATCTATGACATATATTTCAAATTAACTTGAGGATATTACTTATTTTCCCAGGCTTTTCACTCTTAACTTTCAGTGGATCACACTAGTCCAAAAGTCCATAGTTTCTGGGAAAGTTCCGGACGGACGCCATAGTTGCTCGTATTGTTGGCGTTATTGTTGTTCACGTTGCGGTTGTTACCAAACACGCTCCATACATTGTTAGTATTGGAAGAGCGAGGAGTATAACAACATCGAAAAAGACTAGATTTCTCATAATAGTAATACCCTATACTATAAATCACTCAATAGTACCATTTTTAAAATCTTTATCGGTCGACTTTTCTTTCTTTCTCTTATTATTCTTTAAT
>CADBDE010000012.1 GCA_902793375.1 uncultured Erysipelotrichaceae bacterium | reverse complement strand
CTCAAATAATCAAAACTATCATGGACCAAGAACAGGATATCAATATTTACCAAGTACAAGTGAATGGGATAATCCAGGATTAATAGCACCAGGAACAAGGCAAATAGTCGCAGAAAACGGAAATGGAAGTACAAGTGGAGGAACGATAGAATCATTTACATATACAGATAAAGCAGCAAGATTCTTAACATATCAAGAAGTAGCATCAGCATGTGGAAGTAGTGGAATGACTACAGCAGGATACCTAAATAATTGTACATGGTTGATGGAGAACTTAGGACAATATGAAGGATCTTCAGGAGCATACGGATACTGGTTAGAGACTCCGCGCTCTGATTACACTAACCGCGTTTGGTACGTGTATGGTAGCGACCGCCGCGTGAGCAACTACAGCGCCAACTATACGAGCCTCTATGGCGTCCGCCCGGTCATTACAGTTCTAACGTCTAATATCTCAAACTAGATAGAATAAAAGAAAAATAAAAAAACTATGACTGAAATATAAAATTAGAAAAGTAATAAATCTTGTCGACCGAGGCGATAGACCTATGGTCGGCAAGACGATATTAAAGAATAAAAAGAGAAAAGAAGAAAAGTCGACCGATAAAGATTTTAAAAATGGTACTATTGAGTGATTTATAGTATAGGGTATTACTATTATGAGACCCCGTGTCTTTTTCGATGTTGTTATTCTCCGCGCTCTTCCAACACTAACAACGTATGGAGCGTGTTTGGTAACAACCGCAACGTGAACAACAACTTCGGCGTTCGCTCAGTTATAATTATCTAGAATCTATAAGAGGACACGAAATATATCTTTAATAACAATTTATATAAAAGTAAAATATATTAATTTATATTTTACAAAACATAAATGTTATTAGAATTAAAATACTATATATTATTTGACTGATATTTTATCAGTCTTTTATTTATATTTATTAAAAAATATGATAAAATTATAGTGAAATGAAAAAGGTGAGAAAATGTCATTAAAAGAAAAAATTGATGTACCAAAATACTCTTTAGGAGAAGAAATAATGAGTGCAGTAATTCATGGAGTAGGAGCACTTCTTGCAATAGTTGCTCTTGTTTTATGTACTGTTATTAGTGCAAGTCATGGTAGTACTGTTGCAGTAATTAGTAGTATTATATATGGAGTTACTTTAATTATTTTATATACTATGTCTACACTATACCATTCTTTAGCAGTTAATAATGCTAAAAGAGTATTTAGAATAATAGATCATTGCAGTATATTTTTACTTATTGCAGGAACATATACACCATATACTTTAATATCATTAGAAAAACCACTTGGTTATTATATATTTGGAATTGTTTGGGGTATAGCTATTTTAGGAATAGTATTAAACTCTATAAATTTAAAAAAATACAAAGTTATTTCTTTAATTAGTTATGTTATTTTAGGATGGGTAATAATATTTGCATATGGCCCTTTAAAAGAAGCAGTTGATTGGAGTGGCGTACTTCTATTAATTGCTGGTGGAGTTATATATACAATTGGTGCAATAGTTTATGCTTTAGGTAAAAAAATAAAATACTTTCATTCAATATTTCATATGTTTGTTCTTGCAGCATCAATTCTACATTTTTTATCTATCTTGTTATATGTAATATAGGTGCTTAATATGAAGAAAAATAATATTTATTTTTATATTTTAGTAATAATTAGTTTTCTAGTTATTTCTTATTTACTTGCTCAAAAAGTATTTCAAAATGATACTTTTTATACAATTAAAGTAGGTGAATCTATTTTTAAAAATGGTATAGATATGAAAGATCATTTTTCTTTCATAACTAATCTTGCTTATACTTATCCACATTGGTTATATGATTGTTTTATCTATTTTATATACTCACTTGGTGGAATGCAATTCATTTATATATCTACTATAGTACTAGGGTTTATATTATTATTTTCTATTTATAATTTTTCAGTTAAACTTGGATACAATAAATATATTTCATACATAATAATAACTGTTTTTAGTTTCTTTTTAAGTGGATATTTTACTGCTAGAGCTCAAATGTTTAGTTATATTTTCTTTGTAGTTATTTTGTATTCTTTAGAGATGCTTAGAAATACAAATAAAAAAAGATATTTAATATATTTATTTATATCTTCTTTGATGATTGCAAACATGCATGCTGCTGTTTGGTTATTTACTTTTGCACTTTTTTTAACTTATATTGTTCAAGATATTATTGCTATTATTATTAAGAAATTTGATATTAAAATATTTAAAAGTTTTAATATAGAAATTGAAAAAAGTAAATTAAAAATAACTATGATAGCTTTTGGATTATGCTTATTAACTGGATTTTTAACACCTAATTTCTTAGTACCTTTTACGTATTATATAAATACTATAAAAGGAGTTTCTCTTTCGCATATAAATGAGCATTCTGCTATTACTATAGAAGGTTACCCTTATGTTTATTTCTTCTGTTTTGTTACTTTAATTCTTTTATTAAATAAAAAAGTAAAAATAAGACTAAGAGAAATATTCTTATTAGTTGGTCTTTTTATATTAGCATTTTCATCAATAAAGAATATTTCATTATTGATTATATTATCTATGTTTGTATATATTAGATTGTTATCTTCATTTAATCTAAAAAATATAGATAATAGTATATGGTATAAATATTTCGTTAGTGTATTACTATTATTTTTTGTTATTACATTTTTTGTATCTATAGGAGTTTACTCTAAGAAAGATTATGTTAATGAAAAATCTTATCCAGTAGAAGCTAGTAAATTTATAAAAGAAAATTTAGATTATAAAAATATTAGATTATTTAATCAATATGATTTTGGAAGTTATTTAATGTATGAAGATATTCCTGTATTTATTGATTCAAGAGCAGATCTATACTTAAAGGAGTTTAATAAGGACTGTACTGTATTTGAAGATTATTTTTCTGCAAAAACTTATTATGATTATTATTTTAAAAAATACCAAATAACTCACTTGATATTAAAAAAGACAACATCTCTTTATTCAACTATTAAGGAAAAAGAAAATTATAAAATATTATATAATGATGATTATTTTGTAGTGTATGAATTAGGTGATTAAATGAAAGAGTATATAGTTACAAAAGAAGAAGAACTATTAACATTTTTAAAAGAAAATGTTAAGGGAAGTAAGAATAATATTAAATCATTACTTTCTAATGAATTAGTATCTGTTAATGATAAAACAGTTACTC
This sequence comes from uncultured Erysipelotrichaceae bacterium, assembly GCA_902793375.1. Taxonomy (GTDB): domain Bacteria; phylum Bacillota_I; class Bacilli_A; order RF39; family UBA660; genus RUG13868. The sequence continues at coordinate 32,697 of CADBDE010000012.1, read as the reverse complement.
AGTATAATTATTTATTGAAAATAAATGATAAAATAAGTATTGGTGCAAAGAAAGTAAGTAGTTTTCTTGGTAATATTAAAATAATCTATGAAGATAAAGATTTTTTAGTAGTAGATAAACCAAGTGGAATGTTAACTGTTGCTACAGAAGAAGATAAAGATTCAAATAATAACTTGTATTATGTATTATCTAAATATGTTAAAAGAAAAAGTAGTAGTAGTAAAATATATGTAGTACATAGATTAGATAAAGATACTTCAGGAGTTGTATTGTTTACAAAAAATGAAAAACTAAAAGATTTATTACAAGATAATTGGAATGATATTGCGAAAAGGACTTATTATGCAGTAGTATATGGAAAAACTAAAGAAAAAGAAGTCTTAAAATCTTATTTAAAGGAAGATAAGAATTTGATGACTTACGTAAGTAGTGATGGAAAACTTGCAATTACCGAGTATGAAAGAATGAAGTTTAATGATAAATATTCTTTATTAAAAATAATTATTAAAACAGGAAGAAGAAATCAAATAAGAGTTCAATTAAAAAATATTAACCATCCAATAGCTGGAGACTTTAAATATGGAAAAAAAGATAAGAGTGTTAAAAGAATGATGCTTCATGCTGAAACTTTAGAAATAATTAATCCTATTAATAAAAAAATATTAGTTTTTAAATCGAAAATTGACAGTTATTTTTATAGATTGGTTGAGAATTCTTAATTATTATGATATAATTTTAATGTTTGTAAGGAGGACTTATGTCGGCTATAAAAAATACGCTTTCTAATGTAAAAAGGTATAGTTTCTTAATGAAACAATTGATAATGAGAGATTTTAAAGTTAAATATAAAAGAAGTGTTTTAGGAATTTTATGGAGTATTTTATATCCAATTTTAATGATGGCTGTTATGGCTCTAGTTTTCTCTCACATGTTTAAGTTTAAAATGGATGGAGTAAACTATTTGGTTTATTTGATGACTGGTTTAGTTATGTTTAATTACTTTAGTGAAGCATCAAATAGTGCTATGGCTTCAGTTGTATCTAATTTTGGTTTAATTAATAAAGTGTATATTCCAAAGTATATTTTTCCTATATCAAAGGTACTTTTTTGTGGAATAAACTTCTTACTTACATTAATACCACTTTTCTTTTTAATTATATTTACTGGAAGTGGTGAAACAAAATGTGTAATTAGTTTGTGGTATTTTCTCTTACCATATGTGTTTATATGTATGCTACTCTTTACTGCTGGATTAGGTTTATTAATATCTACAATATCTGTATTTTTAAGAGATATGTTTTATATATATGGAATAATTCTTACTATTTGGAACTATGTTACTCCAATATTCTGGGGAATAACATTAATTCCAGAATCTTATCAACCATTCTTTAAATTAAATCCATTATATATTTATATTAATAGTGCTAGAACAATTATATTATTTGGCGAATGTCCAGATGCAGTATCAATGATATCTATGTTTTTGATAGGTATTGGAACTCTTGCAATTGGTTCATTTGTATTTAAAAAAGAACAAGATAAATTTATTTATTATGCATAGGTGATATTTATGATGATTAGTGTAAAAAATGTATCAATGAAATTTGATTTGGGAATTGAAAAAGAAAATTCTTTTAAGAATAAGTTTATTTCAATTTTTGATAAAAAAAGAAGAAGAAAAAAAGAGTATTTTTGGGCTTTAAATAATGTTAGTTTTGAAGTTGAAAAAGGAGAAGTTATTGGATTTGTTGGAAGTAATGGTGCTGGAAAAAGTACGATGCTTAAAGTTGTTAGTGGTGTTATGAAACCAACAAAGGGAAAAGTCTTTGTTAATGGTACAATTGCTCCAATGATAGAGTTAGGCGCAGGATTTGATACCGAATTAACAGCAAGAGAAAATATTTACTTAAATGGAGCAGTTTTAGGATATTCTGAAAAGTTTTTAAATGAAAAATTTGATGAAATTGTTGATTTTTCTGAACTAAGGGACTTTTTAGATGTACCTGTTAAAAATTTTTCTTCAGGAATGATTGCTAAGCTTGCATTTTCAATTTCTACAGTAGTGTCTCCAGACATATTAATTGTTGATGAAATCTTATCTGTTGGAGATATTAAATTCCAAGAAAAAAGTTTAAATAAAATGATGGAATTAATTAAGGGTGGTACAACTGTTTTGTTTGTTTCTCACTCAATTGAAAGTATTAAAAGTCTTTGTGATAGAGTAATTTGGTTAGATCATGGTAAAATAGTTAAAATTGGATCAAGTAAAGAAGTATGTGATGAATATTACTTTAATCAAATGGGTATTAGCTATGATGAATCTTTAAAGAAGAAGAAGAAAAAAAATGGTTAAAAAAGTATTATTAGTATGTTTAACAGTATTGTGGATGACATCAATTTTTATATTTTCTAATCAAAAAAGTACTCAATCGACAAATAGAAGTCATTCTTTAATTACAAATACTATTGTTAGAATTTATAAATTGTTTGATAATAATCCAAGTGATGAAAAGATAGAAAATATAATAGATACTTGGGATGTTCCCGTAAGAAAAATAGCTCATTTTACAGAATATTTTATTCTCGGTATTTTAATATTTTTAACACTTAGAGAGTTTAAAATTAATAATGTATATTTGGCAATTTTATTATGTTATATTTATTCTTGTAGCGATGAATTCCATCAGTTATTTGTAATTGGAAGAGATGGTAATTTAGTTGATATTATATTAGATACTATTGGAAGTATAACAGGAATACTAATTGTTAAAAAATTGGAAGAGAGACATTAATATGAAATGCATTAATTGTGGAAGAAAACTAAAAAAGGACGCAAAATATTGCAGTGATTGTGGATTATGTCAAGAAAATGTTGAAATAATAAATGCTAATAATAAAAAAAGTAATAAAGCATTTATTATTACAATTTTTTTGTTATTAATTATTTCAGTAAGTATTAGTGTATGTATTATAGCCTTTCATAACAGTAATAAGAATAATAAAAAAGATAATATAGATATTTTAATTGATGAAGATAAAGAAATATTATTTAAAAACTATATTTTAAAAGTACCTGATGGTTTTTCTAGTTATAAAAATAAATTAAATAGTTATATAAAAAATGATTATTATATAGTTTTTTATAAAGAATATCCTTTGGGTTATAAAGATATTATAAATAATAAAGAATTATTGATAAATGAATTACAAAAACAAGGATTTACAAATATAGAATTGAATTCTAAAAAAATTAATGAAGATGATTATATTTTAATTAAGAGTAAATTAGATGACATAGATTATGGATTGATTCTTTATGAATTTGATAGTGATACAAATATATTTCTAACTATAACTGCGAATAATTTATCAAGGTTTGAAGATAAATGGTTTGATGAAACAATTGAATTTTTGAAAACAAATAAAATGGTATAATTTGGAGGTTTTTATGAATGATATTTTAAAACCATGTATAGAAAGTAGAAAAACAGCTTTGTTTTCTCAATATGATATACAAGATCCTGGTAATTTAAAAACTATTGAAGAATATTTTAAAAAAGTTGAAGAATTTGCTAAAGACTATAATGATGTAATGGCATTTGAAACAGCGTTTGCAGCAAGTCCACTTTGTAAAGAGTATTCAGATTTGTTTGTCCAAATAATGAATACTGAAAAAACTGTTGATGGGAAAGCTCCAGTAGTAGATGTTCAAGAAGAATATACATTACATGATGAATTAAAAGATGATATGGAACGCGCTGTTAGAAGAAGAGCAAGACAAGATATTGAAAGTAAAGCAAGAAGTATGCCAGTTATTGGTGATGCTATGACAGCAAAGCAACATTTTGATTTCTTTTCAAGATTTAGAAAAAAAGATAAATAGAAAAAACACTTGTTATCAAGTGTTTTTATATTTTTTAATTATTATTTTTCTTATAAAATCAATTGGTATTACAGTAGATGCTAATATAATAAAAAACTCTAATTCTTTTATACTTAAAAAAGTTGTTCTAAACATATTACCACCATAGTATATTAAGAATAATTGAGTAATTGCAATAAATGAAACTATGAATAAGAAACATTTATTCTTTAAAATATTTGAAAAAATATTTATTCTTTCTGTTCTAGCATTTAAACTATTAAAAATATCAATAAAAATAAATAATCCAAAGAATGCTGATAATAAGTGATTATAATTATTATTATAAATTGAAAGAATAAAATTTGATTTTAAAAATAATATACATATTATAAAAGAGTAAAGACCAGTAATTATTATTTCACTATACATATATTTATTTATAATTGGTTCATTTTTTTTCTTTGGCAATTCATTCATATATTCTTTTAGTGCTGGTTCATATGAAAATGCAAGACCAGTTAAAGTATCCATTACCATATTAATCCAAAGCATTTGAATAACTGTTATTGGTGTATCTATTCCAATAAATACACCAATTAAAGATAAACCAATAGCACATAGGTTGATTGTTAACTGACAAATAATAAATTTTCTAATACTTTTAAAAATTGTTCTTCCATATAAAATAGCATTAGAGATTGATTTAATATTATTATCTATTATTACTATATCAGATGCAGCCTTAGCAATTTCAGTACCGCTTCCCATTGAAAATCCAACATCAGAGTTTTTAAGTGCTGGAGCATCATTAATACCATCTCCAGTCATTCCAACAACTAAATCTATACTTTGAGCAATTTTAACTAATCTTGTTTTATCACTAGGAAGAACTCTTGCTACTATTCTTAAATTAGGTAATATTTCTTTTATTTCTTCATCAGTTTTCTTTTCTAATTCTTCATGAGTTAAATATATATCACCATCTTTATAAATATCTAATTCTTTACCAATAGATATTGCTGTATTAACATTATCACCAGTTATCATAACAATTTGAATTCCTGCATTTTTAATTAATTTAATTCCATCCTTTGTATTATCTCTTATTTCATCTTTAATGGAAATAATACCTACAAGAGAATAATATTCTTCAGTACTTTTTTTCCTTGCAACACATATAACTCTTATTCCCTTACTTGAAATTGTATTAATATATTTTTCTATTTCAATTCTATTTATTATTCTTTCTTTAATTCCTTTTTCATTATAGAAATATTTACATTTAGGAAGAATAACTTCTTTAGCACCTTTAATTAAATCTATTTTTTCATTTAAATATATAGTTGTTTTAGAATATTTATCTTTACTATTAAAGAGTTTTTCTTCTAATTTTTTTACATTATTATCAATTTCTTTATGAAAAAAAGAAAAAAGTACTTTATCAGTAGAATTTCCACCAATAATACGTACATTATCATAATAACAATCACTATTATAAATAATTGAATCAGAAAGTAATTCATAGTACTTATTAAACTTTTTTATATCTTGTTTTGAATTAAAACTATTCAAATTACCAAGAGTAATATTAGTTATTTCAAATTGTCCCTTAGTAAGTGTTCCTGTTTTGTCAGTAAATAGAATATTAATATTTCCTGCTGTTTCTATTCCAGTTAGTTTTCTTACTAATACATTTTCTTTTATCATTTTTTTCATATTTCTTGAAAGTACTAAAGTAATCATCATCGGAAGTCCTTCTGGAACTGCTACTACTATTATGGTAACAGCAAGTGTTAAAGCATATATTAAATAGTTCATCATTACTCTAAAATTAGTTATTGTTTCTATTATTAAATCAATGTTAAAGTTATTATCAATTACTATTTTAGAAAATAGATAAGATGTAGTAACTAGGAATGCTCCAAAATATCCAATTCTGCTTATAGTTAAAGCAAGCTTTTTTAGTCTTAATTTTAATGGACTAATAGGTGAGGAGTTTAATAGTTCTTCATTTGATTTACCATATATAGTTTCTTTTCCTATTTTTGTAACAAGCATTAAACATCTTTTGTTAGTAACAATAGATCCACGATATAAATTACTATTTTTTTCTTTTTGAATTTCTTTTGATTCTCCAGTTATTGAAGATTCATCTGTAGAAATAACACCATCTATAACTATTCCATCAGCAGGAATCTTATCACCAGATTCTAAAAGAACAATATCATTTTTAACTATTTCCTCTATAGGTATTTCAATAATTTTGTTGTTTCTTTTTACTTTGCATTTTATCATTTCACTATCTTCTTGCATTTTTATAAATGTTTTATTTGATCCATATTCAGAAATTGTTGAGACAAAAGAAGAAATTAAAACAGCAATTAAGATACCAATAGTTTCAAATATATCAAAATCTTTAATTAAAAAAACAATTTTTATTCCTAATGCAATTAAAAGAATCTTTATGATTGGATCTCCTAAAGATTCTAAAAATAAGTCTATAAAACTATCTAATTTAATTTTTGTTAGAGTATTAGTACCATATTTTTTTCTACTTTCGAGAACTTCTTTATCAGTTAATCCATTAGTATTCATAGTTCCTCCAATTAATATTATGAGACTAAAACTTGATTTATTCGATATTTTATGGTATAATGTAGGCAATTTTAAGGGGGTATAATCATGAAAGTTATAACTCTATCTAAAAGGAAATTTGAAAATCTTGAACCACTTAAGTTATCAAGAGAAGTTTTATCTACGGAATCACAAGTTTTTAATTTTAATTATCAAGGTAAAGAAAAGGTAATAAAAAAATTATTTTATCAAGAAGGAGATATTTTTGCTAATAAACTATATACTTTAGAAATGCTTTCTTATAATAGTAAATATTTACCTGATTCATTTTGTACACCTGATTATTTAATATCGGTATCAGGGCATATTCAAGGTTTTTCAATTCCTTTTGTAGATGGTATTAATTTAGCAGAATTATTATCTAATAAGGAAATATCTTTGGAAGAAAAAAAGTATTATTTAGCAAGAGTAGGAGAAATATTAAATCAATTAAGAGCAATAAGAAACTGTACTCCATTAAAGGATATTTATATTGGAGACTTACATTCATCTAATTTTATTGCAAATCTAGATAACAAAAAATTATCTGTAATCGACTTAGATAGTTGTAAAATAAAAGGAAATAAAACATCAGTATCAAGATATTTAAATGACTTTGGACTTTTAAATAATGTAAAAGGTAAATATCATTTTATTACTGATGGAAGTGAGCCTGGACTTGTTAAGGCAGATGAAAATACAGATCTTTATTGTTATTGTATTATGCTTCTTTCTTTTCTTTATGGAAGAGGAGTAGATAGTCTGTCTTTAGAAGAATATTATAATTATTTAGAGTATTTAAAAAAAATAGGAATTAATACTGGATTAATTGATGCTTTTGCAAATCTAGTTTCTAATAAGAATAATTCAAATCCTGGTCCATTTGTAGAAAGTTTAAATGAAGAACAGGTGTGTCGTGCTAAAAGTTATGTTTATAATAAAGTAAGAAAGTAAAATAATAATTTAATTAGTTTGAATAAACCTAATATAAAAAAATGTTATATTAGGTTTTTACATTTTATAGTAAACTAGATTTAATAATACTTGTCTATTATTATTAAATAAATGTATAATATAAATAGAGTAATTTGAGAGGAAATAATATGTCAAGAACAAGAAATAGTGTTAGAAATTTAAGTTATGCTATAGTTGGGCAAGGTTTGGGCTTTGTCATTAGTTTTGTTGCAAGAATTTTCTTCATAAGAATTCTTGGAAGAGAATATTTAGGACTTAATGGATTATTTACAAATGTTCTTACTATTTTGTCTCTTGCTGAACTTGGTGTTGGAGAAGCTATAACATTTAGTTTATATAAACCTCTTGCAGACAATGACACAAAAAAATGTACAATGTTAATGCAGCTTTATAGAAAAGTTTATATAGTAATTGGTTGTGCAATTCTTTTAATTGGAATAGGATTAACTCCTTTTTTACCTATAATTATAAAGAATATGCCTGATATTCCATATATAGAATTAATATATGTTTTATTTGTTGTTAATACAGCAGTTTCTTATTTCTTTTCATACAAAAGAAACTTAATAATTGCTGATCAAAAAAGATATATTGCAACGTTTTATAGATATCTTGCACATGCAGTATTTACATTCTTAGAAATAGTTTATTTAATTTTATTTAAAAATTATATTGGATATTTGATAATAATGATTGTGGCAACTCTTGCTGATAATATAATGGTTTCAAGAAAAGCAAATAAAATGTATAAATTCTTAAAATATGAAAAAAGTGTTCCACTTGATAAAGAAGAAAAAGAAAAGATAGTCAAGAATACAAAAGCAATGATGATGCATAAAATGGGAAATGTAGTTGTTAATTCTACTGATAATATTCTTCTATCTATGTTTGTATCCCTTGATTCAGTAGGACTATATTCAAACTATTTTTTTATTACAAATGCATTAAATAGTGTTACAACACATGTTTTCAATTCTTTAACAGCAAGTGTTGGTAATTTATTTGCAACAAGTGATAGTAAAAACGCATATCGTGTTTTTAGAGAAGTATATTTTTTAGATTACTTTATGTATTCATTTATTTCGGTATGTTTGTTATGTTTATTTAATCCATTTATAGAATTATGGATTGGAAAAGACTATTTATTTAGTTTTGATGTAGTATGTATTATAGTTATTAACTTCTATATAGCTGGTATGAGAAAATCTGTTTTAACGTTTAGAGAAGCTAGTGGACTTTTCTATAGAGATAGGTGGAAAGCTGTAGTTGAAGCAATAATTAATTTGGGTGCATCTATTATTCTAGCAATACAATTTGGAACTTTTGGAGTATTTTTGGGAACTTTCATTAGTTCAGTAACTGTTTGTGTTTGGGTAGAACCACTTATACTTTACAAATATGGATTTAAAGAAAAATTAAGAGAGTATTTTAAACTGTATTTTATGTATGCAATTATTACCATTGTATGTTGTGCATTAAGTTATTATTTATGCAGCTTTATAACATATGGAAGATGGGTTTCTCTATTCTTAAAAGCTGGAATTTGTTTAATTATTCCAAATGTTATAAATATTATTATATTTAGAAATACAATGCCATATCAATATTTTAAAAATTTAATTAAGAAGATTTTTAGAAAGATACTTAGAAAGAAGAGATAGTATGAAACTTTATTATGTAACTGGAAATGAATTAAAAATGGCTCTTGCAAAAAGTATATTTGAAAAAGAAGGAGTAGAAGTAATACAAGAAGATATTGATACTCCTGAGATACAATCACTTGATTGTGAAGAAATTGCTAATTATTCTTCTAAATATGCTTGTAATCTTTTAAATAAACCAGTATTAAAAAATGATTCAGGATTTTTTATTGAAGCGTTAGAGGGATTCCCTGGAGCACTTGCAAAATATGCTGAAGATAAAGTTAAAGCAGAAGGTTTTGTTAAACTATTGGAAGGAAATAATAATAGAAAAGCTTATTGGATTGAAGTATTAAGTTACTGTGAGCCAGGAAAAGACCCTGTATCTTTTACATCTAAATCGAATGGTTATATAGCGGATAGAGTTCATGAAGGAAGAGGATATGACTATGATAAAATCTTTATTCCAGAAAATGATTATAGAACGTTTTCTGAAATGAGTGAAGAAGAACATATAGCATTTTTTAATCAAGATGCGTATCTACAATTATTAGATTATTTAAGGAGTGATAAAAATGAAAGAAAATAAATTAATTATATTTTTGTTAGTAGTGTCTTTATTTACTTTTAGTGGATGTTTTGATAAGAAAACTGAAAATAAAGAGAATACAATAAATACAGAAACTAAAAATGAAGAAAAGAGTAATATAGAGAATAAAGAAAAACAAGAAACAGTTTCATTAAGTGATACAATGAATTATTCTTATGTTAGAGCAATTGATGCATATGTAAATATGATTAAAACAGTTACTATGACTGGTAAATATTCAATTAGTGATACCAAAACATTATATTTATTTCCTGTAGCAAAGGGTGAATTTGTTACAGAAAATAAGGATACTTCACCATATAGTAATGAATGGAAATATATCTTTGTTGGAGTAACTTATGATTCATCAATATACAATTATTATGTACTTGCTCTTGACGGAAAAAATATTGGAACAGATTTAACTTCATATAAAACATTAGAATTAGAATCTATTGAACAATTAGAAGAAATAAAAGCCTATAAAGATTTATATAATTTAGACAATAATCAATCTTATAGTTTAAATGAAATGAATAGTGAACTAAAAAAAATAGTTAATGCTACAGGAAGTAATAAAATAAGTATATTTGTAAAATAAAAAAAGACTTTAATAAGTCTTTTTTTTGTGAATTATTGTTTAGTCTTTTAGAACAAATTTGTAGAACAATCCAGCAAGGAATGCTCCAGCCATAGGTCCTAAAATGAATATCCATAGTTGTAAAAATGTATCACCAAGTTCGAAAAGTGCTGGTCCAATACTTCTTGCTGGGTTAACACTTGTTCCAGTAAATCCAATTCCAAATAGATGTACTAGAGTTAAAGTTAGACCAATAATAATACCAGCCTGATTGTTTTCTTTCTTATCTGTAACAACAAGAATAACAGTTACAAATATGAAAGTAAGAATTAACTCAATTATAAGTCCTATAAATACATTAGTATCACTAACCATCATATTTGCTCCAAGATTTTTAAAGCTTGTTAAGCAAAGAGCTAGTAGAAGAGAACCAATAATGGCTCCAACAACTTGTGCTACTATGTATTTCCACATATCACTTATTTTCATTTTTCCTGCAGCCCACATTCCAAATGAAACAGCTGGATTAATATGACATCCTGAAATATCGCCAATTGTGTAAATCATTGCAGTTAGTACAAGACCAAATGCAAATGCTGTAGCAAGTAAATTACCAGTTCTTACTGCAACACCACAAGCGATAAGTGTTAACATCATAGTTCCAAAACATTCAACGATACATTTTCTTACAATCTTCTTCACAAAATTCACCTCCTATTTAATACTATTATACTATATTATTTCTTAAATTAAATCATTTTTTAAAATCTAGTAAAAAAAAGCCTTAGTACAACATATTTTTTATTGGTGATATAATGTTTACAAAAAAAATAGATGAAAAAATTAGATTATTGTTTCTTATACTTATTTTATTCTTAATAATAATAATTTTAAAAGTGATTTATATTCAATTATTTGATTATAAAATGTTAAATGAAAAAGCTAATGATTTGTGGAGTAGAAATCTTCCTCTTGCTGCAGATCGAGGCTTAATTCTTGATAGAAATGGAGTTGTTCTTGCAAATAATATTACAACAACAAGTTTAGTTCTTATTCCATCTCAACTTGAAAATAAGGAAGACGTGTCAACAAATCTTGCCAATATTCTTGGAATATCAAAAGATAAAATGGATAAACATGTGTATAAAGAAACATCCATTGAAAGAGTACATCCAGAAGGTAGACAATTACCATTTGAAATAGCAGATAAAATAGATAAATTAAAGTATAAAGGAGTATATTTAGTAAAAGAATCAAAAAGATACTATCCAAATAATGAAATGTTATCTCATGTTTTAGGGTATGTTGGTATTGATAATCAAGGACTATCTGGAATAGAGTTAGAATATGATAATTATTTAACAGGTGTAGATGGAGCTATTAAATATTTTAGTGATGCTAAAGGAAATAGCTTAAAATTATCTGATATTTATGTTGCTCCACAACAGGGTATGAATATTACTTTAACAATTGATTATAATATTCAACAATCTCTTGAAAGAGAACTTAATAATATTGTATCAATGTTTTCTCCTGATATGGCTCTTGCAATTGTAATGGATCCTAATACTGGAGAAATATTAGGAATGAGTTCAAGACCAACATATGATTCAAATAATTATAAAAAAGCAAGTGTTGAAACAATCAATAGAAATCTTCCTATATGGGCTTCATTTGAACCAGGAAGTACTTTTAAAATAATAACTACTTCTGCTGCGGTTAATGAAAAAGTAGTAGATTTGTTTAATGATACATTTTATGATTCAGGTCATGTTATAGTAAGTGGAACAAGAATTGGATGTTGGAAACCATCAGGTCATGGAATGCAAACCTTTTTGCAAGTATTACAAAACTCCTGTAATCTTGAGTTTTGTAAAGAGATACTAATTAATAATTGAAAGATTAATTATATTAGTGTATAATGCAATTGTAATAATACGGAGGGCATATTAAATATGGATGAAGAAACTAAAAAAAATAAATCAAAAAAGTTATTAATAATTATAATATTATGTGTTATTTTAGCAATTATTGTAGGTGTAATAGTATTTTTACTTACAAGACCAAAAAATGTTGAAGAAGATAAATTTAAAAATGTTGTAAGAGATGTTGTTAAAATTGAAAAATTAAATAACTTTGTTAAAACTGGTATGTATAATGATTTTGGATATAAAGGATTAGCATATGATTTTGCAAAAGGAATTAATAAATTATCAAATAATCAAAAAAACCTGTTTGCTTTACAATATGTTATTAATATACAACCAGTATTTGAAAAAGTAACTCCAGATAATCTAGCTGAAAAGTATAAGACTGATCCAGTTTTAGGAGATTTTAGTAAAAATATGCAATCTACTTCTTCAAGAACTTTTGAAAAAGAATATGAGAAGTTATTTGGAAATGAACCTAAATATGATGAAAATAGTTTAATAGAGTTTAATACATGCCCAAGTGTATATAAATTAGATACAAGAATAAAGAGAATATATTTATCTAATGAATGTAAAAATGATGGAGATAGTATACTTTATTACAAAACTTATAATTATAAATATGAAAATGATCATTATTATGTTTATCAATATATTGGATTGATGGAAAATAGAAAAGAAGGAGAAGAGAAAGATACATTTAAAACAGTTAATTCTAATGAAGTAATAGATGTTGAAGATTTTTTTGGAAATGAATCAAAATTTGAAACTTTAATTTGGGAATTTGATAATAATTATAATTTTATAAGAACATATATTAATTAAAAAAAGAATTTAGAAAAAAATTCTTTTTTATTTGTTTTTTATATTATGTATGATAGAATTAAGATAATAGGGATGGTGGTCTCGTTATGTTTAAATTACTTAATAAAAAAAAGAAAAAAAGAAAAAGGGGATTTACTATTATTGAACTACTTGCTGCTATAATAATACTTGGTATTTTATTAATTATAGCTATTCCAGCAGTATCAAAATATTTGAATAGTTCAAGAAGTGACTCTTATGTAGCAACAGCAAAAAATATAATGGCTGCTGCTAGAAATATAGTAAATGAAGGTAAAATATCATTTTATGATACTAACATGTCTTATTTTATCCCAACGACATGTATAAAAAGTGAAAATTCAACTAGTTCTCCTTATGGAGATTTTGATCCAGCTTATGTAGTAGTTAATTATTCTGAAAATGGTAAAGGATTTGAGTATTACTGGGTAAGTAGAGATACTGAAGGATTTGGAGTTAAAGTACCAACTAGTTATGATGATTTAGATGAAAGTGATATTGTTAGTGGCTTAAAAGCTTCTGATATTAGAACTGATAGAACTGTTGGTACAAGAGATTATACATATGTTTTTAATGCTGATTGTTCTGGTGGTGAAAAAAGAGGAGCATGTAGTGCACTTCCTCTTGAGTTTAATTATACGGGTAATGTACAATCTTTAAAGATTACTTGTGCAGGTAGTTATAATTTAGAAATTTGGGGTGCAGAAGGTGGATATAGAACTAATCAAAATTATAGTGGAAAAGGTGGATATTCACATGGTGTAGTTAAATTAAAAGATGGAGATACATTATATATTTACGTTGGTGGAGCAGCAGGCCATGGATCTAATGGATGTGGTCAAACGCTTTGTCAAGGTGGATTTAATGGAGGAGGTAGCCGTAATAAATACTATGGTGGTGGTGGAGCTTCCGATATAAGAATAAATAGTACAAGTCCATATGCTAGAGTAATTGTAGCAGGTGGTGGAGGATCTGATGGAGCAACTGGTAAGCCTGGTGGTTCTGGTGGAGGAACTTTTGGAGAAACAGTTACTCAATCTTATGGATCTGGTGGATACGGAGGAACTGCTAGTGGAAATAGTGGAGGTTCTTCATATGTCGTATCAACACAACCAACTGATGTAGACGATTATAAACCAAATATATATGCAGGATTTGGTTTTGGAGGAAATGGAGTATATCATGCTAATGGCTACGGTGGAGCCGGTGGCGGAGGCTGGTATGGTGGATCTGGAACTTATCCTGATGGAGGTGGAGATGACGACAGAGGTGGCGGTGGCGGATCTGGTTATATCTATACCTCAAGTAATGCATCATACTGTACTTCACAGTGCCAATTAGATAGTTCTTATTTTTTGCAAAATGCTGAAACAATAGGTGGAAATCAACCATTTGATTCACCTGATGGTGGAATAGAAATTGGTCATACTGGAAATGGTTTTATAAGAATAACACATATAGATGAATAGGGGTAATAATTATGAGAAAGATGAATAAAAAAGCATTCACATTAATTGAACTATTAGCTGTTATCATAATACTTGGAATCTTAATTATTATTGCTATTCCAAGCGTAACAAAACTAATTAATGATTCTAGAAAAACAGCTTATATTGATACAGCAAAACAAATTGTTGATGGAGTAACAACAAAGATTAATAGTGAAGAATACAAATTTCATGATGAGGAAACTACATATTATGTTCCTAGTTCATGTATAAGAGTAGAAAATGGAGATGTTGCTAAATCTCCTTATGGTGAATTTGATCCTGCTTATGTAGTTGTAAACTTTAAAGGAAATGGAAAAGGCTATGACTATTACTGGATGAGTCGTGATGAAGCAGGTATAGGAGTAAAAGATCCTATTAATGTTGAAGATTTTGATGAGGATGATTTAGAATCAGATATTGAAAAAGACGATATCATAGTAACTGCAGTAGTTGACGGAAGAAAAAAAGTATTTAGATATACGGAAGATTGTGAAACTACAAGAGAAGGAAGAATTCTTCCAAATGGAGAATATTTTGAATTAAATACTTGTTCGTTTGATGGGGAATTAACTGTTGGTGCAGAATATATTGATGGACAGTATACTTATAGATATAAACAAGAATTTGATGGTACTAATTGGGTTGATGTAAATGCTGATGGTTGGGGAGTTGTATTAACAGATAAAAACTCAACAGATCCAGTTGAATCAGGTTTATGTTCAACAATAAATCAAAAACCAATTGTATCAATGCGTAATATGTTTGCTAATAGTAAAGCAACAAGTATAGATTTTAGTAGTTTTGACACAATTAGTGTTGAAAATATGTCAAATATGTTTTTAAATGCAACTGGAGTAACTGAAGTAAATTTATCAAAACTTGCTACAGGAAGACTTATGAACATTGATGGAATGTTTAATGGTGCTTCTTCACTTAGAACAATTAAATTAGATGAATTTAATTTTTCAAAAATTGGTCAAAATGGTAAAAATGTATTTGTAAATACTCCAAGTTTAAAAACAGTATCAATAAGAAGTGCTACTTTTGGAAATGAAGTACCATTCTCATTTTTCCAGAGTCAATCAATTGAAACAATAGATGTAACTGATGTTAACTTATCAGAAACTAAAAAATTAGAAGGGTTATTTGCAGATGCAAAAAAACTAAAAGATGTAGTTGGATTTGATACGTGGAATACAGTTAATGTTAGAGATATTAGTTCGTTATTTAGTGGATGTAGTTCTTTAGAAACAATTGATTTAAGTGATTTTGATACATCTAATGTATCAAATATGAAAAATGTTTTTCAGGGATGTACTTCACTTAGAAGTGTAGTATTAGATAATTGGAATTTTAAAAGACTTCCATCTACAACTTTTGCAAATGGTTTTTTTAGTGGAGCTTCAAGTTTAAAATCAATATCTGCTAAAGATTGGAAAATTCCAAATGAGTTTACATATTTAATATCTAATTTTAGTATTCCAACAAATGTTGAAACAATTGATGTTTCTGACTGGGATTTAAGTGGTAATACTAGCTTAGCTTATTTATTCTATAATGGATCAGGTCTAAAGGAAATTATAGGACTTGATACATGGGATACTTCTAGATTAACAAATACAAATTATATGTTCTATTATTGTAGAGGATTAACATCTCTTAATTTAGATAATTGGGATATGTCAAAATTAAGCAATTATAGTTCTATGTTTTATTACACTAATAATTTAAAAACAATTTCTATGAAAAACTGGGCATTTGGTTCAAGACCATTTTATGGAAGTAACATTTATTTATACTATGTTGAAACTTTAGATGTAACTGGTTGGGATTTAAGTACAGTAACAAGTTTATATCAAACATTCTATGGCGCTAACTTGTTAAAAAATATTGTAGGACTTGATACATGGGATACATCAAGAGTAACAGATATGTCTTATTTGTTCTATAATTGTAATGAACTTATAAATGTTGATTTTTCAAATTTTGATACAAGTAATGTTACAAACATGTCATATATGTTCTATAATTGTTATAAATTACCTATTAATTATTCAGATTTTAATACAAGCAAGGTAACAAATATGTCATATATGTTATATGGTTGTCGTAATATGAGTTTGAATTTTGCTAATCTTGATACAAGTAAAGTAACAAATATGAGTGGAATGTTTGGAGGTAATACTTTTGAATCAATTGATTTGACAAGTCTTAATACAAGTAATGTTACAAATATTTCATATTTGTTCTCTAATGATACTAATTTAAAAAATGTAGATTTAAGTGATTTAAATACAAGTAAAGTAACATCTATTAATGGATTATTCTCGGGATGTTCAAATCTTACTACAATAGATTTTGGTGGATTAGATTTTAGTAGATTAACTAGTTTATCAAATTTATTTTACAATTGTAGTAAATTAACAAATATTAATTTAGCTCAAATTAATACCACAAATATTACTGACATGAGTTATATGTTCTATGGATGCTCTGGGTTAACTTCTCTTGATTTATCAAGTTTTAACACAAGTAAAGTAACAAATATGTCAAATATGTTTGCAAATTGTACTAATCTAACTAATTTAAATCTATCAGGATTTGATACAAGTAGAGTAACAAATATGTCATATATGTTCCATTATTGTACAAAACTAAATAATTTAAATATAAGTAATTTTGTAACTACAAATCTAACAAGCATGTCATATATGTTTGGTTATATGTCAGGATTAACTTCAATAAATTTAAGTAACTTTGATACAAGTAAAGTAACTAGTATGTCTGGAATGTTTTATGGATGTAGTAATCTAACAAGCTTAGATTTGAGCAATTTTGTAACAACTAATGTTACATATATGTCTTCAATGTTTAGTGGTTGTAGTAAATTAGCAAATTTAAATATAAGTAGTTTTAACACAAGTAAAGTAACAGGATTTGACTCAATGTTTTATAATTGTAGTTCACTTACAAATCTAAATTTAAGTAATTTTGATACATCTAAAGCAACAAATATGTCTTCGATGTTTTATGGATGTAGTGGATTAACAAGTTTGAATTTAAGTAATTTTAATACAGCTAATGTAACTTCAATATCATATATGTTTTATGGATGTAGTGGATTAACAAGTTTGAATTTAAGTAATTTCAATACAGCTAAAGTAACAAGCTTTGCATATATGTTTTATAACTGTACAAATTTATCAAATCTAAATATTAGCAATTTTAATACAGCAAATGCAACATCTTTTGAAAGAATGTTCTACAATTGTAGAAGTTTGGCAAGTTTAAATTTAAGTCATTTTAATACAAATAAAGTATATTATTATTCTTATATGTTCTATGGATGTAGTGGATTAACAAATCTAGTATTAGATGGATGGAATCTATCAATTATGTCATCTATGAGTAGTTATATGTCTAGTGTAATAAATGGAACTTCTTCATTAAAAACATTATCTGTAAAAAACTGGACACTTCCTTCAACATTCTCAAGTTGGTTAAGCAATTGGGGAGTAGGATCTTCTCTAGAAACTATAGATGTAACTGGATGGAATTTATCAAATACAAGAGAAATTGGTAGTTTGTTCTCTGGAGCAACAGGATTAAAAAATATTATTGGACTTAATACATGGAATACTTCAAGAGTAACAAACATGTCATACTTATTTAATAATTGTATGAGTTTACAAAGTGTAGATTTAAGTAGCTTTAATACAAGTAATGTAACTAATATGGCTTATATGTTCTATAATTGTAGTAATTTAACTAATTTGAGTTTTAGTTCATTTAATACAAACAATGTAACTAATATGAGTTATATGTTCTACAATTGTAATAAACTAACATCATTAGATTTAAGTTACTTTAATGCAAGTAGAGTTTCAAGTACAACACAAATGTTCTTTGGATGTACTTCAGTTACTACAGCATATGGTAAGAACCAAACAGATGTTAATAAATATAATTCATCAAGTGGAAAACCAACAGCATTAACATTTACTTTAAAAAGTTAATAAATAAAAGATAGAACTATAAGTTCTATTTTTTTTACTTTAATAATAACTTATATAAGGTGATTTAATGAATAAAAAAGAAATAATTATGTTAAAAAAATACTATAATAAGTATTTATTTGATAATCAAATAATAGATTATGAAATATATAATGAAATGGAAAAAACCTTATCTAAATTAATAGGTGAATAAAATGGATATTATTAAAGCAAGAAATGATTTATTACTTGGAAAAACAATATATGATATGAATTTAAGAGTAGTTGATTATGGAAGAGTATCAACTGATAAAGATGAACAAGTTAATTCTTTAGAAAATCAAATAAATTATTTTAATGATTTTATAAAAGGAGTAAAAAAATGGAAACATGTTAATAGTTATGTTGATGAGGGACTAAGTGGTACTGAAGTAAGAAAAAGAGAACAATTTTTAAAAATGATAGAAGATGCAAAAAATGGAAAAATAGATTTAATTCTTACAAAAGAAGTATCAAGATTTGCTAGAAATACAATAGATAGTATTAAGTATACACAGTTATTATTAAGTTATGGAGTAATTGTTTTCTTTATTACTGATAATATTAATACTATTTATAAAGATAGTGAATTTAGATTAACTCTTATGGCATCAATGGCACAAGATGAAGTAAGAAAACTATCAGAAAGAGTTAAATTTGGAATTAAAAGAAGTATTAAAGATGGAAAAGTAGGTGGTGGAGGATTATATGGCTATCTAAAACATAATTCAAAGCTTACAATTATTGAAGATGAAGCAAAAGTAGTTAAAATGATTTTTAAAATGTATTCAAGTGAAAATTATGGCTTAAAAAGAATTGGAGAAGTATTAGCAAAGAGAAATATTTTTACAAGAAAAGGAAAAGTATTTTCTGATACTTCTTTAAAAAAAATGATTAAGAATCCAAGGTATAAAGGTTTTTATACAGCAAACTTAAGTGAAGTAGAAGATTATAAAACACATAAAAGAATATATAAAGATAAAAAAGAATGGATTATATATAAAGATAATAAAGGTTTTATTCCAGCAATTGTTTCTGAAAAACTATGGAAAAAAGCAAATGAAGTTTTAGAAAAAAATAGTAAGAAAAATAAATCAATATTTGAAAATAGAATGTATACTTCAAAAATAATATGTTATGAACATAATATTCCTTTTATTAGATCTGCTAGTGGAAAAAGGAAGAATAATCCAGTTTGGCAATGTAATAATTATTTGCGTCATGGACTAAAAGGATGTATAACTCCTAGATTATTTGAAAAAGATTTAAATGTTATATTTAATAAAATTATTAAAAATAAAATTAAAAAATATAAGAACTTAAAAGAAGAGATTATCAATGATTATAAAGTAATTATTAATAAAGTTGAATTGATGTCTAATAATTTAGAAGAAAAAATAAAACAACTTGATACTATTAAAGAAAAATTACTTGATTTATTACTTAATAAAATAATTAACGAAAGTGAATATAAAGAAAAGAATAATAAAATAAAAAAAGAATTAGAAATAATTAGTAATAATAAAATAAATAATTGTATTAATCTAAATAAAATAGATAAAGAAATAAAAAGATTACTTATAGTTGAAAATAATATTAAAGATTATTTTAATATTTTTGTAAATAAAATAATAGTAAGTAAGATTAATAATAATAGAAATAATATTAGATTAAGGATTGTATTTAATTATGAAGATGATGATATGATTATTGATATAAATAATAAAGTATCTCTAGATAAAATTCCTGTAATCCAGGGTTTGTAAAACTTGGTATGCTTTTAGGAAAAGAAAGGCTATTTAACTATATTGATTTGTTTGGCTTTGGAGAAAAAACAGGAATTGATTTAAATGGGGAAAGTAATGGAATACTTTTTTCACTTGATAAAGTAAAAGATTTGGAACTTGCTACAACTGCTTTTGGGCAAGGTGTAAGTGTAACTCCAATTCAACAAGTTAGAGCAGTTAGTGCAGTAGTTAATGGAGGTAATCTATATAAACCATATATTGTAAAAAGTATTCAAGAACCAACTACAAATAGTGTTATTAAAGAATTTGATAAAACATTTATAAGAAAGACAATTACAAAAGAAACAAGTGATATTATGAAATATGCTCTTGAAAGTGTAGTAGCCCTTGGTGGAGGAAGATATGCATTTATTAAAGATTATCGTGTTGGAGGAAAAACAGGAACAGCTCAAAAGGTAGAAGATGGAAAATATTTAGTTAATAACTATATTATGAGCTTTATGGCTGTAGTTCCGTCTAATGATCCAAAAGCTGTATTATATCTTGCAATTGATAATCCAAAAAATACAGCACTTTTATCAAGTTATACAACTGCTCCAATTGCTAGAAGAATACTTCTTGATATAATTGATGCATTATCTATTCCTAAACAAGAAGGTGGAATAGAAGAAAAATATATATGGAATGATATAAAATATTATGAAGTCCCTAATTTAATTGGATTAAAAGTAAGTGAAGCTACAAAATTAATATATCCAGTCGAACTTGAAGTTTCTGGAAATGGAGATTATATAATAGAACAATCACCATCTCCAAAAGAAAAAATAGATATTACAAGTAAAATACGAGTTCTTTTAGGATAATTATTTTGATAATTAATTAATAAATGAATATATTATTAGTAAAATATTAAAAAAAGTAATGAAATATTTATAGTATTATGGTAAACTTAAATAAGCTTGAGGTGAATAAGATATGGGAATATTATTATTAACGAAGTCAGTATTTACTATTATGATAGGATTTTTATCAGCAATAGTATTAGGACTTGTTCTAATTCCATTTTTAAAAAGAAAAAAAATAGGTCAAAGAATTAGTATATATGTTGGAGATACTCATAAGAAAAAAGAAGGTACTCCTACTATGGGTGGTTTAATATTTGTATTACCGACGATTATAGCAACGATTGCTCTGGTTTTAACAAATAAACTTGAACTCACTCCAAATTTAATTATTATTTTATTTGTATTTATTGGATATGCTTTTATTGGATTCTTGGATGACTTTTTAAGTATAAAAAAGAAGAATAATGAAGGTTTATCGACATATCAAAAATTATTTTTACAATTAATAATAGCACTTGTATTTTTCTATTTATATATGGAAAATGGAGGAAAAACATCACTTGTTTCATCTACTTTAGGTATTAATATTGAAATGGGATGGTTCTATGGAGTATTTTTGTTATTTATTCTAATTGGAGCATCAAATGCAGTTAACTTAACAGATGGACTTGATGGTTTAGCAGGTGGATTATCAGCTATATCATTTATTGCTTTTGGTCTTATATCTATTGCTGTTGGTTTTGAAGAGATTGGACTATTTACTTTTATTCTTGTTGGTGGATTAATGGGATTCTTAATATTCAATACTCATCCGGCAAAGATATTTATGGGTGATACAGGATCTCTCGCACTTGGTGCAGTTATGGCAGCAATTGCAATTCTAACACATAGAGAAATAACATTATTAGTTGTTGCAAGTGTATTTGTTGTTGAAACACTAAGCGTAATATTACAAGTAGTATGGATGTTTTTATTCCATAAAAAATTATTTTTAATGACTCCACTTCATCATCATTTTGAAAAAATAGGATGGAGTGAAACTGATATAGTAAAATTATTCTGGGTTGTTGGATTAATTCTTACAATGGCAGGAGTATACTTTGGAGTATGGTTATAAAGAACTTTTTAGTTCTTTTTTTTATTATCTAAATATAAAATATACTAGGTGATTTAATGAATAAAAAAAATGGATATTATTTGCTTGTAATATCTTTAATACTGATTGTTTTTGGAATTATAATGATTTATTCTTCATCTAGTATTTGGGCTTCTTTTAAGTATAATGATTCATTTAAATATGTAAAACATCAATTTCTCTTTTTTTTAATTGGTTTATTTTTAATTTTTATAATTAGTAAAATTGATTATAGACTATATAAAAAATACTCAAAAATTATATTTATAATAAGTATAGTTCTTCTTATTCTAGTTTTGATTCCTGGTATAGGAAGTATAAGAAACGGAAGTAGAAGTTGGTTTGGAATTGGATCTTTTGGAATACAACCAAGTGAATTTTCAAAAATAAGCTTAATTATTTTAACTAGTAATTATTTATGCAATTCAAATAAATATATAAAAGATATAAAAAAAGGTGTTATTCCCATATTATTAGTTTTATTTTTAGTTTTTGGACTTATTATGTTACAACCAGATTTTGGAACTGGAATGATAATTATAGTAAGTGTTATTTCTCTTCTTTTTATTGCAGGAGTTAGTATTAAGTTTTTTATTTCTCTTTTTTTGTTGGGTATTTTTGGAATAATTGGATTAATTCTAATAGCACCATATAGAGTAAATAGAATTACTTCTTTTTTAAATCCATGGAGTGATCCTTTAGGGACTGGGTTTCAAATAATTCAATCTTTATATGCAATAGGTCCAGGTGAGTAAAGTATGATGCGATAAACTGTAAAGTCGCTTTATAAGATACATAATTCGCAATTTTAGATACTAAAAAAATATTTATTATTTGTTATTATCATATAGTTGTTATAACAAGAAAGGAGACTAAAATGAGAAAAGATAGTTATGAAGATAATAAAGCTAGGAATAGCTTTTTAGTATTATCTCAGATTAAGGAAAAACATGTATCTTATATTGATAAAATTCCTAAACAATATATAAGAACAGAATATATTATTGATAGGTTAAATTGTAAAAAGAAAAATGTTGATTAGATACAACATTTTTTTGTTTACTATAAGAATACTAATCTAACTATTAATGATAATTATTGTATATTATTAGTTATGAAGTTGGTGAAAATATGAATGATAGATCTAGCATGATAAAGATGGGAAAACATATTTCTGATTTAAGAAAGAGTAAAGGATATACTCAAAAGACTCTTGGAGATATCTTAGATGTTAGTGATAAAACAGTAAGTAAATGGGAAAAAGGTGTAGTTGCACCAGATATAACATTGTTAAATTCACTTGCAAAAACCTTAGATGTTTCTGTAGAAGAATTACTAATAGGTGAAGAAGTTAATAAAGTAGACACGGTTGAAGCAATAGATATTTATTCAAAAATGACTAAAAGGAAACTTATTAAATATTTTACTATTTTCTTTTTATTATTCTTATTAAGTGTATTTTTTGTATTTCTTATTGAAGATTATTATAGTTGGAAAATAACTAGTTTATACTCTAATGATAGTATATCTTCTAAAGGATTTATTATAAGTAATAATAAAGAATCAAAAATAGTAATAAGTGAAATAGGGGTAGATAATAGTGTTAATAATAATATAAAATCTATTAGATTAATATTAAAAAATAAAGACGAAATAATATATAATGAATCAATTAATATTGAAACAAATAAATCAATATTAGAAATTTTGGATAATTATACAATAAGTATTGATTATAAAAAAAAGATAGATAAGGAAAATTTACAACTAATGATAATATTTATGGGTGAAAATAATAATAGAATGGCATTAAATATAAATTATTAATTCTATTATTTTGATATTTTCAATACTCTCTTTTTAAGCAATATACTTTTTCTTTTTTTTATTGTATATTTTGCTTGAAAGGAGGAACTTATGAAAAAGAAAATAATGGTATTACTTTTTATTACTATATTGGTTATTATTCCAACATATGTTAATGCTGATAATAATACTAAAAATGTTGATGAAGAAAAAGAAATTATATTAAATGAATCAACTAAGTATTTAAAAACGGTAAATGTTTATGAAAATGTTGAAAAAGACTCATATGGTAATATAGTAAAAGCTGATTTGATTAGTAGTGATTCATATGAACTTACAAAAGAAGAATATGAAAATGCAGATACTGATATAAGTAAAACATTAGTTACTAGAGATTCAACAACAGTTGAAACAACTTATAAAATGATGACTACTTATTTAACTTATGTTAACAATACGTATCGTTATAAGAATCAATTAAATTGGTTAAACTTTCCTGCAGTTAGATCATATGATGTAATTGGAATTGGACATTATAGTGATGTTACTATTAGTGGTTCTCCATATTTTAATTTGGAATATTATACAACTTCTGGTACGCATTTTAATTTATTCTATTATACATCACAATCATTTACAAAAGGAGAAAGCGCAACATTTATGTTACCACTTCCAAATTTAAGTTCATTAACAGTAACTTATTATTATGATATTCAAAAAGTAAATCCATATAGTACAGTAACAAGCCAAGTTGCTGCTGGTGATTATACTCATGGTATTGATTCATCTTTAACTTTGAGTCAAGCATTAAATCATGATGTTAACGCAACTCTTGGAATTGTACATGATAGTTCAGTATATAATATGTTTGATACAATTAATGAAGCGGAAGTATACTGGTCTGGTACTTGGTAGGATAAAAAAGTGTAATTATTATTACACTTTTTTTGTATATTTTTTTAAATTAATTAATAGATTATTCATGGAGGTATCTATGAATAAATCTATTAATTTTTATTATGAAGGAAAAGATTCTTTAGATAAGTTAATAAAGAATATTAATAATAAGGATTTAGTATATGAATTATAATGCGGCTCTTTATATAAGATTATCTAAAGAAGATGAAAATAAAAATAACACAAATAGTGAAAGTGTTGAAAATCAAAAAAATATACTAACTGAGTATGCAAATAAAAATGATTATAAAATTTATGATTATTATATAGATGACGGTTATACTGGAACTAATTTTAATAGACCAAGTTTTCTTAGATTAATTGATGATATAAATAATAAAAAAATAGATTTAATAATCGTTAAAGATTTATCAAGATTTGGAAGAGACTATATTATTACTGGATACTATTTAGAAATGTTTTTTCCAAGTAAAAATATAAGATTTATTTCTATTCTTGATAATTATGATTCTATAAATAATATTAATGAATATATGCCATTTAAAGCAATAATAAATGATATGTTTTCCAAAGATAATTCAAAAAAAATAAAAGCTGCTTTGAGAATAAAACAACAAATGGGTAAATGGGTTGGAGGATGTACACCATTTGGATATAGTAAAGATGTTAATGATAAAAATCATTTAGTAGTAAATTATGAAGAAGCAATAATAGTTAGAAAAATTTATTCATTATTCTTAAGTGGATACTCAATAAATAAAATTAAAGAGTATTTATTTAATAATAAAGTTAAAACTCCAACACTAATTAGAAATAATAAAAAAAATTCTAAGTATTCTAAAGAAGGATATTGGAGTTCAACAACTATAAAAACAATATTAAAAAATGAACTATATACTGGAAATTTAGTTCAAAATAGAAGATGTAGAATTAATTATAAAATAAGAAAATTAAAAAACAATAATAGAGATGAATGGATAATAGTAAACAATACACACGATGTAATAATTGATAAAGAAGATTTTGATAGAGTTCAAAAAATCTTTAAAGAAAAGAATGTAATTAAGAAAAATAATAAGAATAATTATTTATTAACTGGATTTATTACTTGTTTTGAATGTAAAAAAAGAATGTCATTTCAAAAAAATAAGAATAATGTTTATTTAATTTGTAATACTTATAAAAAATATTCAAAACAAAGACTATGTAGTTCTCATTCAAATAATTATAAAAAAATAGAAAAAATAATAATAAATAAAATTAAAATACTTATGAATCATTATAATTTGAATGTAGAGATTAATAGAAAATTACTATTACTATTAATAAAAAAAATAGAAGTACATAGTGATAAAACAATAGATGTTTATTTTAATTTTAAAAATCCTTGTTTATCGCTATAAACTAAATCCAGGTGGACTTATGGGGATGGGATTTTTAAAATCAAGACAAAAACAATTTTATCTACCAGAACCACAAACAGATTTTATTTTTTCAATTATTAGTGAAGAATTTGGAGTAATGGGAGTAATAATTGTTGTTTCTTTGTTTGCACTTTTATTATATTATGGCTTTAAAATTGCAATTAACATAAAAGATGATTTTGCAAAATATTTGTCATTTGGTTTAATATTTCAAATAATTATTCAAGCAATATTGAATTTATCTGTTGTTATTGGTCTTATTCCAGTAACGGGTGTAACGTTACCTTTTCTATCATATGGAGGAAGTAGTTTACTAATAAGTATGATAAGTATTGGAATATTGTTAAATATTTCTAAAAATAATTAAGAAAAAATATATAAACATTCTATAATCTATTATAGGAGGTTTTATGGAAGAATTAATAGCTGAAGAAAATATAGAAAATATGATATATGAAATAAGAGGAAAACAAGTAATGCTTGATTCTGACTTAGCAAGATTATATCAGTGTGCAAATGGAACAAAGGATATTAATAGAGCAGTTAAAAGGAATATTGATAGATTTGATTCTGACTTTTATTTTCAGTTGACTGATTCAGAAAAAAATTATTTGTGGTTCCAAATTGGAACCGCAAATAATATGTCAAGAACAAATCCATATGTTTTTACTGAGCTAGGTGTTGCAATGTTGTCAAGTGTATTACATACAAAAATAGCTATAGATGAAAGTAAAAAAATAATTAAAGCTTTTGTAGAAATGAGACACTATATAGGAAATTCTGAACATAGATTATCCAATGTTGAAACAAAAGTAATAGAACATGATAGAAGTATAAAATTACTTCAAGAATCATTTGATAAATTAGAAAAAAATAAAGAAATAAATGAAATATATTTTAATGGAAAGATATATGATTCATATTCAAAAGTAGTAGATATATTTAAAGAAGCAAAAAAAGAATTGATTATAATTGATAGATACACAGATAAAACATTTTTAGATATGATTAAAAATTTAGGATGTAAAATAATTTTAATAACAAGTGATAAAACAAAACTTACAAAAACCGATATAGAAAAATATAACAACGATTACAATAATTTACAAATAATCTATGATGATACATTTCATGATAGATATTTTATAATTGATAAAGAAATAATATACCATTCAGGAAATTCAATAAATCATATTGGATATAGAAAATCAAGCATTGATATAATTGGAGATGAAATAATTAAAAATACAATTATTAATGATATTGAAAAAATAAACAACCAGAAAAAGTGACATATTATTTTTGTTCAACCAAGAAAGAGTATTGGTGTGACACTACCATTTTTATCTTATGTTAGAAAGTCTCTGATAAGTATTGGAATTTTGTTAATTATTTAAAAAAAACTATATATTAATAACTAATTATCATTTTATATGTTATAATACTATTGAAATATAATAGCAGTGGAGTGATAAGATGAAAAAGAAAAGATTATTGTTTTTATTCATAATTATTTTATTTATTTTTATAATTAATAGTAATAATATAAATAAAACAAATAGTGACAATGATATTGAAAAGATAAATTTAAGTGAAATAAACGACAATTACTATGATATTTCAATAAATGTAAATGATTCCACTGCAACTATTGATGGAAAAAAATATAAAATAGAAGAAATAGAAGATATTTCTAAAAATGAATTATATGATTATATAAAAGATAATTCGTATGGAGAAGTTACTCTTAAAAATGATGAAATAAAAATAACTAATCCATATTCATTAGAGAGTTTAATTGTTCAAACAGATAATATTAGTGTTTTGGATGAATATGATAATATAGAAAGAATAGAAGAAATATCAGATAATTTATATAAAGTAGAATACAATAATGCAAAAGATACAAAAGATGGTTTTGAAGAGTTAAAGAATGATGAAAAAATAAATAAAGTATCAACAGATATAAAAGTTGTAGCTTTTAATGATGTTTCTTCATATGATGTTACTATGGATTCTTGGGGTGTTTCTAGTATGGGACTTGATTTTTATACTAGTAAAATAAAAGAAGGAAATAACAATGTTGTTAAAATAGCAGTTTTGGATACAGGTATTAGATCAACTCATGAAGCTTTTACTTCTGTTGAAGAAAAAGATAGAATTGATTATGATGGCGCCTATGATTATGTAAATGATGATAATGATCCAACTGATGATAATTATCAGACAACATATGAAGATAAAAATGGTGTTGAACATACAGTTGTAGACTATGGTCATGGGACTATGGTATCTGGAATAATAGCAGAGTCAACTCCAAAAAATGTAAAAATAGTACCTATAAAAGTTTTAGATAGTAATGGTACAGGATCACTTTCAGATATTCTACATGCAATTAATGATATAAAGGATAAGGTTGATATTATTAATCTAAGTTTGGGAGCTTCTATATCTGATGATATATTTGATAATGAATTAAAAACAATATATGAAAATAGCAATTTAATAATAGTTGCAGCTTCTGGAAATGAATCAACTTCTGTTTCATATCCAGCAAGTAGCTTATATACTCTTGCAATATCTTCAGTTGATATAAATAATAATTTTTCATCTTTATTTTCTAATTATGGAAATGAAGTTGATTTTGCAGCTCCTGGAGAAGACTTACTATTACCTGCTATTCAAGGTGATGATAAGTATGTTAGTGGTAAAAGTGGAACCTCTTTTTCATCTCCTTTTGCAGCTGCAGCAATAGCACTTATAAAAATGAATAATCCAACACTTACAAGAGATGAAATAATTAATATTTTAAAGCAAAATGTAGTTGATTTAGGTACAAAAGGAAAAGATAAGTATTATGGTTATGGAAGTATAAGTCTTCATTCAATTATTAATGATATTTCTGTTAGTGATAAATGGAATAAAACTAATACTTTAACTGTAACTGCAGAAGCAGCAAGTGATACAAATTATTATGCAATTACTACTGAAGAAATTGAACCTACAAATTGGATTAGTTTACCAAAGACACAAAACATTTCAATTAGTCAAGAAATAAATGAAAATGGTATTCATTACTTATGGATAAAAAACAATTCCAAAACTACTAAAACAATTGGAAATACATTGAAGAATTTTGATAATATAGGAATAACACATACTCAATTTGTTGTAAATAAAATAGATAATATAAAACCTTTAGTAATAAATGAAATGAGTGTCAGTAATAAGACAACCTCTTCAATTGATTTATCATTATCTGTTAAAGATGAAACTTCTGGATTATCTAAAGTAGTTTGGTATTATAAAAGAAGCAATGATTCTTCTTATAATACAATAGTTGATGAATTGAATGGTGAATTAACAAATGTTGACTTATCAAAAAGTATAAATAATTTAGATCATTATACAAATTATAATATTTATGCTGAAATTTATGATCAAGCAAATAATATTACTAAAACAAATGTTAATACTATTTCAACATTATCAGAAGGTAATTTACCATCTGTTTCTTATACAACCCATGTACAAAATATTGGATGGCAAAACTATGTACAAGATGGAATAATGGCAGGAACAAGTGGACAAAGTTTAAGACTAGAGGGAATAAAAATAAAATTAGAAAACCAAAATTATTCTGGAGATATAGAATATAGAACACATATACAAAATATTGGATGGGAATCAAGTTTCAAGAAAAACGATGAAATGAGTGGAACAAGTGGTCTTTCTTATAGACTAGAAGCAATAGAGATAAAACTAACTGGAGAAATGGAAGAACATTATGATATTTATTATAGAGTACATGCTCAAAACTTTGGATGGCTTGGATGGGCTAGAAACGGAGAAAAATCAGGAACTGCTGGATACGCATATCGACTAGAAGGAATAGAAATTAAACTAGTACTTAAAGGAAATAAACTAGAAGAATATGGAAGTGGCGTAATATTCTATGATAAGAATATTGGAAAAATAGTACCAATAAAAGATGATGCATTAGTAGGATATACAACCCATGTACAAAATGTTGGATGGCAAAACTACGTTGTTGATGGACAAATGGCAGGAACAAGTGGGCAAAGTTTAAGACTAGAGGGAATAAAAGTAAAACTTCTAAATCAAGAGTATTCAGGAAATATAGAGTACAGAACACATATACAAAATATTGGATGGGAAACAAACTTCAAGAAAAATGATGAAATGAGTGGAACAAGTGGTCTTTCATATAGACTAGAAGCAATAGAGATAAAACTAACTGGAGAGATAGAAGAATACTATGATGTATATTATAGAGTACATGCTCAAAACTTTGGATGGCTTGGATGGGCAAAAAACGGAGAACAAGCAGGAACAGCGGGTTTTGCATATCGACTAGAAGGAATAGAGATAAAGCTAGTTCCTAAAGGAGAAACATTTATAGGATATGGACTAGGACTTAAATGTTTTTATCAACAATAATAAATAGTGAATAGTACTTAATATTATTCACTATTTTTTAATTATTAAAAAAAATGATATATATCATCTTTTAATATGGTATAATTTAAATGATATGGAGGATATATGAGAAACGTAGGAACAGTAGTACGTGGAATTCGTACACCAATAATTAAGGAAAATGATGATTTAGCAACTATTGTAGTAGATTCATTAATGAAAGCAAAAGAAAGTGAAGGATTTGAATTCCGTGATAAAGATGTTGTTGCAATAACTGAAGCAGTTGTTGGAATTAGTGAAGGAAACTATGTTACTGTTGATGAAATAGCACAAGATTTAAAAAACAAATTTCCAAGTGGAAATATTGGAGTAGTTTTTCCAATATTAAGTAGAAATAGATTTTCAATGATTTTAAAAGCAATTGCAAGAGCGATGGATAAAATTACGATGTTACTTTCTTTTCCAAGTGATGAAGTAGGTAATGGAATACTAGATGAAGATGTACTTGATAATAGTCAGTATAATTTATCTAGTATAATAACAGAAGAACAATACAAAGAAACATTTGGTACTTGGATTCATCCATTTACTGGAATTAATATGGTTGATTTTTATAGAGAATTAATTAAAAATGAAAACTGTGAAGTAGAGTTTGTTTTTGCAAATGATCCAAAAGTAATATTAAATTATACAAAGGATGTATTAACTTGTGATATACATACTAGAATAAGAACTAAGAAAATTCTTAAGGAAGCAGGTGCAAATACAGTTTATGGATTATTTGAAGTAATGACATCTCCAGTTGGAAATTCAGGTTGTAATCCACAATATGGTTTATTAGGATCAAATAAATCAACAGAAGAAAGATTAAAATTATTTCCTAAAACTGGTGAAAAACTTGTTTATACAATTCAAAATAGATTAAAAGAATTAACTGGTAAAACTATTGAAGTAATGGTTTATGGAGATGGAGCTTTTAAAGATCCAGTAGGAAAAATTTGGGAACTTGCTGACCCTGTTGTATCTCCTGCGTACACTGAAGGATTAAATGGTACACCAAATGAAATCAAATTAAAATATGTATCAGATAATAAATTTGCGGATTTATCTGGAGACGAGCTTAAAGAAGCAATTAAAAATGAAATAAGACAAAAAGAAGCTGATTTAAAGGGGAATATGTTATCTCAAGGAACTACACCAAGAAGACTTACTGATTTAATTGGATCTTTATGTGATTTAACAAGTGGAAGTGGAGATAAGGGAACACCTGTTGTATTTATTCAAGGATACTTTGATAATTTAGCATCAGATTAGATTTACATTTATATGTAAATCTTTTATTTTTTCAGTAGATATATTGTCTTATTAAAAAACATAATTTATAATAAAAATATAAAATAGGAATGAATGTGAAAAAAATATATTATTTATTTATCTCTAAAACTATGATAATATTATAGTAGAGTAGGAGGAAGAGAAATGAAAAAGAAAAACGGATTTACCTTAATTGAGTTACTAGCAGTTATCATAATTTTAGGAATCTTAATGATTATAGCAATACCAAGTGTAACAAAGTACATAAGTGATTCTAGAAAAGCAAGTTATGTTGATACAGCAAAAGAAATAGTATCAGGAACAAGAAACAAAGTAAATGATGGAAAATTAGGTATGTTTGATACAAGTGCAACTTATTATATTCCATCAAGTTATATAAAAACAGAGAATGCTAGTAAGTCTCCATATGGGGAATTTACTGAAGCTTATATTGCAGTAATATATGATGGAAAAGGATATAAGTATTACTGGATAAGTGTAGAT
>CADBDE010000011.1 GCA_902793375.1 uncultured Erysipelotrichaceae bacterium | reverse complement strand
TTTTGCCAATGCTCATCTTTAGGCCATTCAGCAGTATCAGCAGCTTCATCATTATCTCCAATAAATCTTTCAGTTATTTGTCTTTCACCATCATTATAACTTAGCCAAAAATTATGTCTACGAAGAATCTCTGGAACTTGATTTCTAGTTTCTTCAAGAGTATTTGACCAATTAACATTAAAATGATTATAATTAGTTAAAACAAATTCAACATCTTTACCACTTACTGTTTCAAGAATATCTCTCAAAAAGACAAGCGGATTAACTTTCTTATAATCACCATTTATTAATTCATATAATTGTTTAGTATTAATCTCAGCCATTATATTGAATTTTTAATAGTTTCTAATTCTTCAGTAAGTTCAGTGACTTTAGACTGCAATTCTCCAATTTGATGTATAAGTCTTTCAGTAGTAAGACTAACAGAAGCCATAAGACTATTATAAGAATTTAATTCTGTACTAAGTTTTTGTCGTCTAGTCCATACAACAATTTGAGAAAATTCGTCATATTCTGCTCTATAAACATAAGAATCGGTTTGATTAGTACCAACAAAGGCTATTAATCCCTCTACGAAGACGAGCTTTTGTTGTAAACCAACCAAGAAATGTAGAATAAACATATTTATGTAAACAATCTACCCACTTTGTTGTATCTTCCCATTCTCTAATATCAACACTATTAAATTGCCACAATTCCCAAGAAGGTCTAACATCTTCTCTATCTTCACTACCATTATAAAAGCTAACCATAGTTCCTAATTTACGAGAAACTTCTGGAATTGTTTTTAAAACTGTATATCTAATGTATAACTTACTAAACTTCCTGATTCTGTAGTATCATTTATAACAATAATATTATTGTCAGCAATACCTATAACATTCTGCGGTTGCCAATATTCACGATTTGTAATATTTACACCTTCTGGAACATATTTTCTAGAAATATAACTTACAAGAGTATCTTTATCATAAACCATAGATAAATCTTCATAAGCCTTATCTCTTTTCCATTCTCCTTCTCGTGTAGGTACTACTTTGCCTAAAACTTTAATTAACTCATTCATTGTTTAAATTATTATCTTCAATAGTAAATACCTTATTATTATCTAAACCTTTTTGGATTAATTCTCCAGTTTCTAAATCAACATAGAATTTAGTATCTTCACCACAGCTAATTAATGACTTTAACAAACCATCTTCACTAATAGGAAGAACTATCATATCATCAAATTCTTTATGTTCACCATCTTGTCGATAAATAAGAGAAATTTGTCCTTTAATATAATTAATTAAAAGATTAGCTTCTTTTTCTTTACCGAGTTGGTGCATAGCAATAGCAGACATAAACATATGCCAGCAATTAACAATATTTTTATTATTACCTTTACAAGTAGCAGAACAATCATTAAGCAAATCTATACCAAAATCTGCTAGCATAACAAGCAGTTTACGATATATACAAACATACTCTTGTGGAATAGTCATAAAAACAACTTCTGGTTTAATTTCTTGAAGCTCTTCACTTCTATTTCCACGAGTATATACTTTATAATATTCATTACCATTAATCATATCTATACTAAAACTTTAATGTTTGGTACATTGTCATCAGTGATTTTTGCTGGCTTTCAGTGAGCCAATTTGGGCTTGTTAGAGCCTCTAAAATCATTGAGCCATAAGTTTGCTTGCACCAAAATTTATCGTCGCCTACAAAGCCCGCAGCGGCTTGTAGAGCGAAGTTTTTGGCATTGTCCGCAAGCATTAATTTTAGGTTATCTGTCAAGCGACTTGCATCATATATACTATCCATAAGTTAAAAAGCATTATTAATTACATAAACTCTAAAGCCTTTAACTCTAATTTCAATTCTACTATTAAAAGTTATAATTCTATCATTTGGAGTAAGTTGTTCATTGAATATACAATCAACCATATCTTTATATAAATCTTCTTTCCATTTTTCTTTCATATATTCATTTAAATATTTATCACCAATTTTATACATAGAAAGACTAGAATATACATTATAATATGCTTCACTAACAAGATTTTTAGCATTATCTTCAATAATAGTTTTCTTTACAGAAACATTATTGTTTATAACAGTAGAAGTTACATAATAACTTAAATCTTTAATAATAGAATTAAAGGCAATAGACACGGTTTGTTTAGCCTTTTCTTTATCTCTATCTATAATATCTTTTGTTACTAATTCTAGTAATTTTGCAATCTCGTTTAGAGGATTTTTCTTTTTACTATCAATTATCTTAACAACAATAAGATATATGGCTACAACAATACCAGGTATAATACCTTGTTCAAACGCATTAGCTAAATCCATCTCTTTTTTATAAGCAAAAGGAGGTCAAGATAACAATTAGTATTATTATCAAGACCTCCCTTAGGATTATGATTTATTCTTTATTAACTTTATCTTTGAGTATAATGTTTTTAATTTTGAGTTTGAGCAGGTGCTTATGAAACACCCTGAATACCCTTTAAAACAGACTCAAATGTGCTAATTGCAGCAGCCCCCGTAGGGAAAGCAACTTGAATAATCTGATGTACTAACTTATCAAGTCTTGCAACTTTACGAGGTTCAGCAAAACGAAGAGTAAAGATAGTATAACCACCAGCGTTCATAGCAACTTGTGTCTTATCAATAGGATAGCCACCGTACAATTCAGCGTCATTATAGGTATACTCAAAACCTGCATCAGCAGCAGCTTTGTTAGCCAAATCCTTAACATATTCACCATCACCATAAGCAGGCTTACCAGTAGTAGTAACTGTTACAGCTACACCAAGCAGTTCATCAAAACCAAGAATTGCATAATCAACACCAGGCTTTGTTGCAGTAAGAGTAATCTTTGCAGAACTTACTGTTGCAACAATACCATGACCAATAGTATTGTTATTAATATGCTTTGCCAAACTAGTAGCAACGGCAGCAGCAGTTGGATTAGCACCTGTATGAATTGTAGCATCCCAACGATTACGCTCGTTAAACTTCTTACCTTTAACTACAACAGTCAAACCATAATCAGTATATTCCTCAGGTGTAGGAATAGTAACTTCAGCTACAAAAGTAGTTGCAGCTTGATACTCACCCTTAACCCAAGTAAAATGCTTATTAAAGAAAGGAAGAACAACAGGACCTAAATCAGCAGTTCGACCAAGCATAAGATTACCTTCAATAGGCTCATGCAATTTACTACCATCTGAATCAATAGTAGTAACGCCATTATTCAAATAAGTAAAAGCAACCGCTCCGTTTGCAAGAGGCAAACTACTACCATAAGCGACATTGCCAGCTAAAATAAATTGTCTCATAGCTTAAAATTTAATTAATTATTACGATTATTATTGCTATTACTAGAACCAGGAGAAATACTCCTCAAATAATAATTTACAGCAGTTTCTACAATCTCAGCGTGAAGATGAGTAGGCATATCACAATTAACTCTATTAGCAACAACATCTTCATCAAATTTTACTCTCTTGGGTTCTCTAATATATAAAACCCTAACTAAAGAAGGTTTTGGCATATCATTTCTACCTGTAAATATATTAACAGTAAGTTGATCGTAATTGCCAAGTGTAGTAACAATAGGAGCATCTTTAGCTGCTCTATTACAAAAATCCCTCAAAGTCTGACCAAGATTTTCATTTTCTATAAGTCTGCAATCATACATAGTTCTATTATTATAACTAACTTTAAAACCAGTATAAAGCATAACTTTTGTGTTCGGTTCAATAGCATTAGTCTGGACAGTAATTTGATACGGACTTACTTCACTTCCTTCACCTGTTATAGAACTATTTGTAAAATCTTTCTGAGAGTATAATGTACGAAGACCATTAATAGGACTAATTACTGCATTTTGTGCAGCAACTTTATCACTAAATAATGTCTGTACATTTTCATACAGAATACTTCTAGCTTTAGTAATAATTGCAAAATTAAGACATATATCTATGTCTTCGATAAGAATAGCACGAGTAGTTTGCATACCCATTTGCTGTGCTAGTTCTCTAAAGGCTATGTGCATTTCTTGTATATCCATAAGACATAGATTTAAAATATATTATCCGTAAATAAGTCTATTTTTGAAATTTTCAACCATAGCATTATTTGCAGGACTCTTAAACCAAACAACAGCTTCTTTCATATTAGCACCAATAAACTCTCCACTAGCTGTACTGATATTCTGATTGTAAGTTGCTCTAATAAGTTCTCCCTTAGCAATCAAAGTTTCAATCAAACCTTTAAGGATAATATCTTTATCTTCACAAGCTCTGTTAAATTTAACAGGTTCATTGGTACTATAAGTATCAAGTAATTCTTGCTTTCTGATAATATCCATAGCAAGACCGCTATTAATAGGAATATTGTTCTTTGTACAATAATCAATAAATACAGCCTTAAACAGCTCTGCATCATTAAGCAATTTCACATAATTAGCTCTAGCAAGATTCTTAGCATTTCTAAATTTAGCTTCATTTTCAGCTTCTCTTTTATCATCTTTAATATAAAAACGAATAGAAGGATCTGAATTAATTAATGAAACATCTTTAGCAATTCCACTATAAAGTAAACAATGACGATATAGTATATAATCCGTAACATTAATTGGATTTCCATACTTATATTTTGTACTTTCGAGAGCATTTAAATCATTAATTTTTTCAGCAAGAGCTTCTTTTAATGATTTAATATCATGCTTATCAGCAGCATCATATCTTGAAAGAATTTCATTTTCTTTAGATTTAATATCGAGATAATCTCTATAATGATTATATCTAAAAGAAATATTTAATTTCTTACCAAGTTCGTCTACTACTACAGCAAAATTATTAAAGTATGCTTTTACTCTAGTTACAAAATCTTCATTTGAAGGAGAAACACCAATGATTGGAGGCATATATGCTTCCATTTCTTCTTTATTAGAAGTAAGAATAACAGAGCTATTATAAGAAGAGCCAATAACATCATGTCTTTTTGGCAAAGTCTTACTATTAACCTGTCTATATAAAGAATATCTTTGTGAAAGACTAATTGTTACAGACTTTGTATCTATA
The DNA here is from genome assembly GCA_902793375.1 of uncultured Erysipelotrichaceae bacterium. Lineage (GTDB taxonomy): Bacteria > Bacillota_I > Bacilli_A > RF39 > UBA660 > RUG13868. The sequence continues at coordinate 69,818 of CADBDE010000011.1, read as the reverse complement.
TATTGAGCATCAAGTTCTTGTTTCTTCTTTTCCATAATGGCAGCACCTGCAGCCTCATCAGCCGCAGGTGTATTACCATTATTATTAACTTGACTATTGTTGTTTATGTCAGGATTAGGAGTATTTCCTTTTTCACCTGCAACACTAAAACCGAAATTTGGCATAATTATAAAATTTAGTTAATAATTTAGAGTACGCACTTCAACAACATCATCTTAGTGCAATCATCAACTTGTAGACCAATAGAACCCTTAATTTCCATACTTGACATATCTACAGTAGTTGAAATAAAGTTAGTGTCACCAACACCCCAAGCAGCAGGAATAGGTGTCATACCTTTATAAACTTTAGCAATGTACTTCTGACCTTTCTGATGTACAAGACGAACATTCTGCTTACCACCATGAGTACTCATATCAATAAGACAAGCCTGATGTGAAGTAATAGGCAGACCAGTACGAGGATGGATATAACCATTCTGCTTAGCAGCTTCAGCCTCAGTACCCTTATCAAAGTAACCATTATGTACAACAGTAATAGTATAACCATCTGGAGTCTTATAAGAATCGAAATAACGACCATACTTCAGATTTGCACCATTATCCTGAATAACTTTCTCACCAAGAGGAGTCAAGAAACCATTCTGCTTAGCATCAGCAGCAATAGCATCCTGGAAGTCACGAATAAAGCCCTTACCACCACTCAGTACAACATTCTTATCTCCATCGTCAGCAGTATCACGGTCAAGAACATCACCTACAGAACGCTCCAGTTTATGAAGAGTAAGGAATTCACCATAAGTGTCATAATTACTTTCACGACAAATTTCCAACATACCACTAGTACGAGGAATTGGCTTTCCATTATCATGGTCTTTCAAAGGAATACTACCATCAGCAAGACGGTTATATTCAGACTTCCAAAGACGCTCTTCATTCATAACCCTCATGTGCAAGTTCCACTGACGCATTGATTCATTAATCCAAAGATTAGTAGTAGCACCATTAGGCTGTTGGAAACTATAATTAACAACTGCGTTACTAACATTACCAGCAATTTCTTTACTGAAACGATAGAACTCAAGCTGACTCTTCATAGCACCAGGACCCATTTCATTAGCCCTATTACCCTTAGAATAAGATTCAGAAACAACAGGAGCACCAATAGACCAATACTTACCAGCAACAAGATGTTCAGGATCTACATAAGCATTAGGATCTGGAGTAATAAGTTTAAGCAAATACTTATAACCATGAGCACTTTCACCTAAATCTTTCTGAATACGAACCTGAGTAATACCATCAGGAGCAGTAAGAGTATGCTGTTCAATAAACCAATGAGTAGAGAATTCTACTTCAAATTCAGTACCATTAACACCAGGCTGAGTAATAGCAGAATTAAAGTAAGTTACAAAATCTGTAAACTTCATTCTACCCATAGTCTTCCAAGTCCATTCAACAGTACCAACTTCTTTAGTACCCTGAGCACCACGACCTTCAGTTAAAAACAATAGAGGGAACCTATCATCATCCATACCATAATTATAGGTAAGAAAAGCATTAATTTCCTCTGGCTTCTGCAACTGCAAGTATGCAATAGATTCCTCATTAGAATAACCTCTATCATCATACCTACCAGTACTAATTTCTTTAAATTTCTGCATAATGATAAAAAAATTAATTAAACATTAATCATTATAACCATAGTCAATATTATTATTTTGACCAGGTTTATTAGCAGGCTTTGTTATTTTTATAGTTTTTCTTGTACCATTATTTTTTGCAGCTTTTAGTCTAACAATTTCTTTTTCAACTTTAGCCATTTCTACAAGACTATCATAACTCTTACCTGTAAACATTAGATAAGCTCTAAGAAGTTCATCATTCAAAGCATCTTCTTTAGTTTGTTTTTCCAAGTCAATCATATAACGGCTTTTGCCTTCATCATTAACTTGGTAAACATAATTAAAGAAATCTTGTGGAGTAGCAGCAACTGTTTTACCATCATTAGTTCTCATAATAGTATCTGGTATTCTGTATTTACCTAATTGTTTACTATCAATAGTTTGTTTAACAGTTCCCCAATATTCCATTTGTCTTCTCTGTTCAGCTTCTTGAGCCTCTCTAGCTTCATTTTCTAGTTTGGTTTTATTTTGTATATCTTTATTTTTTAATGCTTCAAGTTCTTCTTTAGCAACATCTAAAAGACCACCTGTTTCTTTAAGATAATTAACATATTTGTTAACATCTCCGCCTTTTCCAAATTCTTTCCAAGCCTCTTTAATAATACTAATTTGTTGAGCTTCATTAGCCTCATCAATAGTAATATTTGTTCTATCTTGAACCTCACCAAAACCTTCAAGACTTCCACCGTTGGCATTATAATAATTAATTAAATCCACAACAAAAGGATAATCTTGAACAAGTTTATTAACACCAGCTTGTGCGAATTCGTTACGTTTAACTTCAAGAACATTATTAAGATAAGAAGCTACACCTTCTGGAGTATTTTCAAATGTAACTGCTTGATCTTTATCATCTTTAATTTCAACACCTACAGCCTTGATAACAGCATCCATATCTATGCTATTTTCGTCTGTATTTTCTTCTTCAAATTCTTTAAGAAAATCAGCAACTTCACTAGCATTTTTAAAGATTTTATTATCTTTATCTACTAAATTACCATTATCATCTACTGTGTAAACATCATCACCAATTTGGTAAACAGTGCCAGGTTCGATATTTTCGGATTCCCCCGTATGAGAATCTTTATTTTTATCATCACCTTCACCATTATTATTACCAGTATTATCATCATGATTATCATCGTTATCGTGATTATCATCATGTTTGTCTGGTTTATTATCATCCAAATTAGTAATAGGATTTCCATCCGCATCAAGATGTACTTGGTTGCCGTTATCTAAATCGGTAATAGGATTTCCATTAGCATCAACTTGTTTATCTGATGCAGTTCCTTCATTAAAACCAAAATCAATCTGAGCCATAATTTTATTTGTTTAAAAGTTATTTAGTAAAATCTTCCCCAAAAGTAATTAATTCAACTGATATTTACAAATAATAAACTACATAATTTATCATTTTTAATAAATATTCTTTATCATATCTACCGAATTGACTGACTATATAATTCAAAAGAAAAGCCTTACCAACGAATTGGCAAGGCTTAAATTTATTTAGTATCGTGTTTATTTTTATTTTCTTTAGCAATCTTAAGTTTATTATCACTATCATATTTCTTAGCAGCAATTTCTTCTCGTTTAATTTGTGCTTTAAGTTGACTATCTCTTTCTCCAGCAGCAATCTTTTGCCGTTCAAGATTAAGTCTAGCATTTTCCATTCTCTCTTCAGCTTGATTTTTCTCAATATCACTCATACCATTATCATAAGACATAATATTTGCATTGGCTTTAATTGCAGCAATTTCGCCATCAAGATATTTTTCAAGTTGAACAGTCTTTCTATCTTCTTCGGCTTTAACTTGAATTTTTTGCAGTTCAAATTCTTGTTCCATTTGAGAAATTTGTTGGTCAAGCAATTTCATGTCTTTTTCATGCTGCTTATTCATTTCATTATATTGCTTCATATATAAATCAATTTGAGCAATATTGTCAGATTTAATAGCAGCTGTTGCAGCACCAAAATCTCCATTCTGACCAGCACTAAAAGCTAATTGTCTATATTGTTCAAGTTTTTCTCTTTCTCTAGCAGAAATTTTACAAGTAATTAAATAATCAGCAAGAATATGACTATTAACATCAAGACTCATGAATTTAAGATTTCTATCTTCATCACGATATGTAGTTTGCAATCCATCAATCCAAGCAAGTTTAGAATAGTCCATATCTCTTTCATAATCTTTTTCACGACAAATATCAAAGAGATACTCAATAATAACAGAACCCATAGAACCTCTAATAATTCCTTCTTCTGTTACAGCTTTACCTGCATTACCTGCAATTTCTCCATATCGTTGAGCAGTCATATCAACTTGCTCCATAGCATCTCGTTTAATGCTATCAATCAAAGCTGTTAATTGAGCAATATAATCTCCAGTTCTACTTTCAAGATACCTAACTTGTTGTGCTCTTAACATATTAGTATCATCAGTATCATCAATATAAAGAACACCATCAGCAGCCATTCTATAAATAGTTTCTTCAGGTACTTTACCTAACAAACTCTTTGCTAAAAGAAGAACATTTAATTTCTCTCTAGCAATAACAACTTCTCTACGATAATAGAAAATGTTTCTAAGAATTTGATATGGTAAAAGAATATCAACAATACTAAATCTGCCAAAACCTGGAATAAGTTCAGTCATACCATTATAAGGAAGTTGACCATTTCTATTATAAGCAATAGGTCTAGCTTTATATGGATAAATGGCATTTGTTCTCTCACCAATTCTCACACTTTCATATACTTGAGGTTCCCATACCCACTCAATACTAATATCACCAGCTTCTGGATTAAATTTATATTCTTCATCAACAATTCTTGTTGTAACAAAAGAACCATCAGAATATGTTAGAATACCTTTCTTTACTTCACCTCTCCAAACAACATGCCAAGTTTCAATAAGTCCGCTATTTAAATCTCTATTCATTCTAACATTTTTCAAATGTTCTCTTTCTTTAAGATCGAACTTATCACAAACATCAGCATAATATTGTCTATACATATCCCATGTAAGAAGAGCCTTTTCATTATGATGAATACTTCCAGTAGTATCAAAATATGTATCTAAAAACTTTAAATCTTTTTCTGTAAAATATTGATAATAATTATCTCGTATCTGCTGTTTAGTCATCATAATTCTTTCAGCAAACATATCATAATCTTTTACATATACAGAATCATTTGGGACAGGAAAAGCATCTCTAGCACTAACAACTCTTTTTACAATCTTTTCTCCACGAACATCACAATATGTATAAAACTCACCAAAAGTAACAAACTCAAAATATGCTCTAGTATAAAGACTAAATGCGTCTGTAATATCATCAATAACTTTAATCAGTTCTTGACCTTGAGCAGATATTTCATCTACATAATTCTGATTAAATTCTTTTATAAAAACATCTATATCAACTTGTTCTTGTGGATTAAATTCTTGAGGATTACCTCCACCATTAACATATTCTTGATATGATTCTTGTAATTTCTTAATAACAGCAGCTTCAACTAATTTAGTTAGTTCTTCTCGTAATTTAGCATTTTTACTAAAAACAATTTCAGGATTATTCGCACTAACAATAAATTGATGAGGATTTTTAATATATTCACCAACATATCTACGAATAATTCCTTTCATCATATCATAATTACGTAAATCAGCAGGAAATCTCTTATAAATATCTTTGGTAGCATTATAAGGATTTAACGCTTTTTTATAATATTCATCTTTTAAAACCCCTGCAAGAATATCAATTTTATTATCAATATCATTATCCTTACAAGCAATTCCAGCTGAAATAACATAATCACAACAATTAGCATACCATTCAGCTTTTCTTTTTTCAGCAGCACTTACATGCTGATTAGGAAATTCAATATTATATGTTTCCATTACAATAATAATTTAAAACCAAGGTCTATTCATAAAATCATCTTCATCTACAACTTTTTGTCTGTTTTGTAATTTCTTTTGAGCATTTACATCTAAAGATTTACAATAAATACCAAGAAGAATATGAGCAGACACTCTATCAAAGTTTCCTGTAGAATTAAACTTTTTAAGTTCTAGAATTGTTTGATAATCATATACTCTATGATATACACAAATATCATTACCAAACTCATCTTTTCCTATAACTGTATATAATAATTCTTTTAATAATCGAAGACCATCAACTTTCTTTTGTGTACTTATACTATATCCATAAGCAGAACCGACTTTTTCTCCGACACTTGCATCCCATACATATAATGGTTCATGAGCAAGATATTTTGTAGCTTTCCATCTTCTAAAATTAGAAACTGTTTCACCACGATTTATTTCTACAAGAGCAGTACCAATACAATTATACCAAACACATAATTTATAAAATTCATAATCATCATCTTCAAGTTTATCAAGACGACCAACTCTTGCAGCACATAATTTCATTTTATATCCATTTAATTCTCTAGGCATTTCATATACAAACATAGCATTTAGAGAATGTCTATCAGTTAATTCTTTTTTATCTTTTTCAAGTCCAACAGGGTCATATATAGCAACATAAGTACCAGGAGGTATAGTTTTTATTGTATTTCCACCATTTGTCATAACTTCTTCTGGTTCAGGAGGAAACCAAACTCTAGTACATCCATGAGGATCTTCATTATTTTTTCTAGGAACTCCTTGAATCCAATCATAAGTTTTAATATCAGGATTTTCTCTTCTTATTCTTTCATTTGATTTGAAAGAAACAACACCATTTGTCATAGAAAGTTGTCCATCAATATAAAACTTATAACTACTATCAACACGAAGTTTATTTTCCCAATCATTTAATCCATCACTACTAAATATATTTTCACTAGTAGAATTAAAAGATTCAGCAGGATATATAGCTCGTTGACCTAAATAATTAATATAATCTGAAAAAGTTTTAGCATCTTTTCGTTTAGCTTCTCGTTCTTTAAAAGCAATTTGAAGACCAACTTCTAGATCACTATTACCGTCTTTATCATATCCTTTTCTTCCATCTTCAAGTTCACCTTCAAGCCCCCAACAATAAGGTTTAAAGAAACCACATATTTCATTTCTAGCATCTTTATCCCAAACATTTTCAAATGGCATAAAACCGAAGTTTTTAGGAGCATAAAAGTTCTTTTCAAATGTATCCATATTAGTAGCAGTAGCAGTTCCCCAACACATTAAACATCCTGTAATACGACTACCTACTGTCATTGTTGGTTCAGTTACAGTCATAAAAGCATCAAAATTATCCATTGTAGATAACTCTTCTACTTTAATTTTAACAGCATCTTTACCAATAGCACAATCTGGATTTTGAAAAGCACTAACAGAAAATAAAGAACTATCCCAATCATCAGAAGCCTCAACACCAGTTGAAAGTCTATATCCTAGTTTAAATTCTTCTTTAGTTGGACTAAATATACCTCTTTTAAAAGGAGTCTTTTCTTCATAAAATCTAAGAGTATCAATAGAGAAATCTGAAAGACCACCTTTTTTAATTAGGTATTTATTATCATAAGCTACATGAATAACTACTTTGTGCTTAGAAAGATTTATCTCATTAGCACTATCACTAGCCATAATATATGAAAAACCACCACGACGAGTTTTATCTATAATAAGATGAAAACCATTATTTTCAGCAAATTTCATTACTTGCCATGTCCAATATTGGGCATCAACAAAATTTGGAAAATCTTTATATTTTCTAGCAGTAGCTTTACCATTAGTCATAATAACTGTAGATTCATCAACCATTTCCATTCTTGTATAATTCAAGAAATTATAATGACCTCCAGTTATCCAAACATCTTCTATACTACCATCTGGATTTTGCCAACAAGGAGCAGAAAAACCATATTTTCTTTTATACGCTTCACGCTTTCTAAATTGTCTATGAGGAATACTATCTACTCTATATGGAGTAAACACTCCTTCTTTTCTAAAGAAATCAGCAGGTTCATGTAGCAAATAAGTATTTACAAATTTACCAGGTTTAATATTTAAAAGAAATCCGCCGCTATCACCAATTAGAAAATTATCATGAGGGTCATAAAATCCACAATCTTTAGCATGCTTATATCTTTTATCTTTATCTGGTTCTAATATATATTCAAGAAATGGATAAATTTCCTTAGACATATCTTTATTTTATTAACAAACAAACTATAAAAGCGGCAATAGCACCACCACTAATACCGCTCAATATTTTGTTTCTTTTATTTACTTTTTCAACATCTTTTTTCAAAGTTTCGTTTAAAACATTTGTATTATGTAGTTTATCTTGTAAAGATTTAACTTCTACATTCAATGCTTCATATTTTTGATTTTGATAATTTATAATACTATCCTTAACAGCAAGTCTTTCAGCATTATATTTAGCAGTTATTAATTTAGTATTCACAATTCGTAAATCACTAATAGCAACCATTATGGAATCCCCCGTAAGGGATATGTTATAATCACTATTCTGCGACCAGCTCTTTAAACAGCTTAACAACATCACTATCGTTACTATTAATAGCTTTTTCAATTTCATACTTTTCTTTTATATTTATTCTATTAATAATACTTTCTTGTTTTGTAATTAAAATATGTATAGAGTCAATCCGAACTCTATTAATTACAGTATCTTGAACAGTAGTTGTGCCAGCATTTTGTTTGCCTTGCGTAACTATAACTGAAAATAAAAGGAATAGACAAATTATTATCTGCAATATTAATACTATTATTAACAGCTTCTTCATGACTCTATACTTTTATTATTTTACTAATTCGTTCAATAATTTCAAACTCCACCTACCAGTTTCTTTTAGACCTAATGCTCTTTGAGCTAATTTAATAGCTTGAGCCTTACCCATATTAACAGCAGTATCAAACATTAAATATGCAGTATTATTACTTTTACAATCATCAAGTTCAAAGCAATCCCAAAAATTTTCTTTATAAAATTTTCTAACAAGACTAAGCAACACATTATTTCCTTTAAGGGCATTAGTTAAACTAGTTCTTGTAGTAAAACTTTTTTTAAAAGCATCTACAGTTTTCCATCCAGCCCAATTAGGATGATATTTTCTACTAATTCCAAAACAAGTTTCTTTACCTGCATCATCAGGGTCATTAGAATAAACCCCTTCGTTTTTCATAGTACGCTCAAAAGCCAATTCAAAATTTGCCATAATTTAATTTCTTTTATTATCTGGAAAATCTGTTATATCATCTCCATCATTATCATAACCACAACAAATATTTAAAACGAGATATTCAACTGGAACAATCATATTTGTCATAATTTATTCTTCTAAAGTTCTATTAATCCAACCTCTAAGAAATTTTATATTATTACCTTTAGCAGCAATGTCATTATAATATTTAATCTTTTCTAATTTAAATTTAGCAATAAATAATTCTTCGCTTATAGCAGTATCATTTTTATAAGCATTAAGACTATCTCTAGTTCTATGAAGTTCTTCAGTTAAATTAACAACTTTAACTGCATTAATAGTATCTTCTACGGGAATATATACAATAGTTGGTTCAGGAACATTATTTTTACATCCCCCGTAAAGGATACACATAAATAATACAATCATTAACTTTTTCATACACCAAGACTAAATTGTTTATTAATTTTAATAGCTTTAAGTTCTTTAGCTCTATCTTCTAGTAACGCTCTAATAACATCTTTTCTATAAGGCATAACATAAAACTTTGTTTTTTCAACAGGATTATTCTTAATATGATACAAGCCATCTTCAAATCTTCTAGGCATACCATATTCGTTAAGAATAAAATCGCAATCTATATGACAAAGCCAAATACCTCTACAAGGTAAATTTAATATTCTTTCAACAGCATAAGCATATCCAGAAGTTTGTAAAGTATAAAGACTACCGTTACAATTAGGAAGACTATTAGCTGGAGGCAAAAGACTTTCATCTTTTCTAATCCATTCATTAGTCATTTGAGCAGGCTTTTGACTTTTATCTTTACGATAATAACCTGATTCAAATATAAGACCTCCTCTATTTGTTTTCCAATCTCCAATTATAAATCCATCATCTCTAATAAGAAGAACATCAATAGTTCCGCTTATAAGATAATCAATTAAAAACATTCCTATTTCTGCATATATCTTATATCCAGCATCAGTATATTTTTTAAAAGCAATATAAATATCTGGATATTTATTATCAGTATGTTCTATGAATTGATCTAAATCAAGAAGTTTATATTCTGCATTAAAATTAGGAATATCAGCTACAGTAATCATTTCTCCTTCATCTAAATCATCAAGATACCTTATAGCTTGTTTGAATTTACTAGCACCTTTGATACCTTTCTCAAGTCCATCATGTTTAGCAGTTCCTCTATCACAAGCTTCATCAGTAATAACTTGCCATTGTTTAGCAAGTTCTTTTTCACTAATACCTAGTTCTTTAGCTTTCTTTTTAAGCCAATATTCTTTTTCAAATTTAGGAGCATATCTATGGACAAGAGTTGTCATACTAAGATATTCATTGCCTAGAGTATCAGTATATTTATGAGGTTGAGGGTCAAAATAAAGACGAACTTGTTCATATCTTTTATCTAGTAATTCCATATTATTCCTCCTCAATCATTGATGAACTAATTTGAACACCACCTCTAGCAGTCATAGTTTCTTGTTCATTAAGACATTCATCTTCTGCTTTTCTTAATGCTGCTAAAAGATTAGGTATATCAGTAATTTTCTTATTAATACTATCAATATAACTAATAGTTACAGCAATATCATTATCACCTATACCGTTAGTTAATTTATCGTTCAAAAGTTCATTTATTTTGTCACTAGCTATTGTAACATTATGTAAAGATTTACGAAGAGATATAATAGCTTTCATAGCTGGTCCTGCAGCTTGTTCAGCATATTTTTTAACTACCTTCCAAACAATATCGTCAGGTAAATAATCTTTAGGTAAATCATAATTATCAATAGCCATTTTAATAGCTTCGTTGTCACTCAATCCTTGTTGTTTAGGTGGACTTTTTGGATCAGCAAGATAATAAATAACTCCAGCTTCTTTAATATACATAGATTTATCTGGAGATTTATCTCTTATCCAAAGAGCTTTTACATCCTTATCAAGAATTTGCGTAATACTAGGAGCTTTAGGCATACCTGTACTATCAATAGTAAGTATTCTTTCAAGTGTTATTCTTGCCATTTTTGTTTACAAATTGAAAAGTTCCAGGCTTAACATAATTTTTTCTAAAGTTATAATCAGTAACTTTAAGTTTAGTTTCTATACCTATATTAAATTTAAATTTACTATTCTTTTTCATAGCTTTTTTCTTTCTTATTTCTAGTTTATTATTAGCATTAATTTCTCTTATTTCTTTCTGTCTTTTTTCAGCATCATCAAAAGGTTTTCTGTATAGCTTACCTAACATTGTAAGTTTACTAATTCCATTGCCAAAAAGTTCTTTTCTATTTTTATTTAGATTTTTCCTTCCAGCATTTTTCATTACTCTACAAACATAAGGTATAGCTATACATAGACCTTCTTGAAAGCCCTCATACATCATTTCTTCTGATATTTTAATTACATCTTTATAGATTTCTCTATCATCAGGAGAAAGATTTAAATCATCTAGAATATCATCAATATCTTTGCAGACAACAATATTTTCATTAGGTATATCTAAATCACTATTGTGCCTTTCAATACTCATGAATTTGCTGTATTAGGTAAACTTTGAGTATGTTTAAAGAAATTTTTATGTTTATCACTTTTACCAATTATAGCCTTAATATCTGTAACAGGCATAACTTTAAATTCAATAGCTACTGCATTATAACCTTTACCTAAAATATTTATTTTATTTTCTCTTAGGAAATTAGCTATAGATGCAAGACCTATTTCATTTTTAACATTATACAACTGATTTGCTCTTTCAATAGAACTTCTATCTACACAAACAGTTTGCATAATATCTTCATCTTTAAACTTATCAGAATTAAATTTACAAAGAATAGGAATAACGCTAATTTTTGTAGATTTAACACTAGTTAATTCAGCAAGACTTCCCATATAAATAAGTCCCACAATAGCATAATGTTCACTAAGTTTTACCTCTTTAAGAACTTCGTCAACATACTCTCTAGTAATTTCTTCTTTTGTTTCAGGAATGTGAAAAATCACACTTTCATTAATGTTTTTAAAATTTGCCATAATACTAATTATTTTAAGTTATTTATCTAAATTAATTCCTCCCCATTTAAGTTTAGATTTTTTCTTATTACTAATAAGTTTAATAGGTTTAACAATAATACTAATTTCAATATCTTTTTCCATATCTACATCACGATTCAAATCACTAATGCAATATTAATACATTTATACGAAATATACAAATAAATTAATGACTTTAACATTTTTTCACAATTAACATTCCATAAATCTCTATGATTTTCTATTAAATTCTCCATCATCAATATCCACATCGCTATAAGTTTGTCCGCGTAGCCCAGCAGGGCTTTGTACCACTAATTTCAATATGTTTAAAATTAGCAATAAAATCAATATCAAAAGCAATAATAATTTCTATATTCAAAAACGACCTATTATAATTCGCACACGCACGCACATACGCACATACGCGTAATATATAAGGTACACACGCACACACACGCATATTATAAATATAAATATAAATAATTATATTTATATAGTTATTTATATTTATATTTATATATAATAATATATAGTAATATAGACAACTTTTAAAAAGACTTTATAATTAAAAATAGTAATAAAATTAATAATAACAATAATATAAATATAAACAATAATTATAATAATTACAATAGTAATAATACAACCATTTCGAGCTCGCTACGCTCCACTATCGTTACGCTCCGCTTCCCCCGTAAGGGAAGCAATAATACAACAATTTGCATTAACAGCTTTATTATTAATATTAGCAAAAGCAGTAATAGCGGAAGTAGTAGTTATAATACATTCCTTACGGGGATTCCCAAAATTAACTCTAATTATTGTAACAATAACAGCAGTTGCATTATTTAAATTGTAGAAATAATTATTAAAATAAAAGATAATAAAGGTAAAAATATTAATGTAGATGATGTTGAAAGAGGTAAAAATAATAAATGTAAAGTTGGAATTAAAAATATTAACAATATTAAAGAAAATAAAGAAATTAGAAATAAAAATTAGATTAAAAATAAAGGAGAGTAATAAAGGTAAAAATCAAAATGAAATTAAAATAAAAGAGAAGGGGCTGGGAGTATAAGTGAAATTATGTATATAAATGCGAGAGTGCGCCTGATTAGAACAACCCCTGGGCTTCGTGATAAAAATGAAAGTCCCCCGCCTGTTGAAGATAGTATTTTTGAAAATGGCGGAAATATAGATAAGCATGCTTTTATTAATAGAACTCTAGGAAGTCAGTCTATCACTCATCCACAAGATACTAATCTTGGACATCAAAGTGATGTCTGTAGGTGTAGCTTACCTACTTAGTATAACTTAATAAATTATTGATATGAAAGCTACAATTAAGAGTGTTTCACCTACTCAGAGTGGTGATGTATGCATTAGGCTTGCGGATGCTCAGATTATTGGTCGCAGGTTAGTAAATAACTCTTATGTTATCGCTGAAGGTGATACTATTAATCTTAGCCTTAAAGAATGGCGTCGTGCACTGCACAATGTTGTCAAAGGTTCTGAGATTGCTGGTATGTCTGCACAGGATGCAATTAATGTAGTTCTCGATTCTGCTAATACAGATAGAAGAATTGCTGCTGCAACTTGTGTTCTCAACGGTAGTGTTATCGATGTTGAGCCTATCGAATTTGCCGCAGGTGAAGAAATCGCTGAAGGCTATGTTGCACAGTATGACGGCGTTCGATACAATGTCAATGAAGTTGTATTATCTGCAATAGGTAATATGACACTGAAGTTGCAGTGGGGACAGACGATGGGTTTGTCACCAGAGTATCTCAAGATGTTGTAATATGTATTGGCGGTGGTCTTAGGACTGCCGCCTTTATTTTTAATCTTACTCATCCTTACGAAACTAATCATACTCGTCCAAATGAAACTAATATAGACTCAACCATAGGAAACTAACCTTGCTATTGTTCTTGATAAGTTTCTATTATTGATGTTGTTAATATTATTTCACAACGATGCCAATAATAGAAATAAATATAATTATCAAAAACATTTTACTCATCCATACGAAACTAATTCCGATGTTGTTCTTGATAAAGAATAACAATTTATTATTGATAATGTTTAAATAAAAAATATTGATATTATGAAAAGTATAAAAGAATTAAAAAATGAAACAACTGCAAGAGATGAACTTGCAAAAGCAGGTTTTACAAAAGAACAAATAAATGTTGTTATAGAATATAAACTTGTTTGGGAAGTTTTAAACGAAATTGAATCGGGTTTAACGCCTGATGAAGCTATGAGAGAATGGGATTTATAATTAAAGGAAGTGTTGGTGGTGTTGTTAGTGGTACTAATACCTTTCCAACACTTTATTTTCCCTCTTCTTTTCCTCCTTATATTATTCAAGATAATATTCCTGCCGAACCTATTGCTTTTATAGCTATTCTCAAAAAATATGTTTTATAACATTGTTTTTAAACACTGTTTTATAACATTGTTATTTAGCATAAATAGGCTACTATGGTTTTTAACTTTTAATAATATTGATTTTGCTATGAAAATAAGTAATCTTCTTATTTATGGTGTATTTGTTATATGTTTATTGTTTGCTTTACTTGATAAAGCTATTGACAATAACACATATTTTGTGTGTATTTCTATAATGATAAGTACCTATATTATAGGCACAGAAATTGAAAATAAAAATTATGAAAAAAATAAATCTAAATAAAGTCCAAAAGTTTTTAATATTTTGGGCATGGATAATGTTTATATTATCCGTATTGGTTTCGATTGTAGTATTATTCTACATTATACATTTATTTATTATTTAATTATTAACTATTTAAACTTATTTTATTATGGAAGAAAATGTAAAGAATGTTGCTGAAGCAACTGTAGTAAATGATGTTATTACTACTCCCGTTAATTACGATGTTAAAGAAATCGTAGCTGAACTTATTAAGCAAGGTTGTCAGAGAGTTAATAAACTTACTGTTCGTTCAGTAAGTGTAACAAAATTTGATAACTATGTAAGATTAGGCATTAATCTTAACAGACAAGTTCCAGCTATGTTGAGTGATGAGAGTGGTAATTATTCTAAAAGTGATAGTAATATCATTTTTAGTAGTAATTATGCTATTGGTGCATTGCTAAAAGATTCAGAAGAAACAGCTTGGGCTGCTAATATTCTAATCGAAAAGCCTAAGGTTATGGCTATGATTTTAACTGCTGCTACTATTGATATTATACAGCAGGAAGTTGCAGCTGGTGAACCTTATACCAATCCATTCTCTCGTAATGGTGTTGAGCAAGTATTTGACCATGATGTTATCATTAATCATGTTGTTAAAATTACATTGAGCAACACTGGTATGAAACAACTCTCTAAAATCTTTGATGTAATGCTGATGGAAGATGATGCAGAGTAAACAATTATAGTGGTAGAAATACCACTATAATTAAAACTAATATTGCAATCGCTATTCTTGTTCTTGATAAGCCTTTTTAGCCATGTAATGTTCATACTAATCAAGGACAAGGTAGCGATTGTTAATTTTAGTTAAAATTAAAAAAACTATTGCTTTATTAAGGTAATATATTTATATTTGCTAAAAATTTTAAACATTTAATTGATATGGAAAATAACGCAGAAAAACAAGTTGTAGTTGATGTAGCTAAAGATGCTACAAGTGCTAAGAAATATAATAAGACTCCCCGTAAAGGAAGTGTTATTAATAAGTATCAGATTGATGAAGTTACTACTAACCTTGTCAAGAAGATTAAACTTAATGCCGATATTCGTCATTTTACAGCATTGAGTATTGTTGCTGCTCTTAAAGCAGCTAAATTGTACAAAGAAGATGATAAGTTATATGTAACTTTTGCATGGAATAAATTTACAGTTTCTTGTGCTGGTTTAAACCATGATTATACATATAACAAAGAGTGGGTTATTAATTGTATTATTGAGGGCATTAATAATGCAATGGATAACTTCACAAAGGTTATTAAAGAGTATATTGATGATAAGGATTTAAAACTAACAGAAGAAAAATGAGTAAAAGTTATTTACAACCAGATTTTGTAGATGTTCAGATAGAAGATACTACTCAGTTTGACAACATTGAAGAAGGTATTGAAATTCATCGAGAAACTTTTGATAAGGATATTGATGATATTGCATTTGAACCTGAACAAACTCCAGATGAAGAAATTGGAGAAGATATTTATGGTTATTATAATTAGAGGTTTATTGTTGATTATATACTCAATGGCGGTCATAAAAATAGTTGTGAAACTATAGACCTATAGTCCGATGTTTTTATACATGAATCAGAATCTACCTATATTGCTTGTGAAAGTAGTATAGGTTTTTAAGATGAATCTTTTTACCCTTTTTAAAGTTAAACATATTGAGTTAAACATTGTTAAGGTCGTGATAATGCTTGTGAAAGTATAGACCTAAGTCAAGTAAACGCTTTTGTGAATTTTAGATGAATTTTGTTTTTGTTTTAAGTATTGCTTGTAAAAGTAGTATTTATTATCCCACAGAGAGTGATATTATTATTGCTTTCTGTGGGTTTTATTTTATAATAAATAATATAATATCATGGACAACGAACAAGATTTAAAAGAACAAGAAATGGAAGAACAATATCTAAAGGAAAATGCCAAATATAAGATTGGTGATATTGTTGGTTTCATTTATGGAAAAATTCCTGAAAATAATGTACGATTAGGTGTAATTAATCATATATCATTTAGATATATTATAAGTAGTAATAATAAAAGTCAATTTACTGTTATTACATATACTATTATTACTCCTAATGGTGTTATTATGAAAGATGAGTGCGAACTATTTGCAGCCGCTGACTACATTTGTCGCCGTTACTGCAAAATCCCAGTATAATAGCCCTACGGCTTGTCTGCGTGGCTTCTACAAAGGTTTTATATTAAAGATGATAAATTAATCACCTCAAATATTTTAAGCCTTTGTAGAGCCTTATTTGAATTAATTTCTTATAAATTTATAGTATTTTATGTATATAAATATAGGAAAAGATTTGCAAAATAGATTACAAGATATAATAAATAAAGTTACAGAAAAACAAAATGTTATTCTTGATGTAACTTTCTATACTAAAGATTGTAGAATCATATTTAGAAACAATGATGAGCGAAAAACTTATAAGGCTATTATTTATTATGATAAACTTAATACTGACATAGATTTAAAAAATAATGTTTCTATAAAAAGACATTATGATAGGAGATATGAAAGTTTGCATTAAATTTATCATTGCTCTTATTGTTTATTTTGTTTGTATTGAAGTTGTTATTTATATTGCTTTCCTTACGGGGAATCCCTAAAAAGTTAATACTATGAGAAGAGTTACTATTTTAAGATATGCTAAAAAGATATTATTTATACCACTTGCAGATTATTTATGTATAGCTATTAAACAAAGTATACATGATAATCTTGAAGTGCAATATAGTAAAGCTGATGAAATTATACCAGAATTACTTCCAAAATTTAATTATAAATATGCTTTAGAGGCAGGTTTTGCAAACCCTAATGATAATTATATATGGTTTAGTAATAATAAAGATAGGGCTGGCTTTCTTGACCATTTAATAGATGTTTATAAAGATGATAAAACAGATATAAAAAAGAAATATAAAAAACTTATAGAAAATAATAAAATATTATGAAAAGAATTGATATATTAAAAAAGACTGCTGAGCCTATACTTGATAATGATGGTGGATATGTTTCTTTTATATGTCCTGCTTTAACTACAGCTATTCTTGATAGTATATCTATAAATATAAATGTTTCTGATATATCTAAAGTATACAGAAATATTTCTGAAAATCTTAATAAAATATTTCCTGCTTTTAATAGAGAAGTAGCTATTAAACATTTTAATGCTACAACTCCTAGAAGTGGAGAAGTATGGTTTAATAACAATGATGATAGAATTAAATTTATGAAATATCTATTAGATGTTTATAAAGATGATACAATTGAAATAGAAGATATGTTAAAAGAATTTAATATAATATGAAGAAAAACATTATAAAACCTGCTGCACTAACTTTAGCGGCAACACTTAGCAATGTAGGTAATGAGGATGAAAAGATTAGAAAAACACTTATTAAATATTGTAAATTACAGCAAAAAGCAAATAATATAGGCTTCTGCGGTATCAGTCTTATAGATGCTATTGCTTGGCTTGAAAAGCAAGGTTATACTAAGAAAGATATTGATGATGCTTACCTGAAAGGTATAAGTGATGCTAAAGATGAACTTGAAAAACAAGGTAAAGTAGACACAGTATCTTATGAAGTTGCCGAAAAAGAAAAGTATAATTTTGTAAGTGGGCGTTTCATCAAGTGCAGAAAATCATTTGATGTATTTAAAGAAGATAATTCTTATTGGTTTGAATATGTTGGTAATGATAATTACATTGGTAGGAGTGATAATATTCTAAACCAAAAGTTTCATATTACACCAAGACAACTTTATTGTTTGTTTACTCAAGAACATTGTCCAAAAGAAGATAATGCAAATGCTCCAACAGAATACGGTAAATATGTTGAAAAGCAAGGTAAGCAGAAGCCTGT
Source organism: uncultured Erysipelotrichaceae bacterium (assembly GCA_902793375.1). Classification (GTDB taxonomy): domain Bacteria; phylum Bacillota_I; class Bacilli_A; order RF39; family UBA660; genus RUG13868. The sequence goes on along the minus strand of CADBDE010000011.1, from coordinate 51,288 downwards.
TCTTGACTTTAAAGCAAGTAATTGGTATGTAAGCAAGGTTGATGGAAAAATTCACGATATTACATATAATCCTACCAATAAAGTTGAACCAAATAAAAAGAATAATATGAAAGTATTTGGTTGTAATGCTCAATTACCTTATAGTGGTGGTGGAATATTAGTTGCTGCTAATAATTTAGATGAAGCTTTTGAAATTGCTGCTAGAAAATATGATAGATTATTTGATTGTCTTAGGCAAGAAAATGGACATATTATAATAACATCTGTAGATAATGCAGAACTTATAACTAGTGATTTATATCCTAAAGATAAATGGGAAGAAATTACAGAATTAACTTGTAATTGTGATAAGCCTCATGTAATAATTGAAAATAGTTACGAAGAATAAGTTATGAAAGTAAAAATTAAAGATACAGGAGAAATTGTTGAAGTTGAAGTTCGAAAAAATGCTGATAGTGGTAAAACTTTTTATCTTGATGATAATTTTAATGCTTATGCTGAAGATGAAATAGAATTATTGGAAGATAAGCCTAAAGATGAATCAATAGGTTTTCCAATAACTATTATGCAAAAAGCTATTAATGATATAAATAATAATACTGATGTTGTAACTTTTTGGAAATATTTTAGATGTGACATATTTAAAATATGTATTCAACAAGGTTTTGACTTTAACAAAGCCGCTGGAGCTGCTAATTTAGCAACTGAAAAACTATATGCTGATTGTAAAGCATTTGAAGATAAAATTCTTAACAATAAAAAATAACCCTTTAAAATTGCGTAAAATATGAAAAAGTATGATGAAGCAAGTGTAATTAAAAGTCTTGCAGAAAAGAAATGTGTAGTTGATACAAAAATGAAAGTTATTTCAGTACCAAGAGGTGTATTAGGTAATGGCTCTTGGGGTAAAGTTGATTATCTTTGTCATTATTGTGGATATACACAAACTTGGTTAGATAATAAACCTGCAAGTTCCCCCGTAAAGGAAGATGACGATGATAAAACACTTTATAATAAGCCTAAACGAAAGAAAGATATAGGCAATATGAGTGTTAATATCAAACGAATAGAATTATAATATTATGGCACATTTTGTCTTTGGTGCATTTAAAGTAGTTGAAAAATCTACTAGAAGTAGAACTACTACAAATTATGAAACTCTTGAAAAAGATGTTAGAGGAATAGTCATTAAAGACGAAAATAATACTATCAGAGTTAAAGTAGAAGATAAATCATATCCTATAACTGATGATAGTTACGATTGTAAAGGCAAAAAAGAGGTATGGCTGCAAAATTATAGAGATAAATATGGTCACAGAATACGAATTATTCGTAGAGAATGTGAAGATAGAGTTGCTATGGATAGTAGATATGCACCTTTTGCTGTTGGTCTTCCTTGTTGGGGGGATATTATCAAAAAACCTCTTGAAAGTCCTAAATTTAAAATTAAGAAATGTATTAATCCTAATATATATTAAATGATAACATTTACTAGAGATCAACAAGTTGCTATTGAAGGTTTAATTAATTTTATTCAATCTAAATGGGATGAAAATAAAATTAGTGTTGCTTTAACTGGACCAGCAGGAACAGGAAAAACTTTTGCTCTTAGATATGTTATAATGAATTGTGGGTTAAGTGGGAGTACAATTACTTGTTGTGCTCCCACACATAAGGCTTGTAGAGTTTTAGGTGAAGCTATTGGTAAAAGAGATATTCATACTATTCAATCTGTATTTGGTTTTAGACTTACAGTTGATTTAGATTACTTTGATCCAAATAAACCTTTATTTAAACCTGTTGGTAAAACAAGACTTGGTAATACACAATTACTTATAATTGATGAGGCTTCTATGCTTAATTCTGCATTAGTTAAATATATTAATAATTATTGTAGAAAAGCTGAAATTAAAGTTATATTTACTGGAGATGCAAAGCAATTAAATCCTGTTAATGAAAAAGATATTCCTGCATTTAAATTTGTAAGTAAAGTTTTTAATCTTAATCAAATTGTTAGACAAGAAAAAACAAATCCTATTTCTAATCTTTTAGCAATATTAAGAAAAGATATTGAAAATAAAACTTATAAATTCTTTACAGAAATAACTAAAGTACCAGAAAAATTTGATGAAAATAATGAAGGTTATTGTATTGTAGATACTAATCGTTTTGCAGAATTAGTACAGTATAATTTTCAAAGCGAAGATTATACAAAAGATGTAGCATTACATAAGATTATTGCTTATAAAAATGATAGAGTAAATCAATGGAATAATTTTGTAAGAAAATCTATTATTGGTGATATTAGTGATATTATAGATAAAAATGATTTATTTATGAGTTATCAAACTATAGTAGATAAATTCAATGATACAATATTATTAAATTCTGAAGAATATATTGTACATGATATTATCGATACTGTAGATAATTCATATAAATTTAAAGGTTATCTTGTTAGGTTTCAAAAAATATATGGTGGAGAAATAACTCCTACTATGTTTATTATTGACCATAAAGATAATTATACTTATCAAAAATATTATCAAGTATTACAAAATCTTATAAGTATTGCCAATAATGCTAGAAACGCTAATGATAAGGCTAATGCTTGGAAAGCATATTTTAACTTTAAAAAAGAATATCTTACCTTAAATGTGGTAAAAGATAGTATGGGTAAAATCATATTTGATAAAGATATTGATTATGGTTTTGCGATTACTAGTCATAAATCACAGGGTTCAACATATAATAATGTGTATGTTGATATTAAAGATATGATTTATACTAATAACGGTTCTTTATTTAAAGATACAGAAGATATGCTTAGAAGAATTTATGTAGCTTGTAGTAGAGCAAAAAATAAATTAATCTTATTGTATAAGTAATATGATACATTGTATAGGATTTGATGTTGAAGTTTTAAAAAATTTCTTTAGTATTACATTTATTTCTATCAATGATTATCTTAAAGTATTTGCTGATTGTGTTAAGAATGGAAAACCTGTACCTTTAGTACAATGTATTAGTGTAGAAGAAATTAAAAGAAGACTTGCTACTGTAAAATGTTGGCAATTTTATATCACTGATACTGATGATAGTCAACTTTTACCTTTAGTTGATTTTATAAATAAATGTTCTCCTATAATTGATAATGATGTATTAAAAGTAAGATTTGATTTATATGGATATAATTCATATAATTATGATAATCTTATGATTGCTGCATTTCTTGTCAATTATAAAAGAGTAACTAGTACTAAAGAATTATTATTAAAACTATATGATACTAGTAAATTAATTATTAGTAGTCAAAATGATAGAAGTTTTGGTAAAAATGATTTTTATCTAAATAGTCTAAAGAAATATAATCTGCCATATCAAGGTATAGATGTTATGAGAATATTTCATCTTGATAAAGCAAGCACTATTGTAGATAAAGAAGGTAATAGAATAGGTGTTCCTAAAGGTTTAAAACAAACCTCTATTAATTTACAATGGTATGAATTATTAGAGTATGAAATGCCTCCTATTAATGAAGAAGAATATTATAAATATTATAATGAAGGCTCTACTAAAGGACTTAGATTAGAACAAGTAAATAATCTTATTGATAAATGGGATAGATGTATTCTTCCAGAATATATTCCAGATATGATGCATTATAATAAAAATGATGTATTTATTGTTTGTGAAATAGTAAGATTATATTCTGATGAAATAAAGTCTAGATATAATATTTCTAATGCTTATGGAGTAAATGTATTAAATTCTTCTAGAAGTAATATGGCAGATATTCTATTTACTAAATTTTATTCTAAATTTAGTGGACTTCAGCCAGAACAATGGAGAGGTCAAAAGACTGAAAGAACTGCTATGGCTTTTAAAAGAGTTATATTTCCTTTTATTAGTTTTAAAACTAAAGAACTTCAAGATATGCTTGAAGAAATGAAAAAAGTTATTATTTATAGAACTTCTAAAGATGCTTTTAGTAAAGAAATTATAATCCAGTAGAACTATGGTCTAGCAATAGAGGAAAATGGATAGATTCTCCTACGGGGGTACTCGAAAATGATGATGACTTTGCTTATATCCATGCCGACATAAAATTATTTGTGTCGTAATCTCCTTAATTGCGGGAAAATCCTTAGAGATTAACTTACTAAATATTTTAATAATATGGCAACTGGTAACGCAGAAGGTATAGTAACAAGAGTTAATATTGGACAATCCGCAGCCAAGACTTACATTGTAAGTAAGGTTCAACGACTAGATGAAAATCGTAGTGAAATTATCTTATCAATAATTTTGCGAAATGGGAGATAAATTTATAATGAAAATTTGTTTATATCCAAAAATCCAACTATCTTTGTATCGTTATAATTTTTAAATATAAAGTTATTATGGTACATTTTAATTTTAAACCTAATATTGAGAAAAAGAGTAACAATATTAGAAAAGGTTATGGAGATATTAGATCTAATCAAACTATTCCTTATGGTACATTTTCTAAATTATTTATTTCTGGTATTTATGAAATAAAATGTAAAGAAACTCAGAAAGTATATATTGGAGCAAGTTCTAATATAGCACATAGAGTTCAAAAACATTTTAGTGAACTTCGTTTAAATAAACATAGAAATAAAAAATTACAAGAAGATTATAATATATATGGGTTTGATGGTTTTGAGGTTAATTGTTTGGAAGAAACAAATTCAAATCTTCTTTTAAAAGAAAAAGAATATCAAATAAAAAAAGGTATTGATAATATATATAATGAAAAAATAAGTGGATATTTTATTACAGAAGAATTAAGAGAAATGCACAAAAAAGTTTCAAAAGATTCTCATAAAACTAAAGAATATAGAGATAAAATGTCCAAAAGATGTGCAAATAGATTTGCTCAATTTGACAAACATATGCACCTTATTAAAATATATGATAATTGGAAAGATATAATTGCTGAAAATCCTACTTATAAAATACAACCAATACGTGGTGTTTGTAATGGTAGTAAAGCTTCTGCATATAGTTGTATTTGGAGATATGTTGATGAAAATAATAATATTGTGATTGATGGTTTTGAAAAAAGAAGAAATTATAAATTTAAAGATATAGTCTAATCTACAGCGAAAGTTGTAGGACAAGATGTGGCTATGTATCCTAGTATTATGGCTATGCATCGTGTTGCACCTGAGCATATGAATGCATCTGCATTTTGTAATTGTATTGATTGGATGCGACAAACTCGTATTAAAGTTAAACATTGGGATGAAGATACATATGAAGGTATTCCTAAAGATATTCTTGCATTAGTGCTAAAAATTGTCATTAATTCTATATATGGAAAATTAGGTTTTGAATATGGAGATATTTATGACAGACTTGCAGTTCTTAAAGTAACTATTAACGGTCAATTAATGATTTTAATGTTAATTGAAGAGTTAGAGTTAAACGGAATACATGTTCTTAGTGCTAATACAGATGGTATTGTTGTTAAACTTTATAAACGAGATATTGAGAAATATAATGTTATTAAAGAAAATTGGGAAAAAATAACTAAACTTAAATTTGATACAGATTATTATGAATGTCTTATTTCTAGAGATGTAAATAATTATTTAAGTCAATTTAGAGTTAGTAAAAAAGGTGTAAATAAACTTGAATTAGAAACTAAAGGTGCATTAAATCCTTTAATGTATGCTATAGATTTAAGTAAAGGTTATGATATGCCTATTGTAGCAGAAGCTGTTAAAGAGTTCTTTTTGAATAATGTTCCTATAATGAAAACTTTACAATCTGCTACAAATATTCTTGATTTTTGTAAAACACAAAATGTAGGCAGACAATTTCATGTAGAAATAGAATATGCTACAAACGAAGGAATAGTTAGAGAAGAATATCAACGATATGTTAGATATTATATTTCTAATCATGGTGTATGTTTATTTAAAGTAAATAATGATGTTGATGCTTATGAAAGTGTATCAAAATCTAATTTAGCAGCTAATCAAGTAGTAACAATATTAAATACTTTAGATGATAAACCTATAGAACTAAGAGATATTAATTATAAATATTATTATCTTGAATGTATGAAAATAATTAATCCTATTAAACTTGGTATTACTCCTAAAGGTAAAGGCAAGAGTAAGATTAAGAAATATTCAGAATCTTTTAATACATTATTCTAATGAAAAAGATATTAGAAGTTTCTTATGATAAAATCATTAATCGTTGGGGTTTAGATAATAAAGGTAAAGGTGTTGTTACCTGTGTTCCACCTCTTGATTATATTGAACTTATTGTAAATTTGCTCAAAAGAATGACCGCTAAAAATAATAAAATTAAAATACTTATAGTGGTCGATGATATATCAAAAAGAAGTTTAATTTTAAATGCTGTAAAAAATGAAAATTTAGTTTATCAAACATTAAGTATTATTACTTTTTCTTATATTGTTTCTAAATGGAAATATCATTATGATATTGTTATAGCTCAAGGTAAGAATGAATGGTGTTCTGAAATTGAAACTATATTTGCTAATGCTCAGTTTAAATTAATGCTGTTAAATAAGATTAATATTCCTATTGAACAACTTGGTAAAATTTATAAAAATCTTCCTGCGGTAAATACTATAGATGCTACAGATGTTAAGAACTTAATTAATATAACCCCCGTAAAGGAAGAAGACATAGCTGTTGAATTTGCCAATGATGAACTACGAGAAAAATATGATAAATATAGTAATTATATTTCTGATACTATTCAAATATTTGGAAATTTTGATAATATAGAATATGCTAGACAAGGAAAAGGAAATATATCTGCTAAAAGTTTTATTGAACAAATAGCTTATGATAATGGTTGGAGTGAACATCTTGATATGACAATTCCTTTTAATGCAGAAATAGATAATGCATTTAATCCAACTATACTTGAGCAAAGAGCACATACTTGTTATGATATTATTAGAGAAAGATCTAAACTTGCTACTGATAATGATGAAAAATTAAAAACTATTGTTGATATTTTAGAAAAAATAGAAGCTAGAAATAAGAAAATAATAATTTGTAGTAAAAGAGGAGAATTTGCTTATAAAGTTTCTGAATATGTTACTGCTAATTGGTCTAGTAAATATTTTACATTCTGTGGTAATTATCATGATTGTATTCCTAATATGAAATTACTTGATGATTATGGTAGACCTGTTACTTATAAAACTGGACTTAAAAAAGGTGCTATAAAAATTGTAGGTACTAAATATATTTCTACTGATAATCTTAAAAGATTTAATATTTTTACTAGCGGTAAAATAGATATTTTATCTATTAAAAATACTTCTTCAAATAAATTAGCTTGTGCTATTGATGCTATTATATTTACTTCTCCGTCTATGACATTTGAAGATTTTAAAAATAGATTTTCTGATGTAGTACCAAATAGCAGTGAGATACAAATTTTCACATTATATACAGCTAAAACTATTGAGGAAAAAGAAATAAATAAAATTAGGAGTACATTTAAATAAATTTTAATATAGCAGATAATTTTTTCTTTAAAAGTTTTGGTATATAAACTAAATTTTGTATATTTGCAGTGTAATTAATAAGTGACCTTTGACAAAGATGAACAATGAAACTGGAAAAGCTACTGATGTAGCTACTATTGAAAAGAAAGATGACATTAGTCTTGTTTCTTCTGTCAATACTATAGATTTATTTAGTGATGCAGGTATTGCTAAAGCTAAAGTTTTTCTTACTAATTATCTTAAAAGTGGTAAGGGAAATTATAAAACTGTAGAAGAAGGACTTGCAATTATGTTTAAAGCACAAGAACTTAATCTTCCTTTTAGTGCTTGTGCTGAACATATGTATAGTATTGGTGGAAAACCTGGTACTGATGTTCACATTGCTAAAGCATTACTTATCAAAGGTAGGGTGAGCTGGGATTGTGTTGAAGATTATCGCCCTCTGTATGAATATACAGATGGTAATAATGTTTATAGCGAGGCAATATTGCCTATTGATTGTGTTAAATGTAAATCTGTAAGTGAAGCTAAAGAAAAAGCTAAAAGTAATCCCGATGGAATTTACATTTATCCTGTTAGGTATTTTAAAGATTGGAATGGTAATTTATATAAAGATTATATGCTAAATGCTAATTATGCTATTGCCGCCAATGCTGAAGAAGCTAAAAAACTTATAGCTGAAAAGAAAATACCTATATATAGAGTTCCTGCTGTACCTATTGATTATGTATCAAGTTATCGTTTCTATCGTAAAGTCGGCGATAGAGATGTTACTGCAATAGGAAAGTTTCTATATAGTGAAGCTGTTGCTGCTGGATTATTAACTAAAGAAACTTATGTTAAGTATCTTAGAATAATGCTGCAAAATAGAGCTTTTATGTATGGTGCTAGAGATATTGCAGATGATTTACTTATGGGACTATATACTGTGGAAGAACTTAAACACATTAATCATATTCCTATAAGTGATGCCGATTATGAACAAATTGATTAAATTAACGACCATTATGGTCATATTATTAACCCTTTTTAATTTTATAAAGTTATGAAGAATTTTTCTAAGTTTGGTTTTAGCGTTGTAAACGCTGGTCAGAGAAATGTTGCAGTTGATCCAAAGCTGATTGTTACTACTACTAATGGTAATTTCCGTGTTACTGCTCCACTGAGTAAAGCTCTTGGTTTGAAGCATGGTGGTTATGCAATGTTTATTAACAATATCGCAGAAGTTGATGCTGCTATTCAGGCTAATAATCCTGATGTTGTTGCATTTGCTAACGCTAATGGTCTTGACCTGTCTACTTATGAGGGTCGTAAGGCTGTTCACGATGAGTTCGATGTTTGGGCTATCGGTGCTGGTTATCTTATGAAAGATAAGACTGGTACTCCTCTTAAGACTAAAGAGCGTCTTACTAAGGAAGATAAGAAGAAGATTGCTGAAACTCAGTTTGATGAAATTTATGCTTCTGCTATGGCATCTGACGATGAGGAATTGAAGGCTGCTATTGAAGCTGCTCAGACTAAGGAAGAGCAGATTGAAGTTCTGTCTGCTTGTGTAAGTGCTGACGAAGTTGACCGTTATAAGGGTTCTAAGTTGGCTAATGCTGCTGGTCTTACTGGTTCTGAACTGAATCTTAACTTTACTGATTCTGCAACTTATAAGAAGCTGCGTGGTGATTGTGAAGATAAGTTTAATCGTGCTTATTCTGTAGATTTGGATGACATTCAGACTATTACCGTTAATAACGGTTATGAGGATGTTAATGTTCAGGTTGCAATTCTTGGCGATTATACTGATGAGAAGTCAGGTCGTGAGAAGGCTGAGGAAGCTGCTGAGTAAATTGTTCGTCTTTGATTAACCAACAAGAAAATGTGTAGCCGTAGTTGGTGTTTATAACACTGATTACGGCTATATTTTTATTAACTATTAATTATTATTTTTTATGTCGACAGAAAATAATGAAAAACAAGCTGCTGTTGCAGCACCTAAGAAAATTCGTAGAGGTGTTAGTAATGCTACTAGAGCTACATCTCGTAAGAAGTTTGATGAAAAGACTGATGCAAATCCAAGTAATGGATTATTTGTAGGTTTTATTGAAAGTCTTGAAGTAAGAAAAGGTATTGCTAAAGATGATAGTAGTCTTGCATGGTTTGCTGGAGTAGAAGTACCTAGTTTACATATTACATTTAGTAATGGTACTGACCCTAGCACTGCTAAATATTATACAAAGAGTTTCTTTGTAGTTCCTAGCAATGTAGATACTATTCCTGGTGGAAAAGCTGCTTGGCAAGTAGATAATATCTTTAGATGGTTAAAGCATATTTATGATGTATTTGTTCTCAAAGGCAAGAGAGAAATGACAGAGGAAGAAGAACTTATGCTTGGTCTTGATTTTGAAGATTTTGATGATAATGGCGATTATGTAAGTGTTGATCCAGCTGTAGTTGCTGCATCTTATGATAAGGTATTTACTAATTTTGTTGCTCTTATGAACAATAATGGTAATCCTTATTATGGTCCTACTAAGAAATGTTGGATTAAACTACTTAGATTTACTAAAAATAAAGGAGAATGGAGTCCTGTTGTAGGTTCTAAACCAAGTGATAGTAATTATGGTGATTTAGGATTGCCAACATTCATTGGAGAAGGTTGCTTAGAATTATATGACAATTCTAAAGCACCAACTATCAAAGTTGACCCTATTAAAGAATCTATTAGATTCCAACAAGTTGCTGCTAAACAACCTAATTTAGGTGCTCCTGCTGCTCCTGGTGCTGCACAAATGGGAGGTATTCCTAGTATGCCTATGGGAACTGCTCCTGGTGGATTTGGTACAGAAGTTGCTTTTAACCCTGCTGCTCCTCAAAATGTTGGTGCTAGTGATTTGCCATTTTAAAATAAATTTTTGAAATTTCTTGATTATTAGCGTAATAAGCATTATATTTGTGCTTATTACGCTTTTTTATTTTAAAACTATTGATATGGCTAGAGGTGTTAATAATTGTCAAATTACTAAACAAACTATTTTTAATAAAATAAGTCAAATTGCTATTTTTAGTGCTTACACAAATATACCAGTAGAAACTATTAGTTGGTGTATAGAAAAAGGTAAATTAATAAATAGTCCTTTTAGAGAAGATTTACATCCTAGTTTTGGTTTTAAATATGATAATCGAGGAAAATTAAAAGGTAGAGATTTTGCAGGATTTTGGTGGGGTGATTGTATTGATTGTGCAGCTACTGTTATTTCAAATATTGTCAAAAGAAATTTAGATGTTTCAAATAAATATGATTTTCAATTAGTTTTACAACATATCGTTTATATGTTTAGCGATGTGTTTTATGGAACTAAAAAAGATACTAATTTAAACGGAGAAGTAAAAATAAGTCTAAATACAATTAGACAAACAAAAAATATAATAGAAGTTGTTACAAGACCTTGGAATAAAGATGATAAAGATTATTGGAATAATATAGGAGTTTCTTTAAATTATCTCAATACTCATTTTATTTATGCAGTTGACCAATATTATATAAATAGAAATGTTAATCCTATGCCTAAATATTTTTATGATAAAAATCCAAAAGATTTATGTTATGCTTATTATTTAGGAAATGATACAAAAGGTATTAGTAATATAAAATTATATTTCCCCCGTAGAGGAAGAGATGAAAAAGAAGTTAGATTTATTACAAATGTTAATTGTCTTGAAGGTATTAATCTAATCGAACCCATAGAATATGATTATATCATCATTACTAAATCTACTAAAGATAGATTATCATTAGGCTCTTATTTAGATACCATTCCTTACGGGGATGTTATAAATAATGTTGCTGTTGTAAATATACCCCATGAAACTTATAGACTTACTGAAGAAGAATATAATTGGTTATGTAATAGAACTAAAAGAAAAGTAAATTCTATAATAAGTTTTATGGATAATGATAGAACTGGGTATAAAGAAGCAATTTGGCTTAGAGATAATTTTGGAATAATACCAATATTAATTCCTAAAGAATATGATGCAAAAGATTTTAGTGAATTAATATCTAAATATTCAATAAATACAATTAATCAATTACTAGAAGAAGTTTTGTATTATATTAGAGAAAATTATGAAAGTGATAAACCTGAATGGAATCCGAAAGAAGATAATACTATCTATTTTTAATGATAGAGGTATCTTATCTAAAGTATTAATGATGCCTATTACAGAAAAACAAGAAGCAGAAATTGATAAAGAATTATGCTTTAAAATAAATGATACCACTATCCAAAAAGGTCAAATATATGTTTATGGAGAAGTTAATTTTTCAGACGATGATTTAAATAAAATAGATAGAATAGGTAGTATTGTTCCAGAAGATGGAGGCTGGATATATTCTAATCTTGATTTAAATACAGGACAAGTAACTATAGAAAATAATACTCCTAAAATGTATCCAACTTTTGACCCTATTACTTGGTTTGAATATAATCATCTTCTATTAGGAAAGCCTAAAAGAATTATTATTTTCAAATGTCCTAAAACTTTAGATGTATAATATGGAGGTTAAATATATTTGGATAATGGATTTTTGTACAGATACGGTGTACAAAATAAATCTTGAAGGTGAACTTCTAAAAGAAGCTAATGAATGTGAAGATTTTGATAAATTTTTAGATAAATTATTTGATAAATTAGGAGTAAAAGAAAGTAATATATCTTTTATAATTAGTAAAAATGATAATATAGAAGAAGAAACTTATGATAGATGGTAAATATATTATAAGACCTGATGCCAAAAAACAAATTGAACTTAAAACAAGATTAGATAAACATGGTTTTGAAGAATGTTTTAAAAGTAATTATTTTTGGCTAGATTGTACTGTAATAGTAGATACTAAAAGAGGTTGGCGTAGAAATCAAACTATTAATGATTTTTATAAATGCCAACTTGGAGAATTATATTACTGGCTTTCTTTATATGAAGGTACTGATAAAGAACAATATCTAAGACTTATAGAAGAAAGACATAATAATAATCTAGAATTTGAAAAACTTAATCCACCTATTGATTTTGACGAATTAGATGATAAATATGTTAGAAGAAAAAATAAACCTAAACATAAAGAAGTTGATGGTAAAAGAATTGCTCAAGAAAGAGCAGAAAAAGTAGAAAAAATTAAAAGAGGATTTAAATTTCTTGTAAATGGACCTATTGTATAAGAAAAATAATAATAATCAAGTTCTTTATTGGGGTGTTTATGAAGATATAAATAGCGGTAATAAACAACCAACAATAAGTGTTACATACGGTATTCTTGGTGGGACTCCCCGTAAGGAGATGTATCCACTAACAATGAAAGGTAAAACTATTTCTGAAATTATTGATAAAGAAATTGCTTCAAGAATTAACGAAAAAAGAAAACAAGGATATATTTCATTATCTGAATTTGCTGATATGAGAGAACATCCTGCTGAAAATTTAAATAGTCAAGATTTTATTAATTTCTGCAAAACATATCTTAAAACTAATCTGACTAATAATAATAGTGGTGCTTTATTAGCAATGCTTGCTAAAACTTATAATGGTAATTGTTGGAATAAAGTTTCTACTATGTATGGTCAATGGAAAATTAATGGTCTTAGATGTTTTATTAGTGCATATCAAACAAATGATATGTTTAGACCTGTAAGACTAAAATTTCAAAGTAGAGAAGGTATTTATTGGAATAGTCTTGAAGATTTAGAAGAAAAACTTCTTATCTTACTTCCGCCTCCTCTTATTAAGAAAATGCTTGACGAAAATTATATTCTTGATGGAGAATTATATGTTCCTGGATATTCAGTAAATGAAATTAATCATTTTGTTAAAGATCCTAAATCTGCTGGTAATAAAAAACTTCAATATTGGTGTTATGATTTAGCTATAGAAAATGTTTCTCAACATTATAGAGATTTAATTAGAGAAAGTTCAGATATGCTTGGTAGATATATACATGAATTTGTTCATCCAGAACAACATTTAAATTGTACTTCTACTATTGTAACACTTCCAAGTATTGAAATTGTTAATAATGAACAAGCTATTGAATATAGAAACAAATTTATAGATTTAGGTTTTGAAGGTTTAATTCTTAGAAATCCTGATGTTGAATATCAATTTGGTCGTCGTCGAGCAAATTATATGGAAAAGTTTAAAGCTACAAACGAAGGTGATTTTGAAATAATTGATATTATAAAAGAAGATAAACGAGATTTACCAATAATTGTTTGTAGAAATGATATAAACGATAATGTATTTGAAACTCGTTTGAGTGTTTCTCATGAAGATCAACAAGAAGTTCTTTACAATAAAGAAAAATATATTGGTAAATTTGTTCATCTTAATTATGGAGAAAGAGCTGGGGTGCAAAAAGTACCTTTTCATGTTAAAGACTGTATAATTAAATGAATGAAATAGATTATTTATATGAGGTATTAAGCAATAAAGTAGATAAGAAAAAATCTTGGTATTATGCCAAAGAAAATATTGTATTCCTTACGGGGGTACAATTCAAAGATTTTAAATATGTTGTAGAAGCATATGATAATACTAAAGAAGGTTCTAGTTTAATTTTAATATTAAGCGAAAATAAAATTCATGATAAAGCTGTAAGAATGATTAAAGATAAATATGGCAGAGTAAAATATAAGCCTAATTCTTTCAGAAATGTATTTGTAAATGCTTATAAAGGTTATGATTATAATGTTGATTTAAAACTAGAAAAAACTACAGATGATTATAGTATTTTTAAACTTAATATATAAGCCGTATCTAACTGATACGGCTTTTTATTTTGTATCGGCTGTAAACTGCTGAAAAATACCCTCGTAGGCTTTCAGATTTAAACGGAGAGAGCATTTTATAGTAAAGTTAAACTACCCTATATAAAAGCATTATAATTGCTTGTAGGGCTTTATTTTAAATCAAAAACCAGGAATTTTTTATAAAAATTATTTGTAGTATTTAATTTTTATTATTATATTTGTAGAAATTAATTCTTTAAAATAATTCTTATGGATAAAAAAGAGGATAAAGTTAATCATCCTAGTCATTATACTCAAGGCGGAATTGAGTGTATAGATGCTATGGAAGCAGCTTTAGGAAAACAAGTTGTAATGGATTTTTGCTTAGGAAATGCTTTTAAATATATTTTTAGATGTAAAAATAAAAATGGTTTAGAAGATGTTAAAAAAGCAAATTGGTATCTTAATAAATTAATTGAATTAACAGAAGAACAAAATGAAAATTGTTAAACCTAAAGTTGAGTATTGGGCACAAGGAGAAAATAAGTTTGACCATATTGCCAAATGTGCTAGAGTTTGTTATGCTAGTGATAGAACTACAAACAATGAAAAATTTGTTAATGGTCTTATACATAACAATCATCTTAGTATGTTAAGACATTGGAGTATTTATCTTAATTTTACTGATTGTGTAGCTGGAATAAGTTTAAGGATTATTAGAGAGAATTTTCTTAATAATCCATATTGTGCAGTTGCTTGTAGTAATTATAATGATATTTGTGTTTCTACAAATCTTCAATATTATGATTATATAAGAGAACAACTTTTAAATACTTATGATTTTGATATTGAAGAATATTTAGTTACAGAAGATTTTATTAAGTCACAAGGTAAATGGACTGAAGATGTTATAAGATATACAATGTTTATTCAAACTAGTATTGATATTAGTAGAGAATTAAATAGAGTAAGTCCTAATAATATTGCTGAACAATCTACAAGATATGTTGAACAAGGAAGTATTTGTGAAAGTCATTTTTATAATATTACATTAGATGAAGTAGAATTTCATAATGGAGATTGTTATGATAAAGATGGAAATCTTATTATACCTTTGATTACAACTACTAAATATGGAAATTATGATATAAATACTTTTCTTAATTATTGTCAAGATGGCTTTGATAGTTATATAGGATTGTTGAATATGGGATTTGCTAAAGAAGATGCCCGTAAAGTTCTTCCTCTTGTTACTACAACTAAATGTGTTTATACTTATTCTCTTAAAGAATGGAAACATATTCTTGATTTAAGATTATATGGTACTACAGGTCGTCCACATCCTGATGCTAGAGTTATTGGTGAACTTATTAAAAAAGAATTTTATAATATTGGTATTGAAGTATGATATGACTAAAGAAGATAAAATAAAATATCTTATTGATAATCATAAAGAAATTTTCTGTAGAACAAGAAGTGAAGTTTTTTGCTGAATTGTCTATGCAACAACCATTATTTTGTTGTTGTGGAAAACTTGCTACAGATTTACATGAACATAATTGTAAAAAATTTAATAATAAAGTAGATTCTCTTACTATAGAAAAACTTAAACATCTTATTATAAAATAATATGGAAAATAATAACACCCCCGTAAGAGAAATAAAACCTTCTCTTATTCCTTGTAGACTTGGCGCTCATAGATATGAAATTTATGCTGATGAACTCATGAAAACTGTTAATGGAACTATTGTTGGAAGAAATATAATCACAAGATGTTCTATATGTGGTAAAATTAAAAGTAATCCTATTAAAATTATAACTGCTAATGAATTTATTTAATATTGAACAAGAATTAGTTGATATTTTTAATGAACTTGAAGATAATGGAGGAGAATTGACTCCAGAACTTGAAGAAAAATTAAAAATATTAGAAGGCGATTTTAAAGAAAAACTATCTGCTTATGTTAATGTTGTAAATAAATATAAATCCGATATTGATGCTTGTAAAAAAGAAAAGAGCAGAATTGATTTAATTAAGAAAACCAAAGAAAATGTTATAGAACGCCTTAATAAAGCAATGTTATTTGCTGTTGAAAACTTTGGTGATACAGGTAAAAGTGGAAATAAAGTTGTAGATTTGCCAACTTGTAAATTATATACTAAACAAACAACTAGTTATGATTATAATCTAGGTACTATTAATCAAATACTTGAATGTTTTGTAGATTGGCTTGCTGGTCTTTGGAATAATGACATGACTGATCCTACGGCAGCAGACGGATTTACTGGTGAAGTTGTAACAAATGTTATAAATAGATTTTATAAATCTAAATTTCCTGAAGATGCAGCTAAATTAAAAGAACAATATGGTGAATTGTTTACCGAAAGCGATTTAGATAATATTATCGTTAAAGTTGAAGGTAGTTTTCCTTTAACAGCAATAGCTAAAGCAGAAAACTGGGATTTTATGAATACTTATCTTAATCATCAATCTGATGCTTTAACTCCTACAAATATTTCTGCTACACCTAATAAAGATATGATTAAAACTATGCTTAAAAATCATATTATTAATAAATATACTACTGAATGTAAAAATAACTCTTTAATTATTAAGTAAATGTCAAGATTTTCAGTTAGAGGAGTTCCATGGAGTTTTGTTGGAACTAAAAATGTAGAACAATGTAAAACAGCCTCCGAAGTTATGGAGGCTGCTGGACTTAATTGGGAAGTAGGTAAAGCAGAATTGTTTGCTAAAATGCCTATTGAATATCCTGCTGGAAGTGATGAATTTCTAGATGTTATTTCTGAAAGTAAAAAACTTTCACCTGATAGTCACTTTCATGGTAAAGATATTTATAATCCTGTAGAAGATATGTTTGCTACATATCGTAAGGATAAAAATATTCCTCTTGGTATTGTTAAACAAAAATATACAGTTGTTCAAAATTCAGATGCTTTTAAATTCTTTGATGATGTTATTGGAAAAGATTCTGCTATTTGGCAAACTGCTGGTTATTTTGGTAATGGAAGCCGTATTTTTGTTAGTGCTAAAATTCCTGATACTTTTACGGTTCATGGTGACCCTATTGATCAATATCTTGTTTTTACCAATAGTCATAATGGGAGTAGTGGTGTTAATATTTTATTTACTCCTATCAGAATTGTTTGCCAAAATACATTAAATGCTGCTATTAGAACTGCTACAAATATTATAAATATTAAACATACTAAATCTGTTCACAAAACTATTACTATTGCTCATGAAGTATTAGGTATTGCTAAACAACAAGGTATTCAATTTAAAACTGTTGCTGACCAATTAGCTGAAATTAAAATTTCAGACGGTACTGCTGCTAAATATATTTGTGAACATTTTATGACTAGCGAAGAATTAGAAAAACTCAAATTTACAGGACATACTTATGGTCAAATTATTGCTCGTGATGGTGGAGCATTTTATGATATAGGTTTGAGTACTAGAAAATTAAATGCTATAACTTCTACTTGGGAATATTATTTTGAAGGTGCTGGTCAAAAAGAAATCATTGGTACTGCTTGGGGTGCAGCTAACGCTATTAGTGGATATTATAGCAATGTAGATACATCTACTGTTGCTGATAAAAGAATGGATTCTCTCCTTTACGGGGATCGTAGTAGAAATATTGCAAAAGCTTTTGATAACGCTCTTAATCTTGCTATATGACAAATACTGAATTGTTAACAATGAATAGAATTGTTGATATTAAAACGGAATATGCTATGGAACTTAATGTAGAAGAATTAATTGAACAACTCCAAGAAATTAAAGATTCTCATAAAAAAGTTTTTGTCGAAACAAATGACGATTCTTTAATGACTCCTGTAATAGGAGTTGAAGAAAAACATTATGGTGTTATTATTTTAGTTTAAATTATGAAAGTAAAAGTTTGCAAACTTGAAAAAATTAAACTTGTCACCGAAGATAGAGAAATTATTGTAGGTGAAGATACTATTTCTCCTATTTTACCTAAATATGGTAAAATGGGAGATGCTTGCATGGACATATATCCTATTTGTGCAGAAGTTGATGAGAAAAAAGATAGAGTTATCTATCATACAGGATTAGCTTTTGCTTTACCTTTTGTTCCTGAAAATATTTCTGTTGATACTGTTGCATATGTACCTACAGAAATGTCTATTAGACCAAGAAGTAATATTACTAAATCTAATTGGTATATTCCAAATGCTCCTGGTACTTTAGATTTTGGTTATCGAGGTGAATTATTAATTATCTTTAAGAATAGAACTAATAGTGATATTCTTCATTTGCTTCAAATTATTGCCAATAATATAACAATGGAGAATAATGCTAGAGAAATATTTGATGATATTCTATTCAAATTAAAAGAAGATGTTAATACTTTACCTTATAATTGTGATGGAAAAGATCGTTGTTGTCAAATAATTGTAAGAGGTAGGCAAAATATAGTTTGGGAAGAAGTAAGTTCTGTTGAAGAATTAGGTGATACAGATAGAGGTGCTGGAGGATTTGGTTCTACAGGAGGTGCAGTGAAATGATAAATGTATATATGTCTATATTTAATGATTGTTTTAGTTCTAGAACAACACATAAAAATTTAATTAATGTTGTTAATAAAATTAATGAACAATCAAAAAATAATTTTACTATAACTCTCCTAGACTTATATATTCCTGCTGATGCTTCAAAAGCAGATAAATTAAATATATTTGATGCTCCTTGTATTACTTGTAATAATGAACATCTTTATGGTTTAGTACAAGAAGATATTATTTATGATTTTCTTAAACAATTTATAGAAAATGATTAAGATTTTTTTCTATACTAAAACTAATTGTGAGGCCTGTAGAATTATGAATAATATATTATTAAGTGCTATTAATAATACTACAGCCAAAATCCATTTTAAAAAAATAACTAAAGAAAAATATGATGCTTTAGACATACCTAAAAGAGAAATAAAAGTTTTTCCTACAGTTATTATAATGGATGATTTTAAAGAAATTGCAGCTCTTGAAGGCACATATCCTGAAGATTATATTATTAAAATTATTGACAAACTTAAAACATTAAAATTATGAAACTTTTATTAATATTCATTACAGCATTACTTATCATATTAGTATTATTATGTGTATCTATATGTAATAAAGTTGATAAAGTTATAAAACAAGTTGATATTATTTATGAATCACAAGAAAAAACTTTTGTTCAAATTATCAAATATTTAGAAACTTTAGATAAACTTATTCAAAAGAATCATGCTGCTATTTGTTCAAATTCTGATGTTATTAAACTTCGGTTACAAACTATTATGGATATTACCGATGTAATTAAAATGGATGTTGCTAATATGATTAAAGCAAATAATAAAGTTAAGCAATCTAAAAGTAGCAAAATAACAAGTAAAGATAACAAGCAATAATTATAAATAAACCTACTAATATGAGTTATAATACTTGTGTTAGTAGGTTATTTTTTTTAATGTTGTGCCTGCAACAAGAGCAATTAAGATTCCCCGTAAAGGATGTGATATAGTTGATAAAACAGCTATTAATTACATTCCTTACGGGGGATTTAATTATGGTAAAATTTTGCCCTACAATCGTTTATTTTTCTTTGGATGATAGTTTATATTACTTTTTAAAAATAATGCCATACAAGCCAAATGTGAAAGCCTACAAAGGTGTATGCAAAAATAAAGGTGTATGACCAGTCAGCCACACACCTTTACTATTATTATTTCTATTAATATCTTCTTATTCCATAATCCATTCTGTAATATCTTTAACAGGAATGAAATTCATAAGATTATCACCAAGTTTATAATAACTATTATTTCTATTCAAATCAAATAATCTATCAAGACGAGAATAAATAGGAACTTGTTTTAATAACAAAACTTTAAATTTATTTTCACCTTTATATCGACCATTAGTATAATACATATTAAACTCTTCTCCTTGAGTTACCATCTTTGCTGCAAAACCTGCAAGTTTACCTAATTCTTCAACAGAAGAAAGTACAGCTACAGGATTACTCCAAAGTTTATCAGTAGAAGAAATTAAACCTCCAGCAAATGCCTGAGTTTGAGTTAATATATCATCAGCTTCATAAAGAGCAAGATTAGCAAGTAAAGTCATTGCATCATCATCGTCATCATCTCCACCCATAGCAAGTAATGCAAAACTAGCACCAAAACCTAAAGCTAAACCACCAAGCATATAGTATAATGTTCCAACAGCTCTTCTAATATTAGCTCTTTGATGAGGATTCATGGTATTATATCTAAATTTAGCATTGAGTATAGTATCAATAGTTGCTCTACATAATTCTTGAACAGCCTCAACAAAATGTAATTGATTATCTTCATCATTACCATTTCTAGCTATAGCGTTCTTTTTAAAATCTTTAAATTCAGCAGTAGCAAAATTCCACAAATCAGTAATATATCCTCGTTCTACAGCTTGACGACTTTCATTCCAATATCCAGTAGTTCTATAGCGTTTCATAATATTCATATAAATATGCTTATGATATTGCATAGCCAAACTACCAAATACCCACATACTCTCTATACCGCCTGCTCCAAGTTTATCATATATACCATTAATCTTTTTATTAACAGAAACAACTTTACCTTTAAATTCTCCAAGTAATTCCCAAGTTAATGGACTATCTTTCTTTATTTGAGCAATACCTTTATCTGGTATATCTAATTCAAATTGGTCAATTACTCTAGGTTTAGTTTCAAAATCTTTTTTAAGATTATTAGTAAGTTCTTTTATTTTATTTTGATAAATTTCTGCATACTTTTGCATTGATTTATCTTTACCAATCATTCTTAAAAATTCTCCATTAATGTCAGTTTTAAACCATAGAACATCTTTTCTTTTATTTTCATCTCTAAGAATTCCATTTTTAAAATTCTTATAAAGTTTAGCCAAATTTTCATTATCTGCTAAAATCTGTTCCATAGCTCTGAAATGCACATCACGAGTATAATCATGAATACTTCCTATAACAGTTTTTCCATTAGAATCAGTATAAATCCTATTACTTAGCATCATAGCTATCATAGCAGTATTTTGCAAAAAATGTTCACCAGCACTTTGAGTACTATACGCACTATCACGAAGTTTTTTCATAAGTTCTGTATAATTTCCTTCGCGACTTATTTCAGTAATATCATTATAATCAATAATATTCATCATCTTTATAACAGCATCCATAAGATTATCACTTTCTCCTCTAGTTCTATTTCTTATAAATGCTGGGATATTTTGAACATAATATTTAAATTTAGCGTTTTCCCATTCACTATGTCCAAAAAATTCTCCTGCTGTTCTTTCTTGCATTATATTATAAGTACCAGTTGAAACATTACCAATACCTCCAGGTATATTCAGCATCATATATTTAGTAGAAGTAAAGTTTTGAGCAAAACCAGCTAAAGCATCAAATCTATTTTTTCTTTTAAATTCATCAAATAAAAATCTTCTAGCCCATCTTTCTACCATTTCTATTGCAACAGTAGCAGGTTTAGTAGCAGGTACATTTAAATCTTTTGCAGAATTAAATTTATCTCTAAGAAGGTTTCCAAAACCACTAACTTGTGCTGCTTCATTGTGGCGTAACCATTCAAGCAAATAATATATATCAAGTTTTGTATCTTCTACAGCATTAACTTGAATAGCTTTTTTGAGAAATTCTTCAAAAATAGCTTTGTAATCATGACTCATTAAAGCTACATCTATTTTATCATTATTTGCCTTAGCGATTCTATTATATTCTCTAACTTCTTTTACTTTATTTTGATAATCACGTTCATCTATATAATCTTTTCTCTTTGGTTGTTCTTTATATTCCATTGTACCCTTACCTTTTAGATATTCCATCATAGGTAAGTTATTTAACCTATCATATTCAAAGCCAATACTGTTAGTTTCAAATCTATCATCAGCAATAGTATAACCAAAGCCAAAAGTATTTAAAAGTTGTTTAACTCGATTAATCATAGAACCATCTGCAACTCCCTTACGGGGGAACATAAGATTGCTAGTAAAATTATATCCTGTTGGATTATATTGAGCAAATTTATAATATTTGTCAATCATTAATTTACTAATAGCTTCTTCATAAGATGTTCTCTTATAATCTTTTTTATATTTTTCAGAGCCATTATATTTATAACTATATCTATGATAATCTTCATTTATTGTATCTTGATAAGGAGTAGATACAGTATTATTATAATTAGGTCCAAAAGTTTCAGCATAAGCATAACTTGGTTTAAGATTTAATTGAGTCCAAATACGAATAGGCTCAAATCTATCACTATAAGGATTATAAACCAAATTTTTAGCTTCAAATTCAGCAAGTTTTCCAGCATCAGATGCTTCTTGACGAGCTTTATAATAATATTCTGTAGGAGTAAATTCAATAGCACTATTAATAAATCTTTTAGCAGCAGTTTTCTCTTTATCAACAAATTGAGAACCTTTACCTAAGAAATTACCATTTTCATCTTCTACTAATTCTTTTGGTACAAGAAATCCATAAATATCTTCATTAGGAGTATCATTTAATTTATTTCCTACAGGTTGTCCATCTTCATCATATTCATGACCATAAGCTACAGCTTTCCAAGCATCATAATATTCTTTACTATAGCTACCGTTTTCTATTCTTACTTTATCATAATCAAATGGCGTATTATCTGTTTTAACTTCTACATTTTCTGCAAAGAATTTACCAACTTTCTTATCAGTAGATGTTTTATAGAAACCCCGTAAGGAATGATATATTTTATATAGTCTATCTAATTCTTTAAGTTGTTCAATAGATAAATCGCTTAAATAAATTCTACCATCACTATGACGAGCATTAATTAAAATTTTATTAATATCGTCTACTGTACTTCTAATAGAATCTACTGTTTCTTTACTCAAAGAATCAGGTCTTAATCCAGAATAAAATTTATCATTAAATATAATATCTATACCACTTCTATTTCGTATAAGTCTAGCTTCACCAGTATTTCTATCGTTTGCAAAATTAGCAAATTGTTGTATTTGAGCATTTCTAATTTC
Source organism: uncultured Erysipelotrichaceae bacterium (assembly GCA_902793375.1). Lineage (GTDB taxonomy): Bacteria > Bacillota_I > Bacilli_A > RF39 > UBA660 > RUG13868. The sequence goes on along the minus strand of CADBDE010000011.1, from coordinate 27,868 downwards.
TTCTACTTCAGCATCAGTAAATAAAGAACCGTTAATAGTTCCTTTATAATCATAATATTTTTCATTCTTTGAATATTTTTTAAATATATCATCAGCAGCAATTACTTTGCCATTTCCTCCTTTTTGTTGTCTTAATGTAGCAAATGCTTCACTAATCTTTTTTCTAAAGTCAGGGTCAATAACTCTTCTAGTATTTTCAGCTAGCCATCGTTTAGCATCAGCATATTCTCTATCAAGCATTAAGTCTGCTTCAGATGAAACTAATTGTCCAGCAGCATTACGAATTTCTTTTCTTCTAATAATATCAAGATAATATCTTAAATCATCCTCAAAACCTTCACGAGTTTCTTGAGTAAAATATTCAGCTTTTATAGAATTATAATTATTAACAAAATTAGTCAATTTTTGATTACCGATAGAATTCGGTTTAACATCGCCAAATTCATCTATATAATTCATTAATTGATATATTTGTTTATTAATATTATCTAATTCTATTTGTTCATCAACACTTCGTTCTGTTCTACTCATTTTGAGTAGTTCATTTTTTCTATCTTTTAATTTAAGATATTCTATATATACATCTATAGCATCATCTTCAAGCATTGGTGCTACATTATCATTAATTCGTTTATAATAATCAGAAACATATTTTTGATGGCTGTTTTCATTTAGCCAAACATTAAGTTCTTGTTTAGCTTTAAGATATTCTTTATCATAAATACCTTTATCAAATCTTAAATCACTAACTTTTTCAGTTAATTTTTTATAATCTTCAAACCATTTTTCATCAAAATCTACTAAGAATCTACCAGTAGTGGTACTAATAATTTTATCCCAATTAACAGGAGTACCATTTTTAGCAGCATCATCAATGAGTTTATTTATTTCTCTCATTGTATCAACTACTTCTTTTTCATTTTTCATCTTTTCAGCTGCAACTCTATTCCATGCTTGTTTTAAAATAATTTGTACAAGAGGAATACCTAATTCTTGTGCGTCTTGAAATAGTCTATCTGGTAAATTTCCGTCTTTAAATATATAGTCTTTAAGACTAGCAATTTCTTCTGTAATATTAATATTTGTACTTAAAGGTTCATAAATATTTTTCAAAATAATATCACTCATTTCTTTAAGTAAAATATTATTTTTCACATCATTTATTGCTTCTCGAATCTGTCTTATATCTCGTTGAGAATCTTCAGTAAAATTATCAAGAGGAATATCGTTTATAAGATTAAATGATTTACCAAAAGTAACAGCATCAAGATACAATTCAAGATAACTTTTACGAAGAGCGGAATTTTCTTTAAGTTGTTCAATAAGTCTAGGATCGTTTACAGCAAGACCTGTTCTAGCAAAATTCTTAAGTTTTCTATCAAGTTCTCTAGCTTTAGCACTATAATAACGAATAGATTGTTTGATAATCTCACCTGAATTAAGCTCTATACTTTCAATAGATTCTGGGTCAATACCTATACTTTGAATTCTATTGAAAATTATATTAGCTTGTTCATCATTAGTACTTCTTCTTTTAATATCATTTACTTGTTGTTTAGCAAGTTTTGTAGTAATATCCAAATCGAGATTATCAAAATCAACAGCAGACCTTAAATCAGCAGATTCATCATCAATATGTTCTACTTCTTTTGGATTATATTTTATTAATTGATAAAAATTATCAGAATTTTCTAATTTATAGGTATTAACAAAATTTGCTAATTCACTATCACTATTAATATCATTCGGCTTTAATTTTTTTCTAATAACAATATATCTTACTATATCTTCTCCATTAGATATTTCTTGAAGAATACCTTTAGTTGAAGGTTTTCCTGTTTTAGAATCTTTTGTTTGTTCTCTTAATTCATAATTTGTACTATAAAAAATAGCAGTTTGTTTATTAGGTTCATTGCCTAATCTAGCATTAATGTTATCAACAAATAAAGCTATATTTCCTGTATTTACAGGTTTATTTCCTATTTTAGTTTCAATATAATTAGGAGAAATTTCAGAAATAGTAGTATTTTCTTTTACTTCTGGTAAAGAATCTTTTACAGATTCCAAATCCATAACATCATCTGTAGTACTTTCATCTACTTCTATAAACTTTTCCCAATATCTACTAATAGGATGTATATTTAAACTACTATCTGTACTAAAATCAGTAACTTCATTTAAATGTAAATTATTTAAAGGAACAATATATAAAAGATTACTATCTGTTTTAATTACTTTATATAGAGTTTTAGTATTATTAAATGATACATTTATATAATTTTGAGCAACTCTAGTTTCATCTTTATAAGTTGTAACTATTCCTAAATCAGAAAGATGTCTAACATTATCAGAATTATTTAAATCATATTTATATATAATACTTCTCTTTAAATAATCAAAACCTTTAGGTACATATCTTTTAAGATTTACTCTTTGTTTACCTTTAGGACCAACAATAGCTTTAATAGTTTTTAATCCTAAGCTATTAGAATGACTCTGAATAAACTTTTCATAAAGATTGCTATCAACAAATCTAGTTATAATAGTATCTTGTGTTGGGATTCCCCGTAAAGGATCTATTATTCCAGTAGCACCTTTATTTATACCATCATATAAAACTACATTAGGTATAATCTTTGATACATTACCATATCTGAAATTATTTCCTTCAGCAACAAAAGCATATTTAATTAAATCTATAGCAGCAAGTCTAATTAAAGGATTAGAATTATAAAAACTTTCTTTAAATAGTCTATATAGTTCTTCTCTATCAATATAATTATCAGTAAATCTAATAGTTTGAGGAGTATCTCCAGTATCTCTTAAAGTTCTATAATTAATAAGTCTTGGCTCAAGATAATCAAATATGTTTCTAGTAGAATTAGTTAAATGTCGTTTAATAAATTCAACTTTTTCAGCAGGACTTAATTGTTTATATTTATTAAGTTCTTCTTCAGTAACATTATTTATATCCGCTATATCAAATAATTCATTGTTAACTCTTCCATAACCAAATATGCGTGTAAATTCATTATACATATCCTTTACGGGGTTGTCCACAATATTATCTATTTCTATATTATTTTTATCGTTAAGTTTTATTTGATGACTAAAGAAATCAATATCAGTATTAGCAAAATAACTTATAGCAAATTTTTTAAATTCATTATAAGTTGTTTCATTAAATCTCATAATAACATCTCTCAAATTATTCACAGCTTCATAAAAACCACTGCCTCCCCAAGTATTAGGAACTTCAGTTAAAAAGAGTTGTGAATTAACTGCAAGAGAAGCCATAGTAGAATATTTAAGAAATGCGTTTAATATAGGATAAACAGATGCTTTATTATTTTTAAAATAAGCATTAATATCTATCTTACCACTATCTAAACTTTTTTCAAAACCTTGATATATAGCTTCAACTAAGTTAGTGTTAGTTTCTGAAGAATATATTTCTTCTGCTTGACCATTAGAAATAAGTTCACTAATATTATTTAAATATTCTCTAGTACTATATATAGATTGTGCAGCACCAAATTTATCTGTATTTAAAATTTTAGCATAATTCATCATTATTGCTGCTTGTTTATTAATATTATTGAAATTAATAACCATACCTAAATCAAACAGCAATCTATTAGTTTTATCAGTAAATTTTCCTTCTTCTTTAAGTCTATCAATCATCATAGGTGCATTAATTTTTAAAACACCTTGTTCTGATGTATTAGTTTTAAGACTTATTTTACTACCAGCTCCATAATCTCTAAATAATTCTTCAAATTGAGTACCATATTTTGCTTGTAATAAATCTACAACTGTATCAATAGGAGTATATTGAGTAACAGGTTTTTTATTAATAGTTATGCCTAATTCAGCAGCAATAGATTTAATTGCACCTTGTATAGGATTAGCATTACTATCAACAAATACAGAATTATTATCGAAATATGTTTTAACAATTTGACTAATTCCAGGTTGTCTAATCCACAATATTGCAGTTTTAGCATCAACACCTAAATTAAATAATAATTTAAATGCTTGAAAAGTATATTCATTTTCATTTTCAATACTACCTTCTTTGACAGCATCAAGAATATGAGCAGTAGTGTGTGAACTAGCTACTGTAATAATATCTCCATATCTATTTAAATTATTATTTTCAGACCAGCCTAATCTATAAAGTCTTTCTTGAAAACCATCTTCATAAACAATATTAATTCCTAAATTAGGAAAGTATGCTTTAGATACACTAAATACAGAACAAGCTGTATCAAGCATGACAGATAAACCTTTAAGAGAAGCACCACCCATAGCATTTCTTCTAAAAGCTATTTGAGTTTCTAAAGCATAAGGAGAAACATTATTTTTTATAGTTTTCTTTAATTTATCTACTTCTTTATTAGCGTCTGTTATATCATCAAAATTAGAACGAGAAAGATTTTCAGCAGTAGCCATAGGACTATTAAGAATATCAATCATAGATTGAACAATTCTTGTATTTCTTAATTGCCTAGCAGTTCCATGATTTTCATCAACTACATGAACTTTACCATCTTCATCTTTATAAGTTTCTTTGATAATACCATATACACTATCAACATCAAAGTCTGAACCTGTTTGAGTTACCCATTCATCTGGAACAACTATTGTTGAACCCATACTTTTTGGCAAAAATCCTACAACTTTCATAACAGCTATAGATTGTTTACCTTCAGTAGGAATACGATAACCAATCATTTCAAGAACATCTTCATCAATATTTTCAATATCAGTACCAAGAATATCTTTTGTCCAAGCAGGTAAAAGAATTTCTACAACATTTTTATCTTTATGATAAGCTAATTCTACTCGTTTACCAAGTTTTTTCTCAGCATCACTAGCTTTAGTTATATCTTCTTTTTTAAACCTTTGAACAAGTCCTTCCATACCAACAGAAGTAACCTGTGCAGCATGCCATCCAGGAAGTTTCTGTCTAGTAATAAGTCTATTGAACTGAGCATTAGCAATACTTTCAATTTTAGCACCTACAATATTCATAAATGTAGGCATGATTGTTTCACCATTAATCTCAGTTACATAATCAAGCATATTACTGTCTTGACCTAATCTATTTAATTCTTGTCTAGCAGCAGCATAAACTTTTTCAAAATTTACACCTCCTGTAAGACTACCTTCAATATTACCATCAGCGTCAAATTTAACACCATATTGCTTCATAAGATTTTCAAAATCTTCACGAATATTAGCAATATAGTTTTCAATAAATGTTTGTTTAGCTTGAACAGCTTTTTTATTAAGTTCTATAACTGCTTGTACTTCTGGTGTTTTTAATTGTTCAGCGGTAAATCCTGAATTAACAAAAGCAGCATCAATATTATCAAGAATTTTCTTAATAATCTGAATACCAGCTTTATTCTTAGCATCTTCCATATGCTGAGGAACATCTTGCTGAATATATAAATGTGAATAACTAAAAGGTTTTACAATACTATAACCAGCTTTTTTTCTTTCAGCAATATATTTATTTAGAGAATTAACTCTATCTTTAGGCAAATTACCATCTGCATCCCAAAATTCTACAATATCATAATTTGATGCTTTACTAGTTTCTTGAGTATTAACTTGGTCAATATCATTATCAGCCATTAATTTTAATAATTCTCCTAAAGATGTATCTGCAATATAAACTTCTTCACCGTTAGCATTTGTTTCATAATGACCTAACATTTTAGGAATTAAGACAAATTCTGCATTTTTAATTTGTCTTGGAACTTCCATATCATATCGTTCATCATAATATTGGTCATAATAAAAATGTTTCATTACTTGAATAAATTGAGTAAGTTGTTCATTATCAATTTCTTCAAGTGGAGTAGTTTTATCAGTAAGTTTATCAAGAAGTTCTGCATAATCGCTAAAATCTCCTCTAGCTTTAATTCTTCTTGCAGCTTCCCATATAGTTATATATGATTGAGCATCATTAGTTTTTGTTTTATCTTTATTATTGTCGTTATTATAACCAAAAGGCTTAGCTAATTTTTCTGCAATTTCTTTACTATTACCAGCATCTATAAGTTGTTTATAAATACCTTCAGCATTACTAGAAAAACGAACAGAATTCCTAATAGTAATAGCATTAAAACCTGTACGAAGTTTAACTGGATTTCCATTTAAATCTTTTACAGTATAATTAAATGGAGTATTAACACCTCTTTCAGTTCTTGTACCACTAACAGATAGTGTTTCATCTGTATTGCTAACTTCTTGTATATATGATTGTATTGAATTTAAATCAACAACACCATACATTTTACCGCCAGCTTGAATTTGTTTATCTCGTTTAGCAATAGTTTGAGCATCTTTATAAAATTCTTTCGCTCCTCTAAATAAATCATCAATAGTGGTTTGTGCAATATAAAAATTAACATAATAATCTTGATAATCATTATCATTAATTTTAAGAACATCAAATACAGGAGTATAATTTTCTTTTATACTCATAGCATGTTCTTTAGCAACTTTTATCCATTCTCTAGCTAATTTGTTTATATCATTAATAAACTCCTGAGTATTTACAGGAAGTTCTGCACTATAATGATTATTTTCATCATATTTCATAGCTGAAGCCAACGCCTCAACATCATCCATTAAATTTCCTATATGTTTATCAATTATTTCAACTATTCTAGCTTTTGTGTCAATAGAATTATCAAAATTAAATAATCTATCAAACTTAAATATATTGCCGTCTAGTTCTTTCCAATTATTAACTTTCCAATTCTTTTTATAGTCATAATTATCTATTAAATCGGCAGTTGAATTAGCTCTACCAATTCTAATTCTAGATTTAAGAGCCTCAAATATTTGTGCTTTTATAATATTAGCAACAGCGTTTGTTTGCTCACTACCAGCAGAATAACTAGGTAAAGTAATCATAAAATTCTTAGGTGCATCAGAAGGTGTAGGCATAATATATGTTTTTACACCATCTAAAGTTTCCCCGTAAGAGGAATATGCAGAATAATCTCTAATACCTTTAATGTAAGATGCTAGTCCTAAACCCATGTAATCAATATCAGACATTGAAGTATAGCCAGCAGTAACATCACTAGTTATATTTTCAACACCATCAATTAATTTCATTCTTATAATTCTAGCAGCAAGAGGGATTTCTTTACCATCCAATTTAGTTTTCTTAGCAGAAACATTATATACATCGTTAGAATCTTTAGTTATAGTAAAAGGCGATAATTTATGATTACCGACAAGATTACTATATCTTAAATTACTACCTCTAAATTTACTTCTAACATAAGCATCTATACTTTCTACAGATTCAAATGCTCCTGTTACAAAACTTATAAAATTATTATAAGTAGCATCAGATTGTTGTTTACCTTCAATATTTTTTGAAGTGTATTCAGCTTTTGTTGTACTATATTTGGATAATTCTCTAGCTAATTTTCCTATTTTAGCATTAAGAGGATCACTTATAAGTTTTCTATCAGGTATTTGTTCTAAAGGTCTATTTACTAATCCTTGTTGAACAGCTCTATTATTTGCAAAAGCTTGTTGTCTTCGATGTTCATTTATATTATAATCGTTAAAATCTTTTAAAGCACTTTGTGCAATAGATTCGATATATTCTAATAAAGACTTTATATTTTTAATTTCTGGAGCAACATTCTTTTGATTTACTGCATCGTATATAACATCTTTATTTTTTATATAAGAATCTATAATATTTGTATCTATATTTGGAAAATATTGTTTAAATACAGTTTTAATATATTCTACAGTTATAGCTTTTCTTTGGTCAGATATATTGCCTTTAGTTAATTTTTCATTATTTTCTAAAGCACTTTTAATTTCTTTAAGTCCTTGTAAAACAGTATAATGTTCTACTTTGAAAATACTGCTTTGAATATCTTTTGTAAATTTAAAAGTATTTGCATTTTCGTTATTATTAGTAGGATTAGCTTGATGAACATCTATAGGATTATTATCTTCTATTATTGATAGTCTTACTTTATCTATAACTTTATTTCTTAAATCTGTAAATATTTTATAACCAAGATTTCTATCTTTAGAAAAATCATCTGCTACTTTTGCAAATGCTCTATATTCAGGAACTGTTTCTCCATATTCATCTAAAGCTGCAATAAAATCATCAAGAGATTTAAAACCACCTCTTTCTGTCATTATTGTTAATAATTGATTATTACAATCAGAATAATTATGAAATTCAACAGCACCAAAAGAATTATTTCTATAATAATCTTGATAATTATTATCTACACTTGCAAGTTTAATTAAACTTTCAAAATATAATTTAGTAAATTGAGAAGCAAATTTATCACTAGAAGATTTAATACTATCCATAAGCCACTGATTTGTACTAGCATCAGTTTCATCAGCATACATTCCGTCTTCCATATGATCTTCATCAACATAAATAGTACTAGTAACAACATCTTCTATATCAAATTCATCAGCTACAGCAAATAATTGAGAAATCTTTTTATTTGCTAAAACTTCTGACATAAATCTAGAAGAATAACTTTTAATTGAATCATCACCAATATTATAACTATTCAATGTTAATGCTAAATCAGCATAATTCTTTTGTATATCGTTTCCTTTTTCGTAAACATAATTAACAACTGAAGCAAACCTATCAAAATCAAATGTTCTAGTAGGAACACCCTTTGAAGTAGGTACTTGTTTATAAAAGTTTTTTTGTTTAAAAGCTATTCTAGTTTTATTATCTTTTGGAACATTTGTCATATCAGCATAAATATCTATTATTTTACTATTTATCTGATTAACAGCTTTTCTTATTGCTCCATTTCTAAAATCTTCAGTTTTTCTAATTCTTTCGTCAGCATTATAATAAATATTAAATAATACATTTGAAAGTAAAGTCTTAGCATCTTCAAAAACTTCTCTACTACCAAATGTATACAAACCACTAGATGCAGATATTGTAGAAGTATATTTTGGGTCAAAAAATTTCTGTTTTCTATAATTTCTAATAATACTTTTTACAGTATTTTTATTAACATCTTCAAAAGCATTTGTTATAGAATCATAGTTAACTTTATCTACTTCAAGATTAACTCTACCATCTTTTTTAACAAAATCTACAAAATCTTTTGAAACAACAGCACTTAGTAATTTTATAGCACTTGTACCGTCATTATGTTCCAGCTCTTTAATAACATCCCAAGCCTTTGTTTCTTGATAAGGTTTAATACTACAATCTTTCATAAGTTGTTCTAAAAAGTTTTGCTTGTAGGACTCATTTTAAAGCCCTACAAGCGATTTAAATATATAAATTGAACTACCCTATACGCAACGCATTTGAAGCTCACCACGCTCAAGCATTTCGGTCATAGAGGCATTTTCGGAAACGGATAAGATACTGGCTAAAGCGTTTTTATTTGGAATTTCTATATTATCAAAATCAACACTACTAAGTAAAGCAGCATTATCATCATAGCCATCATCATAGCCATCATCATTATAATCTTCAATTATTGTATCATCCATTACGGGGTTTTGGTCAATAGCACTTACTTCTTCAGTAAAACTATTAAATACTTTAGCAAGAAGAGTATCATCTTTTATCTTATTGTTGCCGTTTCTGCCAAAGTTAAATAAATTTCTTATAAATTGCAAAATTTTTTGCAATAAAGTTTTTGGCTCTCCAACTTTTTCATTTGGAGTATTTATATTATTTAAAACATCACTAAAATTTTTAGATGTTATAGCTTCAACAATAAGTTCTTCGTTTCTACTTGCAATATTGCCTCCAGTATTATCAATAATAGTTTGTAAATTATCTCTTAAATTATTAATTACAGCTTGAACATTATCACCGTAAGCATTTTTTAAATCTTTATATTCAGAACTATTCACATCATTAATTGCTTTCTGTAAAGCGTTCCAAACTTCTCCAATACGACTATTCATCGTAGCTGTATTTATAGGAATAGAATTATCTTTAATCTGTTTATGAATACTTTCGTGAAGCAATATTCTCATTGCTTGATAAGCACCATTATTAGATGTTATTTTATCAAAGTAAGGCTTAAATAAAGTTATTCTTCCAATAGTAGGATTATATAAACCAGAAGTATTTTGTTCATTATTATATAATTCATTAGGCTTAATATCAATTTCAGAAGGTAAGATTCCCCGTAAGGAAACACCATAATATTCTTTATCAAATACAGCTTTAGCAAAATTAGGAGAAACAGTATTTACAAAAGTTTGAATTTCATAAGCCTCTTTGTTACCTTCATTAATAATTTTATTTATTTCATCTATTCTATTTGTTTCAGTATTTTCACGGCGTTTAAGTTCTTCTTCAGTAATAGCTTCATATTCATTAACATTAGGTTCAAGAGTTAATCTTGCAGCGGCTCTATTATTAGGTACAAATCCATTATTATCAAAATAATCATAATTATCTTCTATTTCGCTTTGATTTCCTCTTTTATGTGTTATTTTTCTAAGATTGGTTGTGGCAGTTTTATTTGCAATCATAAAACTAGCAAAAGTAGGATAATGTTCTGACATACTTCCAATCTTTAAATCATATCCTGTATCAGTTTTTTTAATATATTCATTAACATTTTCGTTTATACCAGAATCAAGAATAGCTGCAGGAAAACTATATCTAGCACCTGTTAATATATGAGTTATAGCATTTCTAATTATATTATTAACTCCTTCACTGTCTTTTAATAATATATTATAACTATCTGCATTATCTATTTTAACAGATATATTATGAGCAACACTATTATCTTTATTATATTTATATATTACTATTTTAGCTTTTTCGTCAGTAGGAGAACCTATAATAATTTTCTTAGAATAATTATTTTCTTTAGTTCCGTTATCTTCATATATTTTACTATCAATTATTAAACCATCTATATCTAATATTGATTTTAAATGTTTATATAAATCATCATAAGAATTTTCATCTTCACTATTTAAATGTTTTATAAACAAATTGTATAATTCATCAGCAATAGCTTTACCATATCCTTCATTAGTCCATTCTGCTTGCGATATATCAACAAATTCTGGATATTTTGTACCATTAGGTAAAGCTATTTGGAAATAATGAGGTAAAGAAGTTCCATTATCTGAGATATGTTGTCTAATAAGTTTTCCATCTTCTGAAACTTTATCTCCGTTAATTAGTCTTACAACTTGTACTGAATTGTGAAGTCTTTGAGGAATAGCATCTACTAATTGAGTATCAAAATTAGTACTATATTGAGGTTTACCTCTATTAAGACTTTTTACAGGTATTTGAACTATAGGATTAATTTGTAATTTATTAAATAATTGTTCAGTATAAGCATAATTTTCATATTCTCTAGCAATCCAATCTTTAATACTATCAAATAATACAGAAGGATCGTCAATATCAGCAAATCTAATATTATCTATAGGATATTGTAAAATATTAGATAATCTTTCAAATAAGCCTATTTTACCATTATTACCAACTATAACATTTTTAGATACATCAGGTATCATATTAGCTGTGAAAATATATTCAACAACTTTATTTTTCTTTAATGTTTCATAAATATCATCAGTTATGTGTTTTCCTTTAAGCTCTAAAACACTTCTAAATTCATTAATATCGTTTTCTGTTATATTTATAGTTTGACCATTTATTTTATATGTGCCAGGCTTATTATTTATAATTATATCAAAAACATCTAATAATGTAGAACTATATTCTCCGTTATTTTTATATAAATTATAAGAAAAATAAGATTGTCCTGCAATCTTATCTTGAGATTTGTAACTATATCCCACACCATCATTTGTTTTTCTAAATATATTATAACCTATTTTAGCACCACTAGCAAAAAATTCTACACCATTACCATATTTATTTCTTCTAACTGTAACAGGACTACCATCATTTAATTTAGCTAAAGCATAATTTGCAGACGGTTCGTTTGCTGCATTTAAATTTATTCTAGAATCAATTTTAATAGGATCTTCTGTACTTTCAGACATTATTGTCTTAATATCTTCAAGTGTATATTTATTTTTTAAATTTTCTCGTATATTAAATTTTCCTCTACTAGCAGCTAAACCATTTCTAATATTTTCATATAATTGATATGCAACAGTAGGATCTATAGTTTTATTTTTATTATAAATATATCTAATTAATGAACGAAGACTTATAGGAATTTTATCATTAAAAGTATTTATTTTTCTTGTAGCTGCATATTCATCTAATAATGCTAAAACATTATCGTTTGTAGGATTAAATAAAATTTCTCCAAAATCTACAGCTGACCTAAACACACCAGGTTCTATACCAAGATTAAGTAAAGCTTTTGCGCTCTCAATAAAACTATTAATAGTTCTTTCATTTTCATCAACAAAATCTTTACCAAAATCATTTACTAATTCTGGTCGTATTTTATTATATATTTCAGAAGCACTACTAGTTTTTAATTCTGCTTTATAAGTTTTTAATCTTTTAGCAACATTTTTCTGAATATCTAATTCTTTACGAACTTCTTGTCGTTCTTGTTCTGCAAATTGAGCAAAACTATTATTTTCTACAAAGTCAGGAGCAGGAGATTCGTCATCATTTAATGTATTCCCTACGGGGGAACCTGCAACAAGTTGTTCTTCTGGTGTTGGTGTTTGTGGAATTGCAACAGCTGGATTTTGTTCTACTACAGGAGCAGGATTATTATTTTCAACACTACTTTGAGTAGTATTTGTTCCAGGATTTGTAGCAGCTTGAGCATTATCATTAAGATCTAGCTTTGGAGTTGTTACAGCACCTTGAGGAGTAGTAACTCTTGGAGCATTTCTTTTTGCTTTAGCATCTTTTATAATATTATCTATATCTCTTTCAACATCTTCGTCTTGTTCTCTGCTAACAAAGTTAGCCATTGTTGTATAAGCTGTTGTTATATCATTAGCTGTTTGTTCACTTAAACCTCCTCTATTTCTAGTTTTAATATAATTTGTAACATCATCTATATTATCAGCAGTATTATAAATATCTTCTAATGCTTTTTTAGCACTCTGATATGTCGCTTCTCTAGCAGCTTCATAAAGTCTTTCGTGATATTCAGCAGATTTAAGATAATCTTCTTTCTTATTAATTACTTGACTCTTAAGAATATTTTGTTGTAATTTATTTACTTGGCTATTATTTAAATTTGCTAATAAATCTTTACTATATTGCTCTATAGTATCTATTGTACCACTTAATAAAATATTATCAGGATTAGATATAAATTCTCTTATTTCATTTATATCTGTTAAAACTTTACCATCTTTTACTATTCCGTATTGTGCTGCAACTTTGTTAACAGTATCATCTATATTTTTTTGTTCTCTTTCAAAAGCCAAATCACCGATTAAACCTGCTTTATGTAATTGTTCGTTTTGTTGTTTTCTAGTATCCATTTGTTGAATATAACTAGAAAGCATATTATGACTAGCTTTAGCATTATATTCAGAAACAGCTTCTGCAAGAATACCTTGTTCAAGAGGAGAAAGGGAAGAAGTATCACCATTTATTAATCCCCCGTAAAGGGAATCAATTTGTCCATTTATTGCTGTACCCCTATCAATTAAATCATTTAGCATACTCCTTTTAACAACATTACTATAAGCAACTTTTTCAACAGTACCAGGATTTTTTATGCCAGCAGAATCTGCTTTTTCTAGTTCTTCAAGATAAGTATTATATACTCTATCCATTCTAGAAGTAACATCTGCAATAAAATCTTCTGAATTTTCTTGATTATTTAAATTATCATCAATATATTTCTTAGCTTGTCTGCTACTAAACATATCTTTTAATAAATCATAGTTGCCTTTATTAGCTGCATTATAAACTAAATCAAGAATATATTTATTTTTAATTTCTTCAACTCTAAGAGCAGCTTCTTCATCACTTAAATCATCATAAATAGTATCTCCTCTAGAATCCTTTACAATATTGCCTTCGTTATCTAATCTAGGAGTTCGTTTTTCATAAGCATCAGATAAATCTTGAAGTAAATTATTTAGAATAGCTTGTCTACCATTAATTTCTTCAATCCTAGCTTTAGTTCCAGCATCTTCTCGTTTCATTATTTTATCAACTGCGGATTGACCAGCAGTCATAATTCCTTGAAACATAGCACCACCAATAAAACCCCAAATAGCACTATTCCACATTTGACTATCAGTAAGATAATCACTAAAAGTAGGAATGTGTTCTTTATTATTTATAATACTTTTTGCTACAGCAGTATTATGAGTTTGAGCAACATATTGATATGCTTCTTCAAGACCTTCAGTCCATTCTCCAACATAATCTTTTAAAGTATTGAATGTTGGTATATATTTAGAGAATTTTCTACTAATACCTCTAAAACCTTCTTCAGTAGCAGTTTCAGCAGTTTCTCCAGCTAATCCTCTTACAGCATTAGCTTGAGCTTCTTTAATAGCAGTATTTGTGGCTCTATTAGTAAATCCTTTCCACATATTTCCTATTGCTCTTAATTGTAAAGCATCAAAGCCTATAAGAAACATATCTTCAATAAAAGTATTAGTAGCACCATCTTCAGCAAGTTTTGTAGCAATTTCGTCGTCAGACATATTAATAAAATCAGGTCGTCTACTATAAAGTTTTTCACGTTCTTCAGCAGACATATTAGAAAGTAATTGTGTTGTATTATCTTTTATATCATTATATACTTCACGAGCTTCTTGATAATTTTCACCAATTCTCATTAAACCTGCTTGACCTAAAAGTTTTGTACCTTCTTTAAGATTTCTAGCAGTTGTAGCACTAATACCTAATTTTGAACCAACATCTCCTACTCTTTCAGCAGTTCTTAATGCTTTTCCAGCAAGACTTAAACCTTTTCCAGCTAAACCTACAGCTTTACTAATTCCCCAAGCAGGAACATATAAAGCAACGGTACTAGCTACATCAGTAAGTCCATTCATATACCAAGCAAAATCAGATATATCTATACCTTTACTTGGGTCTTTTCTATATATTTCATATCTATCACGAATAGCATTTTGCCATTCTTCGATTTTAGCACTAACAGGATTACTATAATCTTGTAATTCATCATCAGAAATAAGAGAATATATTGGGTCTAATACATCACTAAAACCTCTAAGTATACCTAAACCAACTCTATCAGCACCTGTTTGAATAAGCATTCTACCTAATTGTTCACCAACAGATTGATTTTCTGCTCTGACACGATTCATGTCAGCTTCAGTATCTATGTCATTAAAATATACCCCGTAAGGGACATATTTATCTATATTATCCACTTTTAAAGGTGTATTTGAAACACCAGTTTCTTGATTAAGTATTCTACTTAATCCGTTTTCAGAATAATCCTCTCTAAGTTGTTCAAAAGGATTATAAGTAGGAGAAGCCCCTGCCGCATTGACAGGAGCTTCACTTTGAGCATTATTTAAAACAGTTAATAAATCTGGCATAATTACTCATTTGTTAAATAATATTTATCTACTTCTGCGTCTAACGCATTAGCTATTTTTTGATATTGTATTTTACCTACTGAAGAAAGTTCACTATAACTTGTAGCAGAACTATCTTGCGGTGACAATCGTTTTGTTATATCCAAAACAGTATTTGCAAATCCAATAGCGTATTGTTGCGGAAGTTGTTTAGAATTGCTACTAACAAGAATATTTCCATAAAGTTTAACTAAATCATGAAACATCTGATTAGCAGTATAAGCACTTACAGCTTGTTGTTCACTAACCGTATATTGCCCATATCCATCATCATATAAATAATTTTCTCCATCAGTTTGAATTGTAGTTCCTATAGGAGAAGTAAATTCTCTAACACCAGCAGCTTTATCTTCGAAAAATTGAAGTTTACTACCATAGTTAGGGTCTTTAAGCATTTGATTTTTAACTTGATTATTAAATAAATTATCAGCAATAAATGTTACACTAATAGCTTTTTCATTAATGCCAGCAGCTTTCATAAGTGCTGTAAAATGACTATCTTCAAGCATTTTATCAGTAAATGTTATTGTACCTGTTGTATTAAAAGTATTTTGATCAACATTTATACCAACATTTTCTTTATCGGATGATATAGCTAATTCAAGTAATCTAAGCATTGCTTCTCTTTGATTGCCAGTAGTAGCATAATTCATAGGATTATTATCTACACCATATCCTAAATTAATTCTAGCTCCATAATTATTATTTATACCACTTGTAAGACTACCCCATAATGTCTCTTGAATACTTTCTTTAGCTTTATCTATATCCGAAGATTTCCCAGTATTAACAGCATTTATTGCCCAAGTTTCAGCAATATCTCCTATAGAAACATTATTTGTTGGGATTAAAGTTTGTTCTGATGAAATAAGTTCAACAGGTTCATTTATTTGTTTGTATAAACCTATAATTTTATATAAAGATGTTGCTGTAGTTCTAGGTCTAACACCAGTAACAGAAAAATTATAATTACTGAAATAATCTTGTAAACCATTTGCTACTTTATATATATTTTGAGCATTTTCTTTTGGTAAAACTAATAACTTATTTTGACCATTATATTGTAATTTTATACCATACTCGTTTTCAAATTTAGGATTTTCTCTTACAAATTTATCAATATTTTTGCCATAAATTGGAAGTTCAAATGTATCATTATCTTTATATAAATAATTAATATAATTGCTAAACTCAGCTACATATTTGTTTAAATTTCCATTATTATCTTTTAAAGTAGATAAGTCTGCACCAACATTCAAAGCTGAAATACATTCCAATCTTTGTTTATAATCATCAGATAATCCATCTGGAAGTATTTGATTAATCTTATCTATTGAGGTTTTATAAGTTTGATAAGCATCATATAATTCATCAGGTATAGCTTGTTTATTATTTTTATAATTTTGAACTATTTTATCAAAAGAAGTATCAGCATTAGCTATATCAAAATCAAATCCTGCATTTTTAGCAAAACTATTTAACTTTTCAAGTGATGCGCTTTTTTGTCCAATAGCACCTTGAAGAGCTTGATCTCGTTTAACATAATATCGTCCAGGAGTTACATTTGTCATATTAGCTATCATATTAGCAAAATCTCCGTTATTTTTAGCAGCATCTTTTGCTGCTTGCTGAGCCAATTTAGCTTCAAGACTTAAACCTGTTAAAGGAGTAAAAGTATTGGTATATTTAGTATATGTAGCAGACTGATAAAAACCATCAAATCTTTTATCTAAATATTGTTTAAAATTAAGTTTTACACCTTTTTCGTCAGTTGTTGGTCCTACACCAATATCTCCATTTTTATCATATTTCCAATTTTGAACTTTATAATCTTGTTCAAGACTAGCCATTGCTCCAGGAGTATTAGCAATTACTGTTTCATAAGCAGCTTTAATTTTTTCTTTTGTTAATTTCTCATAGGTACCATGAGTTTTATAATATGGCATACCATCGGCAGAAGCATCAATATTTGTAGTCCATTGACCATTAGCATCTTTGAAATAAACTGTATCACCACCACCAGAATCTTTAGCAGCCATCTGCATAGCTTGTATCATTAATGCTGCTGTATTAACAGTATCTGTTTCTCTTTCAATAGGTTGCCATTCTGCACCTTTTATTTCTCTGCCTTGTTCATCAAATTGAGGATTATAATAATATTTATTATGTTCCCTATAATATGCTTTTGTATCTTCATCAAGAGTCTTATTAGCTTCAAGATTAGATAAATATGCTTTATAATTTTTTTGAGCATCTAATCTACCACGAAGACCTTGATTAGACATAACATCTCCATATTGTTTAATCAAAGCATTTAATCCAAAACCTAAATTATTATAATTAGCATTATCTACTAAACTTCTATCAAGTTCTGTAGCAAGATTATTTATATATTCAGATTCAGCAGGATTTAAATCAAGTTCAGATAAAGCTTCTTTATAGTTACTTAATGTTGTAACAGCTGTATCATGTCTTTTTTGAAGAGTATCATAACTAGTAGCTAATTGCTCTAAATCAATAGGTGCTACAGGTTGATTATATGTAGGAGTGAAAAATAAATCACTGTAATTTTGTCTATATCCGTAACTTGGCATAATATTATTATTTAATTAACTACGATTTCTAGTAGAATATGGATACATGAAACTCCAATCGACACCAGCATCTCTAAATATTCTAGCATCTACATTTGGATTTCTTGCACCTATAGCGCCAATAGTATTATTATAATATCTTTGTCTTAACAAAGCATCAACAATACTATTAACACCTCCAGTAAGTCCACTAAATAAAGCACTATTGTTTGCAAGTTTTAACCTATTAAAATCATCTAATCTATTTTGATAATCAGCTCTAAGTTGAGCATTATAAATAGCTTGCTGATTACCAACATTCTGTGAATTAAGAATATCTTGATTAATTAATTCTGTTTCTCTATTTTCTTTATTTCCATAAAGTTCGGCACGACTTCTACCAAGAGCAGTATTAATCAAATTCATTCTACCAAGAGCTGTTCTTGAACTAGCAGTATTATTATTAATTAATCTATTATTAGCAGCAGCTTGTTCTCTTAATTCATCTAACTGAGGATTTATATTATATCTAGTTTTAAGTTTTTGAGCAGTTAATCTAACATTAGTAGGTTTAGGTCTTGCTTTATTTAATATATTTTTATTTATTAAATAACTACCAAGAGTACCTAACATATTTATACCAGCACCAATAATAGCAGGATCTTTTAAATTAAATCCACCACCTGTAGTATCTGTTTCAGGTTGTCTATCTTTAGATACTTCTCCATCAAAATTTCCATCAATATAACCATTAGTAATATCTGCTCTATATTCAGGAGGAGTAATTTCACCACCCCTGATTATTCTATCAGGAATAGTTAATTTATAATTATCAGAAAGTCTACCAGTTCTAGGACTTACAGCAGGTCGTTCACCAATAACAGTTTCGTTAAAAATATCATCCCATACGGGGGTATCTGCAACAGATTGTGATTGTCCATTTGTAGAAGTCCTTGTTGTAGTGCGTGCTCGTTGACCACTAATACCTACAGGATTTAATACCTCATCCATAGCTTTTTTTTCAGCATCTGTTAAATTTATTTTAGGTACAACAAAATCTGCTAATGGATTAATAGGTTCATTATAAGTATGACTCCATCCAGGACGCATACCTAGCATTGTAAAAGCAGGTTTATTTGTAGAATAAGCACCATATATACTAGGTTCAGCGTACAAGAATCTTCCTATTCCATAAGGAGCTTTAGCTCTGCCTGTATAAACTAAACCATTTTTAACATTACCGTTAATAGAAATAATACCTCCAACAGGTTTTTTCCATCTACTAGCATTTCTAGCAAAATTAGCTTTTTTAACCATAGCAGGACTATAATCTTCTTTATTTGCTAATACTTTACTTGCAAATTCTTGAACACCCATTTTATACTCAAAATTTGGATAATATTTTTTATAATTTTGTGTAAATTCAATAGCATCATCTATATTATCAACTCTTACAGTATCGCCTCTCTGTTCAGCAGAATCTTGTCCAGCAAAAATATGATAAGGAGGTCTTGTAAAATCAATAAGTTTTCCATCAATTTCTTGAACCTCTGGATATATATAAACATTATCATTTATATCATTTCCCACTCCAAGTTTATGAGTAGCAACTTTATTTGATTCCCAATCTTTGATATATTTACGATTAGGATTTTTTAATATCAACAAAATTAGCTTTAGAAGAATTAATTTTTCTAATTATCTTAATTTGAGATTTAGGAATCTGAACAGCTATATTTTTATTTGTTTGTCCGCCCATACTTTTCATATTAAACAAAGCTCTTTCTTCATCTCTTCTTTTTCTAAGACCAGAATTTTTAGTATCATAATATCCAAAATCCATTTGATTAACAACTTCATCAAGATTAAAATCTTTTAATGCTTGTTGTAATTTAGGACTCTTTCTAGTATAACCACCATGTCCAACATTATAATAATAACTAAAAAGAGCATTTCTTTGATTATCATTTAATCTATTAAAATTAGGAGTAGCAGAAATAAAATTTGGTAGCATTTCTCTAACAGTTTCATTAAAAACAGAACTTGCTTGTTCTTCAGTCATTCCTGTTTTTCCATAAAGTTTAAAAGCATTTTTGCCAGCTTTAGTACTTTGAGTAGTACCATATCCTATTGTAGGAATACCTTTACCATCGTGATAAATATTAGGTCTAAATGCTTCTTTACCTTTAATATATTGTACAGTTTCTAATGAAGGATAATAAGAAATAGTTTCTTCATCAACATTATTTTTGTTTGCAGCCTTAACTTTAGCATCATAATATAATTTACCTAAAGTATTAATCATGCGTTTAAAAGTCATATATTTATTATCATCATCACCTCTAGTACTTACTTTTAAACCATATTCAGCTTTCATTGTACCATCATCATTAATTCCAAATCTATCTTTAAAATTCTCTTGTGCAGCAAAAACAATATCTGGGTCTGCACCATTAGCAACAAGACTAGCAGGGGATTCCCCCGTAAGGAATGGCATAGCACTAAACACTCTCATACCATTTTTATTTAATTGAACAACTTCCCCATTTTCTACTTCAACTCCAGTTCTAGGATTTTTACCAATATCAATACCTCCTTTAGCATGAGTTCTACCATTCATATAAAATAAACCTGGAGCAAATTGTCTAGCAATACCTCCTCTAATAACATTAGGTTTTCCGTTTCTTGTAATTAAATTTGACATTTTCTATATATTTGTATGAAATGACTTAATTTAAAGCCCTACAAGCCATTTTCTTTTAAAGCTGATAGTTAGTATTACTTTGTATAGAAAATCGCTTGTAGCGGTTGAAATTACCTTACATAGCCACCTACTTGTAATTTTGGTGTCCTGTCTTTAAATATTACAGCTGGTTTAGGTGTATTATTCATATTATCAGTTCTAACTCTACCACCTAAACCAAATGTAAATCTATCTCTAAAATTCTTTTGATATTCTGTATTAGCAAGTGCATTATTTAAACTTTCAGCTTCTTTAATATTAACTTGATATTGCTGTGCTCTCGCTTGACTATTTGCAGCTTTTCTTTGTTTATTGGCATTAATTGCAGAATCAGCAATTCCTCCAACAGCTGAACCTATTGCACCACCTAATGCAGTTCCTACACCAGGTATAATACTACCTGCAACAGCCCCTACTCCACCAAGTAAAGCACCAAGAAAAGCTTTTTGTCTTCCATGAAATTTTTCCATATTATCTATTTAAACTAAATTTACAATCTAAACTCTCAAATTCTATCTTATTACCGTCATTAACAAAAGTAAATTTAAATATAATATAATTACCAAATAATCTTCTAAGTTTATCACTACCATTTGTTGTAGGATGTGTTGGTATTTTATCTCTAAAATAATTAAAATTCCATTTAGCTAATTCGTAATAAGGTTTTTTATAATTTTCCAATCTATTAAAACTAGCATTAGTTGTTTCAATATTCATTTCCAAACTATCACAATCTTCATTATATATTCTTAATTTATTACCACTAAATGGGAATAGTCTAATATTTCTATCTTGAATTTCAGCAGTATTATAAGCATTATTTTCTTTACGGCAATTATATGAAATAAATTCTAGCATTTTTAATGCTTCATATTCAGTATTAACAATTATATCAATATTACAATTACATTGTGTACCACTAACTAGCAAAGGTATAAAATTATTTGCAACATAATTTACATAATTACCATAATTCTTTTGAGAGTATTGAGCAACATTATTGAGATTATTGTATATATAATATGTTTTAACTTTTGTATTAAATGCTTGATAAAAACTATAATTATGCCAACTAACAAAACTATTTAAAAGATAATCATAACTTATAGTTTTATCAGTACCATCATACATTTTTATTAATATTCTACTATTTAATCTATCTACAGCAAATCTAACATTAGTAGGTTTATTATGTAATAAATAATTCACAATCATAGTATCTATATCAACAAGTTTATCACCATCAAAACGATAAAATCTATGATTGTCATTATTATAAAAGATATATCCAAATTCACCAGAACACCAAGCTAAATCATCTTGCAATCCACCATAACCTTTTTCTGAAGTAAATATTTCTTTATAATCAACTTCAAATACATCAGGTTGATACATTTTAATATCTTGATTTTCTGTATGAATAGCAGCATCAATATCAAACATAAACAAACTATGCTCAGTATGTACAAAGAAATAATAACCAAGTCCAAGAAGATTAGTAATAATTCCTTTGTTTTCAATAATGTTTTTATATCCCTCTACGGGGAATCTACGCCAAGCGATATTTTCAGTTTCGTCTGCTAAAACATCACTTCTGCGAACAGTCTTACCATATTCTGTTACATCTAATGCTTCTTCGTTATAACTTATAAGTGTTTTAAAACTGCCAACATCAGATTTATTAGGATGAGGATATTTAAATAAATCAATACTATCTTTAGGTTCTACAATAGTTTGAACTACATGTTTTACTTGTCCTTCGTCTGCATTAGTAACTTCTTCATCAGGAACAGCCATTGTTACTCTAGGAGCATTATTAAATACTCTTACATGAAGAGGATAATCCCAGAAATAAGCAAAAATATAACAAACATACGGATGACTATTAGTGTTACTTTTAGTATCTCCGATTTGAACAGCAGGAGTTCCTTCAGGATATAATAAAATATCATTACTAATAACTTGATTTCCTAGAGCATTATAAATATTTCCCTCAGTTCCATTTAACACAAAACCTCCGTCATAGTAAACTATAACAGAGTCAAATGCTAGAAATCCATTATAACCTGTATTGTTATCATAAACTTTATCATTTGTTATAATGCAAGCTGTAGGAATTAATTCTCTATCAGAATTAGCATAAGGATTAAGATTATCATTAAACAAAGTTACAAGATTAACACCAGCAATATCTGAAGGCTTATAGCTATCAGTTTCTTTTAAATTAGCAATTCTTATATAACTTTCTCTACCTATATTATCAGCTGTAGCAGAATTAGCTACTTTTATTTCTGGTATGATATTTCGAGTTATACCGCTATAAGGATTTAAACCTTTTTCAATAAAATAGCTTTTATATTTTCTATATTGTACTTCATCGCCAGCTAATGCTTTATAAGTATTATATAAAAGATTATGCCAATCAGTTGGATTAGCTGCATATAATTTTTTAGCAGAATCTACACCAATATCTACTCTATCTTCATAATTAATAACACCATTAGCAAATCTAGTTCCCCCGTAAGAGATACCTGTAAGTTTATTCTTTTTCTCAAACTTTCTATAACTAATAAAAGCAGCAATATAATCTCCACTAAGAGCATTTGCTGATTCTATAGTAAATCTATAACCTTTTAAACCACTAGCAGGTATTTTAGTTGTAAAATACTTATCTCCGTTATTATTTGTATTATGATAGAAATTATTATCTGTATCTACAACATCTGGATCTAATTTCATTCCTGTACTAATATGACCAAACATATCAACAAAATTAATATAAAAATCATAATTTTCGTCAGGAATAAGATAATTATTTAATAAATCTTTAGGTTGAGTAGCTGTAGCTTCTCCAGTAGCTGTAGGTATTGGACCTCCAGTATTAGGGTCAATAACACCAATCAGTTCTTCAAAGTTACCTTGAAAAGCATTAATTGAAAATTGTTGGTCAGTACCACCTTCTGTTTGATAACCTGTAACAGTTATATAATTAACATTATTTACAATTTCAATACCACTTCCACTATATGTTCCTAATCTATTATATGAAGCATTTTGTCCAACAATTACAGCATATCCATCACCACTTGCAAGAAGATGACTTTTATCAAATAAGATATAAGCCATAGAAGTTCTTGTTGTAATATCTCCATCATTTGTATGAATAACAAGTTCTGTGTATGAGGATGTTATATTTTGACAAGGATAAGCTAAATAATCTACACCATCAATAGTTGCTTCTACTAACTGAACATGAGCAGTTGGATCTTCTACTTGGGCATTACCTCCAGCATAATTAATTGTTCCTCTCCAATAAGTAGTAGTTTCTCCACCACCTTCATCGCTACCTGTTATAGCATCTACTTCTTTACATCCCAAAGTAATACCACTTAAATAAGCAGACATATTTTTAGGATTTAAAGAATGTTCTTTATAATCAGCAATATAAACCCTATTTTTATAATTAGTTATTTGTCTTACATTATAATAATTATAATAATCTAAAACAAGTTCATCAGAGGACTGTTCTATTTCAGTTTTAGGATTTACAATATAACTTGTTTCACTTATAGAAATATCATCAGTTCTATAACATTTATTATAAGTTTTACTTGTTACAACATAAGCTAATTGATATTCTGAATAGTTTGGACAACCAGCATTTTTAATGAAATCAAGATTTACTTCTAGAGTAACAGAACAAAAATCTTTATCTTCTGATACAAAATCATAATGACCATTACTTACACTAGAATATTTAGTAAGTCTTGTTTTATTTCTAATTACTTCATTAAATCTATCAGTAACAACATAACTCATTATCTGTTTAAGCGATGTAACATCTACTAAAGGCTTACCATTAATAAGATACCATTGAGTATAATTATTGTTACTTATTTTATAACGAATATAAAATTCATAATAACCTTTGTAACTATATCCATTTTTATAATCAAAAGAAGTAGCTATAGCATAGGGAACAATAGGACAAGCAGCATACGCTAAATTTCCTGCAATAAATATATCATCAGAATCATCAAGATTAATGATTTTTAAAGGCACATCACCATTATATTTGGGATTCCCCGTAAAGGATGTATTATATTTATCATGCTTATCATATTCAGCTACAGCAATAATTAAATCATTATTTACATTTGTTGTATAAGTTCCTTTTATTTTACCGCCAGACCAAGTCCATTTACTATTAACTAAAGTACAAGTATTTGTTCTTTCGTTATATCTATATATTTTATTTGTATTTGTAAAAATAACAAGTTCTGTAGAAGTAGGTATTATACCAACAATAATAGAATTACCTATAGCTGTTTTAATAACAGAATTATTTTCAATTCCTTCCTCATTTGTTAGACTATGTTTATCATGTGTAAGTTTCATATTACCTGCACTAACAAGACTATAGTCTGAACAATCACGAGGATGCCTATTTATATTAAGTTGTTTTACAATTTCAACCATAATATTTTATTTTTTAGGAAAAGTGCTATCAAAGAAATATGACCTAAAACTAGCTTTATCAATATCTATTTTATCATTAAGAACACTTCGTTTAGCTTGATCTTTAAGTCTAATCCATTCAAAATATGGATTAGTACCATATTGACTAGCATTAAGATTAAATACAGGATGCTTATATCCACGACATAAAAACTTATATACGCAATAATAAGCAAGAGCCTCTAGCAATAAACCATTATCTGGAATTACTGGAAGCTCAATTTTATAAGTATCACTATATTTAGTTTCTACTTCTTTATTTACAATAGTTATAAAACTTGTATCAAATCCTAATTCAATTCGTTTATCATCTAATTTAGTAAAATTGTGTCCATAATCTTTATTGCTACGACTTCTTCTTTTAACACTGTAAGGACTTTGAACTTGAATAGTTCTAGTAGCATGCCAATTTCGTGGGTCATAATCATTAGTGTGAACAGCTTCTGTAACATAGTTATAAGGATGTTCTACACCATACTCTAATGTTCTAGCACCATTAGTTTTACAATCATCGTCTTTATTACTATTATCATCATCTTCTGCTGGATACAAGCAACCACAATTTTTATCTTCTAATCTATCTACTTTACAACCATTCTCATCATATACTTCTAAATCATCATCAACAATATTACAATTATTTACAGCAATACGATTATGTACTTCAAGTCTTTTTCTTTTTTTAACTTTATTAAGCACATCGAGTTGCGACATAGCATCAATACACCATGCAGCAACTCTAGGTATCCAATCACTATTGTCAAGATTAAAATCATTATCTATCTTAGCGATAATCCTTTCAATACCAACAGTAGTATTATTACTCATTTCTATATTTAACTTTAATTGTTTTATTTTTAATAAATGCTTTATATTTCTGATAATCTCCTCGATTATATTTAAGTCTTAATCCAGGAAATTTTTCAAGACATAAAGATAATTTAGCTTTAAAATTCATACTAGTATCTACAGTACTAAGTATTTCTTGTGGATTTTTTGCATTTTTATATTGTTCTCTAGCATTTACTAAAGTTTTACCAACATATTCAGTTAGTTCAATACAAAAATCTAAATTATTAAAGAATTGACCAAAAAAGAATAATTCTTTATGTTGTTCAACTCTAATATATACTCTATAATCTACACCATTAGGATTATCTTTAGTCTTCAATTTATAACCAAGTTCTTGAAACTTCTTTTTATTAGCATTAGTTTTAGCCCAATCCAATCTTTGTTTTTTACCATCTTTTATATTCTTAATCATTACATAACCAAGATTATTATTAAATTTATATCCATAACCTTCAGTTAAACATTTTGTAAAGCCGCATCCATAATAATGATATAATATTTTTCTAAATTCAGCACCTTTAGCTTTAAATCGTTTAACTACATTATCAATATGTAATATCTTATTTTTACAATCATTGTATTCTCTTAAAGCATTAAAATATTTTATCGCAGTTTTTAAAACTTCTCTATCTTCAGCTTTAACAGCTTTAAAAATAGCACTAGTTATTAATTGTTCAGTTAATGAATTTTCAACAACTTGTTCTTTTGTATATTCTATAGAATCTTCTATACAAACTTCTGCTAAATCATTTATTTTATCTATATTAGGAGTTAATTCTTCTTTAGCTTCAGCAATATGCTCTTGAGCTTTTGATAAGTCTATTGCTATTTCATTTCTCCTAATAGCACAAACATTTAGATACCTTTCTAAATATTTACCAGCAGAATAATCAGCGGATGGTAATTTCATAGTTATTTAATTAAGTTTCTTTTTGGAGTTTCATTAGTTTCACGAACACTATTTAAAACATTTCTTTCTACAATAAGAGCTTTAATTTGTTCTACCATATCTTCAGGTAGTAGAAATTCATCATCATCATAAATAGTTTCGTTATCAATAGGGTCATATTCACTTATATCTTTAAAACTCTCAACAGTTTCTTCAGGAATTAAATGAGGCATTTCAAAAGGTGATTCTATAATTATAGCACCTAAAGCAGGAATATAATCAGCATCACCAAAAATATAAATATATCCATTGATATAATCATAACAATGTTGAGAGCAAAAACCTGGCAAATGTTTATAATATTTAGCACTAGGTTCTCTTACAAAAGCAATCTCTTTTCCGTTATATCCAGCAGTACGAACACTTTGGAAAGGAAGATTATTATCAAGCCTAACAGGTTTAGGCACTTTAAATGTAGTTCTTTTCCTTACGGGGAGTCCCAAATTATCAGTATCAAATAAATCTCCGTCAGGAACATCGATTATGGAAATTCTAAATCTTTGTTCTAAACCTTTATCAACATATCTATGATTTCCATAACTTTGTCTTATAAGCTCATTACGAGTATGCAATATAGCATACTTAATATTTCGTCTAACAGGAACATTATTTGGAGTTCCAGTTATTGAAATAATTTCTGAAATAAGTTGATTTAAACTAGACATA